>NZ_JACJIQ010000002.1:0-456235 GCF_014138425.1 Rufibacter ruber
CGGGGCCGGGGGCGGAAGCCGTAGTAGTTTTCACACACCGCTAACAGTGCTTCTGCCCTTTTTTATCCTTCTACCTTAAAATGTCCGAAGTATTGCCAGAAAACAGCCCCAAAACGCAATTTGCCCAGATGGGCAGCCAGGGGCTTGCATGGGAGCGCGGGTAACCGTAGCTTAGTGTTTTAGAGTTTGCCATGCCACAGATGAAATGGGAGCGCCTCATCTCCAAAGAGCGCGCTGCCGCCCCAGCCTCATCCGCCGCCACAGACACCTCGGTGCGCGGAGACTTCCAGATAGACTATGACCGCATTGTGTTTTCTTCGCCGTTCCGGCGATTGCAGAACAAGACGCAGGTCATGCCCATGCCCGAAAGTGACTTTGTGCACAACCGCCTCACCCACAGCCTGGAAACCTCGTGCGTAGGCCGGTCTTTGGGCCGCATGGTGGGTAAGACTATTCTGGAAAAGTACCCCGCCCTGAAAGAGACACACCCGCACCTGGAACCCTCTGACTTTGGCGACATGGTGGCGGCGGCCTGTTTGGCGCATGACATTGGCAACCCGCCCTTCGGGCATTCCGGCGAAGACGCCATCTCTGCCTATTTCAAGAGTGACGAAGCCGCGCCTTACCTGCTTTCGCTCACCCAGGCCCAGAAAACCGACCTGCAGAATTTTGAGGGCAACGCCGCCGGGTTCAGAATTCTCACGCACACGCACCCGGGCCAGAGCAGCGGCAGCTGCGGCATGCGCCTCACCTACAGCACCCTGGCCACCTTCACCAAATACCCGCGCCCCTCTGACCAGGTAGTGAAAGGCACCCGGCGCACCAGCGAGAAAAAATACGGCTTCTTTCAGTCTGAACAGGCACATTTCCAGATGATTGCCACTGAACTGGGCTTGATCCCCAGCGGGGAGCACACCTTTCACCGGCACCCGTTGGCGTTTCTGGTAGAAGCCGCTGATGATATCTGTTACCGCATCATTGACTTTGAAGACGGCTGCAAACTGGGCCTGATTCCGTTTGAGCAGGCAGAAGCCCTGTTGCAGCCCCTCCTGAACCGGGACCCGGGCAGAAAGTCCAGCATAGAATTTTATGACCGGCATGAGCAGCTGGGCTTCTGGCGGGCCCTCATCATAGGCAACCTGATTCAGGAATGCGCCGCTATTTTTTTGCGGCACGAAGAAGCCATTCTGGCAGGCACGTATGACCAGCCGCTCATCAATGAGATCCAGCAGAAGGCGGCCCTAGACCAGATCAAGGCGGTGTCTATTGAGAAGATATACCGCAACCGCCCCGTGCTGGAGATTGAGGCCGCCGGCTTTGAGGTGCTGGGCGGTTTGCTGGATGCCTTCCTCAAAGCCGTGTTCAACCCCACCGCCAGCCGCCACAGAAAATACCTGGACCTGATCCCAGACCAGTACCTGGCCCGTGACCGGAAAATTGCGACAGATGCTTATGAGCGCATCCTGAACATCACAGACTTTATCTCTGGGCTCACAGACAGCACTGCCATTAGTTTATACCGCAAGATCAAGGGAATTGAGTTGCCCAAGATGTACTAACAGACAATGAAACTGGGAGGGTATTATGATATTTGGGCAATAGCTTTTCTAGGAGGGCACTTGTTGCTCTCTATCATGATAGCCGTTGCCCCAATTGACCCGCACGGGCTTTTAGGGATTGGTCTATTGATGTTCACGGTATTGCTTATCTTAATTCTCTTGGTTAGAGCAATTTTTGATAAGAGGTTCAGGTCTAAACTTTGGCTTTATGAGGTTTTGCTGCTCCTGTTCTTTGCTGTTGCCCTATGGTATAGGCTGACCTTTATCTTCAATCAGCCACAAATTGAACTCCAAAAAACGGAGCAACAGACGCTGCTTTTATGATTTTAGAATTTCTGTTTTCGGCCTGTTTTGGCCAAAACAGGACGAAAACAGGAGAGGCCAAACTTGTTGCTTTGGCCTCTCCTGTTTTTGAAAAAATATCTGCTTACTGCACACTGGTCAGCAGTTCCGGCTTGAGCAGTTCTACCATCATGCTGATCTCCTGCACGGTCTTCTCGTTGTTACCAGAGTAGCCCACGCTCTTGAACCGGATGTTGCCGTTGCCGTCTAACACGAACTTGGTGGGGATACCCGTCACCTTGTAGGCTTCTATCATCTTGTTCTGGTCGTCTAGGAGCACCTGAAACGTGTAGTTTTTCTTGGCCATGAAGTCACCGGCGCTCTTCTTCTTGTCTTCCCCGTTTTCCCAGGAGTTCACAAACACGAAGGCCACTTTGTCATCGTCTTTGAATTTGTTCACGGCCTGCTGCATGCCCGGGAAAGAGGCCACACACGGGCCGCACCAGGTGGCCCAGAAGTCTACTATCACGGTTTTGCCCTTCAGAGACGCCAGTGAAACGGGCTTGCCGTTCAAATCTAGCAACTCAAACGAGGGGGCTTTCTCTGATATGATCTTCTTCTTGAGGTCTGCCCTAAGCTTCTCAATGGCCGGGACCTCTACTTTTGCCCAATAGGTATCAAAGCCGGTTTCACCTTTGGCCTGGGTGTAAAGGTCTTTGAGGTAGCCTTTCACCTTGGGGGTGCTGTTGCCACTGGCCACTATCTCTTCTAACGTTTTCTGGGCGCGGGCGCGGTCTGGGCTGGCAGCCAGCACCTCGGCGTAGCGGTCATTGATGCTGGTGCTGCGGCCGCGGGTGTAGGTGTACGCCTCAGCCAGGTATTGGGCGGCCCCGGCTTTGTCCCCCTCTTTCAGGAGAATGGCCCCGTAGGTATCGGCTATCTGGCCTAAGGCATACTCCCGGCTCTTTTTCCAGTCTGAGGCAGGGGTGAACTCATCTTTCTTGGCAGTTGGCTGGGTCACTTCCTTCTGGGCCAGCTGGTAGCCTTTCTGGGCCAAAGCTTTGGCCTGGGGCAGGTTCTCGCCGCTTTCATACAATTTCCAGGCCGCCGAGTTATACGTGCCAGACGTGCCTACCGAAGGATACTTTTGCAGCAGGCTTTCAAATTCCTGCATCTTGCCTTCTACGGCATAGTCAATGGCAATACTGCCCAACAGGCTGGGCAGCTGCTCATAGGCAGGGAAATCTGCCGCAAAGGCAAACGCCAGCTCCTTGCGCTTGTCTGGGTCTTTCTCCATGAAATAGGCCATGCGGCGCTGGCTCTGCACGTACTCGCCTTTGGGCTCTTTGGCTTTCACCTGATCGGCAAAGGCCGCGGCTTTCTCTTTTTCGCCCACGCGGCCGTAGTAGGTAGCCAGGGTAGAGAGGTCCTTCACGGTCAGGTTTGGTTCTTTGCTCAGGGCATCCAGCTCAGCCTTTACTTTCTGTTTTCCTTCGTCTCCCTTATACACGGCCATGAGGGTGTAGAGCTTGATGGGCAGCACCTCGCGCTTGCGGGCCGGGAAACGGGCCTCCTCCTGCTCCAGCAGCTCTAACGCCTGCTTGGGATCGCGGTCCAGTTCAATGAAAGAGCCCCACTCGGCGCGCATAGCCCCCAGCCCAAACGCCGCTCCCGCCACCGGTTGCTTTTTGGCATCATAGAGGTAAAAGGAATAGCCTTTGCCTTTGTTGTGGTCAATAGTTTCCTCGTGCCGGAACAGCACCACGGCCCCGTCTACCTCGGGGGCGGGTTTGAAGTTCCCTTCCCAGCCGTTCTTGGTTTTGGCCATGGCCACCTCCTGCACGTTGGGCTTGTCATCATTGTAGGCATACACCAGCGCCGTCACCGATGAAGCGTTGGCTAGGTTAGTACCGGCGGGGTTATAGGTGAGCTTGATTTCCTGGCCTGCTTTCGGCTGGGCCGGTTTTAGCGTGAGGGCCCCAGAGGGGGTTTGGGCAGACGCCAGCGCCCCGCTAAACAGCACGGGCAGCAACAGTAGTTTTGTTTTCATGGGCAGGCAAGGGGGAAAACGTGGAACTTCTTTCAGAACTAACTTCAGTAAAGTTAGCAGAACCCCCGTGACTTACACCATCTATACGCCACTTTAACAGGACGTTAACATCTGCGCCAGCAGCTGGGCGGGCAACAGAGGGCGGCCCTGCCGAAAGGGACTTCCTGTTTTGGGGCTGTTTTCAGAAAAACAGCCCCAAAACAGGAAGTCTAATCCCTAAAAGATGATGGTCTTGTTGTTGTTCACAAACACCTTCTCTGAGAATACCAGCTTAAGCGCCTGCGCCAGCACAATCTTCTCCACATCACGCCCCGCCTGCGCCATATCTCTGGCGCTCTGGGCGTGGTTCACCTGGATCACGTTCTGGGCAATGATAGGACCTTCATCCAGCTCATTGTTCACAAAATGGGCGGTGGCGCCAATAATCTTCACGCCGCGCTCAAACGCCTGCTTATAAGGATTGGCACCAATGAAAGCGGGCAGAAACGAGTGGTGAATATTGATAATGCGGTTGGGGAACTGCTCTACAAATTGGGGGTTCAGCACGCGCATGTACTTGGCCAGCACCACGTACTCGGGGTTGTAGGCCTGTATGGCTTGCGCCATCTCGGCGTCATGCGCCTCCCGGGTTTTGCCTTCGTGCGTAATGAAATGGAACGGGATGTTGAACCGTGCCACCAGCGTTTCCAGCTCTGCGTAGTTCCCCACCACGGCCAGCAGGTTGGCGTTAAGGTCGCCGTACTCATGGCGCAGCAGCAGATCGCCAATGCAGTGGTGCTCTTTGGTAACCAGCACCACAATGTCTTTCTTACGCTCCGGCACCAGCCTGATGTGGGCCTCTGGCGGCAGAACGGCCTGCAGTTGCGCCACCAGGTGCGGGGGCTGCACCTCGCCGGCCAGTTCAGCCCGCAAGAAGAAATGATTGCGCTGGCGGTCTACAAACTCGTCATTGCTGGTGATGTTCAGGTTTGCCCCGAAGACAATCTGTGTAATGGTAAAGATCAGCCCTTTGCGGTCTGGGCAGTCAATCAAAAGGATATGGTTCATGAGTTAGGAGCCGCCGCCGTTTTGGGGCTGTTTTCAGAAAAGTAGGTCAAAAACAGCAAATGTGCCTACATGGGTTGAAAAATTCGGGTTCGGCACCGCCGAGGAAAAGTATTCTTATTACATGCGCAGCTTCAGCCTGGGCAGGTTTCGGCTGTTGCGCCAGAGCTCCAGCAGCCCCAGTTCTTTGAGCACCAGCCCCGCATTGGGCAGGCCAATGACCTGCCAGTAGCCGTTACGGTCGCGCATCTGCACCTCTACCACCACCGGCTCTGCCCTGGACGGCACCCGCAGGTCCAGCCCCACCACGGCCAGCGAGTCTTTCCTGTTCACGTACGAGACGCCCTCCAATTTGCTCTGGGCCAGTTGGCTTTCTTCCAGCAGTTTCTGCATGGGCAGCAGCGCCTGCACCTGTTCCCACTCCTGCTGCGTCACCCCCGCGGGCGGACCGCCCTCTGCCGGACCCTGCTCCACATAGCGCGTCACCTGCTCCCTGATGGCCTCCAGCATCTGGTCTTTGTGTGATGCCATGGCCATACCCAGAAACATGGCCGCCATGGCCCGTTCCTGCTCCGGCAGGTCGGCCATTCCGGCCTGCACCGTCTGGTTGAGCAGGCTGGTGGTGGTCTGCTCCACGTCTACATATTTTTCCAGCGCCTGCATGTCACGGGCGTCTACGGCCTCTTTGAGTTTGTACAGGGAGTACTCTGGTCCCTGCCCGTACCGCTTATAAAGCCAGTAGCCCGCCGCCGCCAGCAGGAGCAGCACCACTACCCAGATCACAGATTTTTTCATATCTCAGCCTTTAAACCAGACGTTACTCCTTCTACGCGAAAATACACACGCGGCCTAAGTTTAGGTTCACTTCTTCGTTTTCAAGCTGTTTTTAGAAAAACAGGCCAGAAACAGAAATGGGCCCAGACGCCCGCAGGCCCTGCAGACGCTATGAGCCCTTTGGGCATTTGTGATGGTTGGAAGATGGGACTGGCGCGAGACTCCGGTTCCGTACCCTGAGATGGGGCGATTCTCCAGCCTGGCGGGAAACCGCGGGAAGTTCAGCCATACGTGGATCCCAGCCCCAACCCCTCCCTGGCGGGGAATGATCTGGAATGCGTGGGGCAAGTGCCGGGTGACCGTAGATCTGCAATGCATGTCCTCGGCTGTCCGGGATTTGCCATTCTGGACCTGCTACCTCCGGATTTGCAATCTGCGGCGCCTGCAGATCAAACGTGCCGCCGCGGGGATTGCAAATCCCCGTGTACCAGCTTCCGGATTGCAAATCCGGAAGAGCGCAATGCTTGTCAGGGCTCAACGATATGTAGCACCATGGGTATTGATCTGGCATGCGTGTCCTCCTGTGTAAACATCCCCCTTCGCCCCCTTCAAAGGGGGAGTATCAAAGAGAGTTCTGAGTCTTGAGTTATGAGTTCTGAGTCCTTTCTTTACATCTCAGGTACTTCAGCACGAATGAAGCAGCAATGCCTGGTCTCGCAGCCGCGCCGCGAGGGCAGGCAGAGACGGGCACGAGTCTGAAGACTCGCGCCAGCGCGGGATGTGGGAAACCATCGCAACAGGCAAGCAACAATGATCAATCAACCCTTCTGCTCTTGACTGATGTGCGCAGCACGGGCTCGCCTCAGGCTAGCGGAACAGCAACCATTGCCTACTGAAGCAGACATAATAGCACAAGCAGTAACAGGAGAGGAACCTGAACCAGTCGTGGGGGTGAGCGCCTCTATTAATACGGTGCCGAAGGCAACGCCAAAGGCGTAGTTTTAACAGCAGTGCTCACCGCCCAGGACGGGGCCCTGCGGCCGTGAGCGCTTACCGGAAAAGATGAAACAGCAATAGGATTTCGCACCGCAGCAAACGGGAGAGCCAGGGGAACAGCAGACTACGCATTGTATTGCAACAGCAGCATGGAACATGCAGGCTATGCACTGCAGCGGCAGCAATTGGCAGTTATCAAACTCAGGTAGCACCAACCGGCTAAGCCAGCGGAGCAGCCAACTATGCATCACAACAGCAAAGGGAGGGATTCAAATTGATAAAAGAAGAGCCCAGACAGGCTTGGGAAACCTGTTTTTGACCTGTTTTTCGTAAAACAGGCTAAAAACAGTGCCCTACAACATCCCCGCCCCAATCGCTAAAAACGCCCCGGCAAGGGTTGCCAACAGCTTCCCTTGGTTAAAGCGGTGCTCCGGGCTGGTTTCAAACAGAATGGTAGTGGAAATATGCAGGAAGTTGCCTACCACCAGACCCGTTAGAACCGTATAGGCCTCGCCGGAGAGCAGCTGCTCCAGCGCCACATAGTTACTAAAAAGCAACCCCGCCGGTGCCGCCAACGCAAACAGCAGCAGATACCCAAATGCCTTTTTGAAGCTGTGTAATCGGTCTACCAGCACAGACATGAGCGCAATGGCCGCCGGAATATGGTGCAGGGCAATGCCTGCCAGAATATGGTAGAAGTTATCGCCCACGTGGGCGTGCGTGTGCAGGTGCTCATGGGCTTGTTGCGCCGCCATCCTGCTCTGAATCAACACACTGCCTTCCAGCAGCGAGTGTATGATCAGAGACACCAGCAGCAGCACCGGCACTGAGTGGCTGTGCTGCCCCCCATGGCCATGGCCACCGTGGGCGTGAATGTGGCCGTGCTCAATCCCGTGGGAGAACACCTCCAGCACCAACTGCAGAAAGAACCCGCCCAAGATGTAAAAACCCACCCGGTGCGGTTCCTGGGTACTCAGCAGCACATCTGGCAGAATGTGCAGAATGGTAAGGGAGAACAGATAGGCCCCGCTAAAGGCCAGCAACAACTTAAGCCAGCGCTGGTTGTTCTGCGGCAGAAACCGCACCAGCCACCCCGCCATTAAAACAGTGATAAAAAGAATAGCTACGGCTATGACCATGGTCTTATTTTTTCAGCACGAAAATCATGCGTTCACTCTTTTCGGGGTCAAACGGCCCTAACTGGTAATCTCCAAAGACAGCCCGCAGCCGCAGGTTCGCCAGCCCGAAGTACTCCAGAAACTCCCCGTACTGCAAGGCCCGCACCCGCTCTACAAACTCAAACTCCTGCCCCCGGTCCTGAAACCTGATGGTTTTCACCAGAAACCCCTGCTCCACCTGCCGGGTAATATGAAAGGCAATGCCGGCCTCTTCTTTGGTTTCCCTGGCCACCAGCCGCGAGATGACCTTGGGGGTGTTCATGAAGTCAATCACCAGCCTGCCGCCCGGTTTGAGCGCCGCTGTGGTTGCCCGCAAGGCCACCACGTTCTCATAGTCATTGGCAAAATACCCGAAACTGGTGAACAGGTTCAGCACCAGGTCAAACGCCTCCGGCCGAAAGACGTCCCGCATGTCATGCCGGTAAAAATGCAGGCGCTCGTTCTCAAACTGCCGGGCATAGGCAATGCTGCGGGCTGACAGGTCCAGCCCGGTCACGTCATAGCCTTTCTGGTTCAGGTAAATGGCGTGCCTTCCCTTTCCGCAGGCTAAGTCCAGCAGTTGGCAGGTAGGCTTGGGCTGCAGATAGGCCAGGAGGTTGTCCATGAACCGCTGCGCCTCATGTACGTCACGGTTCTTGTACAGGACATGGTAATACGGAGAGTCAAACCAGGTGCTAAACCAATCTGCCGGCTGTGCCATTGGTGGAGGGGGAAAGGATAGAATCTGAAATCCGCGCCCCAAGGGCGGGCGTGGGCGTACCCGTTATTGTGTAATGGTGGAGTCTGCCGGCGTGTAGTCTGGGTTTTCTACCAGGTCCATGCCGCATACCGGGCACTTGCCGGGCTGCATGCTCGCACTCCCTTCACACTCCATGGGGCACATATACGCCATTTGCCGGCCTGCGGCCGAGGTGCTGTCTGCCGCAACCGTTGCTGCGCCTTCTACGCCCGCCTCTGCCTGGGGGGCCTCTTTAGAAGAAGACTGGCAGGCGGCAAACGAGAAAACCGCCAAAGCAAGCAGTAAGGCCTTTACATTCTTTTTCATAAGGGTAAAATAAAGTGAACCCGTTTTTGGCCTGTTTTCTAAAAAGAAGGCCAGAAACGGGTTCACGGTCAAACGTATTACTTGTGGTTGGTTACGTTCTCAGCGTTGGTGGCTTTCTGTGAGGCCGGCACCCCCTCTACCTCTTTCTTGATCTCATTGGCATGCTCATCATGGTTGATGTACACATCATCATGCCCTTCTTGGTAAGAGCCGGCATCAATGTTAGACGTATTGTTACGGTGCCCCGGAGGCACAGAGTCAACAGACACTTTGGTTTCTGGGCGCAGGTCAGACGGTTCGCTGCTGCAAGAAGACAAAACCAGCACACTGGCCACGGCAAAAACGGAAAGAATATTTTTTATCATTTCTCAGGAGTTTAAGGCAAAAACGGGTTTTAGTAGGGTTAGACGCTTACGCGGCCAGAAAGTTCTTACGGCGCAGCAGCGAATCCATGAGCTTTAAGTCATTAGGGCTGTTGAAGATGCGGTGCGGCAGGTACAGGAAGATAGGCACGTTGAACGTTTTGGCCAGCCAACCTCTGAAACCTGCCGGCAGCTGATCTGGGGTTGGGCCCTTCAGATACATCTTATAGGCATCTTTGGTTTGGGTTACGCTGTCAATCATGTCCCACTGCAGGGCCATGCCCTCCCGGTCATTGCGCTTCATCAGGATCTGGCGCTGGTCAATCTCAAACATGACCCGCTCAAACAGCACGCTGCTCTGCTCCATCTGGGTCACGCCCATCACCTGCGCTGAGCGCACCAGCACATACAGAATGGTCACAACCACGGCAATGCTGATCCACCACCAGGAGAAGTCAAAGACCGCAGGCAGGGAAATCAGCACCAGCGGAATCAATGCCCGCCACCACTCTTTCTTCCAGACCTGCACCAGCGCCATTTTGGCGTAGTCATTCTTGTCTACCTGGTTCTTCTTCGTCTTAATGGCCAGCGGATTGGATGGCTGCTGTTGCGCCACGCGGTGTCCGCCTCTTTGGTTTGGTTGCTGCATAACTCAATGGTATCGCGTAGCAAGTATCACGTATCATGACTACTGTCTTGCCAACTTGCTGCTTCCTACGTTACTACCTTAAATGGTTTTTTATTCTTTCCTCTTCTGTCTTGATACGTACTACCTGATACCCTAAAACGCTTTCAGGCTCAAATCTAAGCTGCGGTTGGAGTGCGTCAAGGCTCCTACTGAAATATAGTTCACCCCGGTTTCGGCCACGGCCCTGATGGTTTCTTCTGTGATCCCGCCAGAGGCCTCAGTCTCATACTTACCGCCAATCAGTTCTACGGCTTCACGCAGCAGTTCCACCTTGAAGTTGTCCAGCATGATGCGGTCTACGCCGCCTACCTCCAGCACCTGCCGCACCTCGTCCAGGTTACGGGTCTCCACCTCAATCTTCAACTGCCTGCCCAGCTTCTGCAGGTACTCATGCGTGGCTTTGATAGCCTGTTTTATGCCGCCTGCGTAATCTACATGGTTGTCTTTGAGCATGACCATGTCAAACAGCCCAAACCGGTGGTTGGTGCCGCCGCCTATCAGAACCGCCCATTTCTCCATCATTCTGAAGTTGGGGGTAGTCTTGCGGGTGTCCAGCAGTTTGGCACCGGAGCCTTCAATCAGTTTGGCAATGCTCTGCGTGTAAGTGGCAATGCCGCTCATGCGCTGCATGCAGTTCAACACCAGCCGCTCAGCGGTTAGGATAGACTGCGCCTTGCCGTGCACGGTAAAGGCCACATCACCGTACCGCACCTGCGCCCCGTCTTGCAGCAGCACCTCCAGCCTTAGCGCAGGGTCTACCTCATGAAAGATTTTCCAGGCCAGCTCCACGCCCGCCAACACGCCTTCATCCTTCACCAAAAGCTTGGCTTGGTTGGTGGCACTTTCCGGAATGGCGGCCAACGAGGAGTGATCGCCGTCTCTGACGTCTTCCTGCAGGGCCTGCCGGATAAATGCCCTAATGCCTTCTGGGGTAAGGTACGGTGCTTTCACGGTGCAAAAATAAAAAAAGGCACCGAACATTCGGTGCCTTTTCTGTGATAAGACCAAAACCAGTCTATTATAAATTTTACGGTGTTAGATGTTAGACATAAGACGCCAGATAGAAGTTTTAACATTAGGTGGCACAAAGCATGCGGATTCAATGATTAAACAACTAAATCTCAAGCCTTTAACCGCTACCTTATAACTTCACCTCAACACGCCTCTTTATCTACAAGAACATCATTCCTGGAGAAAGCTCAGAAAAAAGTCTAAAATCTAACGTTTCACTCATTTAAACTCAATGGTGTCAATTTTATAGGCATCACCGTAACGTTTTACCCGCACCACCACGTTGTAGCGGCCGCCTTTGTGGGTATATTTCCCAATGGCATACTTCTGGCCGTCTTCAGAGCCACCCTGGTGTTCAAAGCTGAAACTGACCGGCGCATTCTTCCCGAAGAAGTTGCGCAGCACCATTTCTGCCTGGCTCTGGCTGTAGCTGGCGTTGTCACCGTTAATGCTCACTTCTACCTTAGAGTTGAAATAGCGGGCCAGGTCACGGGAGGAACCGGCTTTGATGGCAGACTGCACGCCCCCCATAATGTCAGATTGGGCCGCCACTTGTCCGGCACCCACCAAGATTCCCATCAGCACCACGGCCATTGCCAGCCATCTCTTCAAATTTTTCATGTCTATGTTTATGCAGATTTACCTGTTGTTAAGCCAAAACTATGCCAAAGGAAAGGCGGTTTCACTGCTTAAATATACAGCAATTTGAGAGAACCAACCCGTTTTAGCTGCATTTTAACCAGAGGCTTGTATCTTTACGCGCATGAGCAAGAAGGTACTTTTGATGATTCTAGACGGCTGGGGACTGGGAACAGACCCTTCCGTATCGGCGATTGAGCACGCCAATACCCCATTCATTGATTCATTGTTCCAGCGTTTCCCGCACGCCCGGCTGCAGGCATCCGGCGAAGCCGTGGGCCTGCCCGAAGGCCAGATGGGCAACTCTGAGGTGGGCCACATGAACCTGGGCGCAGGCCGCGTGGTGTACCAGGACCTGGTGCGCATCAACGTAGCCATCAGAGAGAATACCTTAGGCCAGAACCCGGTGCTGCAAGATGCGTGGCAGTACGCCAAAGAGAACCAGAAACCGGTTCATTTGATTGGCCTGGTCTCAGACGGCGGCGTGCACTCGCATATTGACCACCTCAAAGCCCTCTGCTCGCTGGCACAGCAGCAGGGGCTGGAGCAGGTGTACGTGCACGCCTTCACAGACGGCCGTGACACTGACCCCAAAGGCGGCCTAGGCTATCTGACAGACCTGCAGAACCACCTGGACACCACCACCGGCAAGATTGCCTCTATTATTGGCCGCTATTACGCCATGGACCGTGACAACCGCTGGGAGCGCGTGAAGCTGGCCTATGACCTGCTGGTGAAAGGGCAGGGCAGAGCCTCTGTCAACTGGCGCGAAGCCCTGCAGGAGTCGTATGACGAAGGCGTGACCGACGAGTTTATCCAGCCCATCATCTGCCTGAACGAGAACGGCGAGCCCATGACCAGGATCCAGGAAGGGGACGTGGTGATCTGTTTCAATTTCAGGACAGACCGCGGCCGTGAAATCACGCAGGCCCTGACCCAGCGCGCTTTCCCGGAGCAGGATATGCAGCCCTTGAACCTGCGCTACTACACGCTCACCAACTATGATGACACCTTTGTGGGCGTGCAACCCATCTTTGACAAAGACAACCTGGCCAACACACTGGGCCAGGTGCTGGAGCAGGTTGGCAAATCCCAGATTCGCATAGCGGAAACCGAGAAATACCCGCACGTGACCTTCTTCTTCTCCGGCGGCCGTGAAAAACCGTTTGACGGCGAGAAGCGCCTGCTGTGCCCGTCGCCCAAAGTGGCCACCTATGACCTGCAGCCCGAGATGAGCGCCTTTGACATTAGAGACGCCATTGTGCCGGAGATTGAGCAGGAGACCGCAGATTTCATTTGCCTGAACTTCGCCAACCCAGACATGGTGGGCCACACCGGCGTGTTTGAAGCCGCCGTGAAAGCCGTAGAAACCGTTGACCAGTGCGCCCAGGCGGTGGTGACCGCCGCCCTAGCCCACAACTACGCCAGCATCATCATTGCTGACCACGGCAACGCAGATGTGATGCGCAACCCAGACGGCACGCCTAACACCGCCCACACCACCAACCTGGTGCCCTTCATTCTGGCAGACGAGTCTTATAAAGGAGAATTGAAAGACGGCAAACTGGGAGACATAGCCCCCACCGTTTTGGCATTGCTGGGCGTACAGCCCCCCGCAGACATGACCGGTACCTCACTGTTGATTCCTTCTGCCGGTTAACCTCACCGGAATACAAAACCACCAGGAAATGCGTTAGTTCTTATGACAGAGGCTAACGCATTTCCTGTTTTAGGGCTGTTTTTCTGAAAACAGCTCCAAAACGCACCTGGGGAATAGCGGTCTTTCATCTCTAATGCTTATGAACAGAAGTTTAGCCATGATCTGAAAAACATGCCAAACCAACTCCACAGTGTCATACAGAAAGTATCTTGTGGGCGAACTGGAAAAGCCGCTACCGCTTGCCCCGCAGCCCCTTCCAGGATGGCAGATACTGTTCATGAAGAAGCCTCCTGCAGAATCCTGTTTTTGGGCTAATTTTCTGAAAACAGCCCAAAAACAGGAAAGATCTGTTCTTATGCTTTCACCGGGGAAACCTGCTGTTGCGAAATAACAAAAGCAGGTGAGAAGTTAGAATGCTACCTTCGTACTACTTTATGATGAAAAAATACTTTACCCTTTCCTGCTGCGCCCTTGCCGTCTGGGTCAGCAGTTGCCAGGAGCAGCCAGCGCCTACCGCGGCTCAAAGCAAGCAGCAGGCTTTTGGCTTAGAAGCCTATCTGAACCAGGAGGCACAGAACCTGCACCAGGCAACGGCAGCCGTAACCAAAACGGTTTCTGAGAACGGCAAGGCGCAGGAGACCAAAACGTTCAGCCAGTTGAACTGGGCAGAGGAGCTGGGTCCGTTTGCCGAGGCAGACATTAACAAACCTGCCTTGCTGGGCGCCTTCACGGAAGAAAAAACCACCAACGCCGCCGGCCAGACGGTGCACCGGTACCGCGCCAAAGAAGAGGCAGACGCCACCGTGCGTGACGTGGCTTACACCTTTGACGCCCAGGGTCAGCTGGTACAGGTAGACGCAACCCTGGTACAGGAGAATATGCTGTTCAACACGCAGAAAAAGCTCCACCTGGAACTGCAGCCAGCTGCTTCCCCCAGACTACAGAGCTACTCGCTAGACGAAACCCAGAAACTGATGTTCATGGGCCCCCAGCGGTACAGTGTGGCAGGGAAAGTACAGCAGAAGTAACACGGCGTCCAATCCTTTTACGCCGCGCCCATCGTACATGACAAGGCACACACCACCACAAGCACACAACTATGAAAAGAATTGCCATTGCAGGAATAGGAGGGGTAGGAGGGTACTTTGGCGGCCTACTGGCACGGCACTATGCCCCCTCAGGCGAAGTTGAGATCATCTTCATCGCCAGGGGCGAAAACGAGCGGGAGATCAGAGAACACGGCCTGCGCATTGAAACCCCTCAGGAAGACTTTACCGTCCGCCCCAGCCTCATCTCCTCAGACGCCTCCCAGATAGGCGGGGTAGACCTGCTCATCTGCTGCACCAAAAGCTATGACCTGGAGCAGAGCCTGCAGCAGCTGGCCCCGTGCATTGGCCCGCATACCGTTCTGCTGCCACTGCTCAACGGCGTAGACTCCCGTGACCGTATTAAGGCCGTTTACCCGCAGAACGAGGTCTGGGACGGTTGCGTGTACATTCTCTCCCGCTTGCGCGCCCCCGGGCGGGTGACGGTGAACGGCAACTTCGGGTCTCTGTTCTTTGGCGCCGCCCAGGGCACCCCAGCCCAGCTGAAGGCAACCGAGCAACTGTTTAAAGCCGCTGGCATGCAGGCCACGCTGGCCCCAGACATTGAGGCGACTATCTGGCAGAAGTATGTTTTCATTTCTTCTACCGCCACCCTCACCTCTTACGCAGACGCTGACTTTAAAGGCATAGTCACAGAGGCGCAGAACAAGGAGCTGTTGCGGCAGCTTTTATCTGAAATCACGGCGGTGGCCGCCGCCAAACACATTTCCCTGCCAGACACGGTTGCCCAGGAGATTTTTACCCGCCTGGAGAATATTCCGGCGGGTGCCACCTCTTCTATGCACAGTGATTTCAAAGCGGGCAAACCCACTGAGGTGCATTCCCTGACGGACTACGTGGTGCAGCTGGGCCAGCAGTTGGGTGTACCCACCCCCACCTATGCCCAAATCTATGAGGCGCTCAAGAAGCGGTAACTGCACGTTTCTGTTTGCCCTTATTAACACGTTTCTGGCAACAATGGCTTGCTGCCCACAGCTACCCGCAGTACCCTGCGCTTTACATCTGCCTGAATCCGAAGAACCTTTTTGGGGCTATTTTGGGGCTGTTTTTCTGAAAACAGCCCCAAAACAGGAGTAGCCAAAATCTGTTTTCGGCGTGCCGTTAATTTGGTTTTTGCAGGTTCTTTTTTCTACCCGGCAGGGATTTCTCCTGTCTTAGAAATCATACCTGAGACATTTGCCAAAGGAATACTTATCTGCATCTTGTTTTGGGGCTGTTTTCAGAAAATCAAGCCTAAAACAGAACTTAGCTCATTTTGGCAGGTCCTACAATACGGTCAGCGCCAGGCGGCTTAAGCACACAAATACATTTTAACGGCCACTGCGCCCGCAGGGAGTGCGCAGCCTATCAACCATTTTTGTCTGAAAAAATATTTCCTGTTTATGACCTGTTTTTCTGAAAACAGCCCCAAACCAGGACGCTCCTTCCTTCTCCCTAACGGGAGGTGATCAGCTTACTTCCCCTGCAACGTTACCACCACCGTGCGCTTGCCGCCGTGGTCCCGGTGCTCGCAGAGATAGACCCCTTGCCACGTGCCTAAGTTGAAGCTTCCGTTGGTGATGGGTATGGTGACTGATGCCCCCAGCATAGAGGCTTTGAGGTGGGCGGGCATGTCATCTGGCCCTTCTAAGGTATGCCGGTAATATGAGGCGTTCTCTGGCACCATGCGGTTAAAATGCTGCTCAAAGTCATGCCGCACCGTGGGGTCTGCGTTTTCATTGATAGAAAGGCTGGCCGAGGTGTGCTGTATAAAAATATGCGCCAGCCCTATCTGTATCTCCTCCAGCTCAGGCAGCTGTGCCTCCAGCAGATCAGTGATAAGATGAAAGCCTCGCTTCACGGCGGGCAGACGAAGCGTTTTCTGAAACCATTTCATGTCAGGCGGGAAGAATGCATTAAAAGTCTACTTCAAAGGCCCCTACGTCTGGGGTAGCGGGGTCACGCGGCTTGTTCTCATAGTCCAGCAGGAGGCCGGGCAGGGGAGTGCCCGCTTTGTTGGCGGGAGAAAGTTTAATGAGCTGGAAGTTGAATTTTTCGCCGTCTACAAACCTGGGGTCTACATTCACCTGATTGCGCAGGGCGCCGGCCTCCAGCTCCCCTTTATGCAGCAGGGTTTTCACGAACGAGTACCTGATGCTTCGGCCTGATCCCGCCCCCATGCCGCCCAGTTGCAGCTCTTCGTCCAGACGGCCCCACAGAATGCTGTTCACCACCTCTGCCTGGTACGGCGCCTCCCGCTGCACCTTACCCTCCACCACATATCTTTCCTGAAAAACAACAGAGGCCGAATTCCTGATAAAGTCACTGCTGTAGTTGGCAATGGTGCTGTACAGGATTTTGTAGTTCCCGCCCCCCAGGCCTGCCAAGGCATACTCCCCGCAGTTGGTGACCACACTGTTGACCAGCTGCACCTTTCCCCCCACACTCAGCACCCCGGCCTGCAGCATGTTTTTCAGGAAACCGTGCTCTACCGTGACCTCAGGGGAAGAAGCCCCCTGCGCCATCAGCTTTAAGCCCGTCACTGCGTTTTTAATCTCTACATAGCGCAGCACACTCCCCGGGCTACTCGCCCGAAACTCAATGCCCTGCCATTGCCCTGGGGCATTTCTATACGGCTCTTCCTGCCTGATCTGCTGGAACCGCACCCGCTCCTCATGGGTCCCCATTACGTTGAGCGTGCCCAGCACCTTCAGCTTGGCCTTGTTCTGGAGGTACACCTGCACCCCTTTTTCTATGGTAAGGGTACAGCCGGCCGGCACCGTCACAGAATCATAGATCACAAATGCCTTCTTCCCGGCCCAGGTCTCGGCACAGGCCGTCTGGTAGTTGCGCCGGAAATAGGTGGCATTCTGGCCGTAGGCCACCAGCTTCACCTTCTGCTCATTGCCGTTGGTCAAAAACAGGATGGAGTCATTTACCAGAAAGGGTGTGTCATCTGCGTGGGGATTGATGGCCGCTTTCACCAGGACCAGCAGGCTGTCACCGCCCAATAACTCCACCCCGTGCAGCTGTGGCCCCTGTCTCCCGTTCACCAGCACCTGAAACGGGGAGTTTCCCAATCCCCCTACTTTGATCTCAGAGATTCTGACGGCCTTCTTGTGGGGGTTGTACACTTTCAGGCGTTTGGTAATAGAGCCAACCTCTGTGAACACCGTATCAAACACCACTGAATCTGCCTCAAACCTTAACAGAGCGCCGGCGTCTGGGGTGAATTCTTCTTCCTGCGGGGTGCAGGCGCTCCACCAGACCAACACGCACAACAGCGCCAGGCTTGGCAGCAGGGCGTTGCGGGAACGGCGTATCAGGTGATTGAACATCTATGCAGGAACGGGTAAAGGTACGGCAGCAGCTAGTCTGGCTACGGAATCCGGTTTAGGTCTGTTTTCAGAAAAATAGGCCAAAAACGGCAGAAACAAAAAAAGCGCAGCCAAGGCTGCGCTTTTCACAGGGTATTTCTTACGCTTGGGCGCCTTCTTTCAGGCGCTCGGCGTTCTCCGCAATTCTAAGCTGCTCCACAAACTCGTCAATGTTCCCGTCAACCACGTTGGGCAGGTTGTACACGGTCAAACCAATACGGTGGTCTGTGACACGGCCTTGGGGGTAGTTATAGGTCCTGATCTTGTCTGACCGGTCGCCGCCGCCTACCATGCTCTTGCGCTGGGCACCTTCCTCTTCGTTTTTCTTGGCCAGTTCCTGCTCATAGATACGGGAGCGCAGCACCGCCAGTGCCTTGTCAAAGTTCTTGAGCTGTGACTTCTGGTCCTGGCACTGCGCCACCAACCCGGTGGGAATGTGGGTGAGGCGTACCGCCGAATAGGTGGTGTTCACAGACTGACCGCCCGGCCCTGAGGAACAGAACAGGTCCTTCCGGATGTCGTTCATGTTGAGCTCAATGTCCAGCTCCTCCACTTCAGGCAGTACCACCACAGAGGCCACCGAGGTATGGATACGGCCCTGGGTTTCTGTGGCCGGCACGCGCTGTACGCGGTGCACCCCAGACTCAAACTTGAGTTTGCCGTACACGTCTTCGCCCTTGATGCCCACAATCACTTCTTTGTAGCCCCCCGCGGTGCCTTCCATCACATCAATGACTTCCATTTTCCAGCCTTGCTTTTCTGCGTAGCGGCTGTACATGCGGTACAGGTCACCGGCGAAAAGCGAAGCCTCGTCACCGCCCGCGCCCGCGCGGATCTCCATGATGATGTCTTTGCTGTCATTGGGGTCTTTGGGGATGAGCATCTCCTTGATGGTATCTTCCATCTCCTCGCGCTGCGGAAGGAGTTCATCCAGCTCCTCTTTGGCCATCTCCCTGAAATCTTCGTCTTTTTCAGTGGCAATGACCACTTTGGTATGTTCAATGTTGCTGAGCAACAGTTTATAGCGCTCGTATTCGGACACGATCTTCTCCAGGTCCTTAAACTCTTTGTTCAGTGACTTGTATTTCTTCATGTCGCTGATCACGTCTGGCTGGATAAGCTGTTCACTTACCTCTTCAAACCGCTGCTTGATCGCTTCCAGTTTATCTAACATCTTCTGCGTTACTTAATTCAGGCCGCAAAGATAGGGAATTTCCCTTGCATTTGCCCGTGGCCGTTTTTGGTCTATTTTTCTAAAAACAGCCCGGAAACGCAAAAAGTTGCCATTACCGCACCTGTACCTCTGCCACGGCATGGCCCAGCTGGCCCTGCGCCGTAAGTCCTTCTGCCACTGCCCGGTATGTGGTTTTGGGGTCTGCGGCATAGAAGGCAATTTCAGCTTGCCCCTGGGCGTTGGTGGTGACTGACGGGTTCCAGTACAGCGTAGAGCGTATGTCTGGCATATCCACTTCCTGGGGTTGATCATAGCGGGGAGCGTAAAATTCCCGTACTTTCTGGTACCGGAAGCCGTTATAGGCTGCCAACCCCTCGTTGCGGCTGCTGCCCACTACACTTTGGCCTTGCTTTAAAGTGACTGCAATCACACCGTCGCCGCCTTGCAGCCCATAAATGGCGGCCATGGGCCCCGGCTTCAGCACATCAATGGTTTCTACCTCTTCTGAGTTGAGCATTCTGATCTGCTCCGCGTCTACGGGCATGCCGTCTAGCAAGTACAGCGGCGACTGGCTACCGCGCATGGAGATTTCGCCGTTGATGACCTGTAGCCCAGCCACCCGGCCTTGCAGGCTGCTGATGATGTCCAGGCCCGGGGGCAGGTCTGCGCCTTTGATGGTTCGGTCAGCAGTGCTATGAATACCCCGCCTCAGGTCAACCTCATCGTTTTCTTCTTTTCTGCCGTGCACTTCTACTGTATTTAAGAGAATACTTTTGCCGGCCAGCTGGTCTAGCCGCAGCTGTTCCTGATTGCCCCGCAGGTACGCCCACATCTGATCAGACAGCAAGGATAGCGGCAGGCCGTAAGGGGGCCTCCCAACTACAGGTACCAAAGGCACTCCTTTGTCCAAGAGCACGTTAAGGCTGCTTCGGCCTTTAGGCCCGCGCGCCTGCACCACGTATTTGGCACTGTCTGTGAGGTCTTTCACCCCGAAGATGAATTTACCCTGGGCATCTGCCGTGGCCATGACAAACAGCGGCGACTCTTTCAGCCCCAGCAGGGTAACCACAGCCCCCGGTTCGGGCTTGCCCGAAAGCCGTTGTACTGTTCCGCTAATGGCCAATCCCCGCTCCAGCGGATAAGCCAACATCACGTCTTTTTCCTGTAGCACGTCTTTCCAGACAAACCGCCGCCAGCCTTGGGTAAGCAGGAGGTTGTCAAGGGCTATCTGGGTTTCTGTGTCCTGTGACCGGAAATAGTACCCCGGCTGCTCTACAAACCCCTGCAGGTCTGAAGTAAGCAGCAGGTGGGTGAACAGGTTTCCTGCCTGCGGATCTGCCTCTACTTTTTTGGCATCTGTCACGGCTACTGAGAAACGGCCCTGCACCGGTTTGCCCGTCACATCTTTGGCCTGCAGCTGCATCGTTATCTTCTCCCGGGGCTTGTAGGCCTCTTTTGGAGAGGTTAAAGCCAACTGTAACCCCTGTGATTCATGCATGAAAAACAGCCGCTCCGCCAACGGTTCACCCGTCTCAGAAAACAAGGCCAGCTCAATGACACCCGCCGGTAACGTTTTGCGGGGGATATCCAGCAACAGCATGTCTTTGCCCGTACCGCTGTAACCAGAATAGCATGCCCTGCCGCGGGAATGACCTACTACATTGATAAGTTTAGGCCTATCAGTGGGCGAGAAGCCATTCAAAACCACCCGGGCCACAATTTTGTCTGGCTTAGTGTTGTCTACCATCATGACCACACCTTTTTCCTTCGCTAACGGCAACGGATAAACGGTCACAGTACCTTTGCTGTCTTGCAGCCTGGCTTCATAGCGTTTGCCCGCCTGGGGCATCATCCCAAACCGCCCCATGCCAAACTTCTGGCTCTTAAAATCTGCCACCTTGGCCCCTGTCTCATCCAGTATCTCCCCTTGCACGTCTTTTCCCAGACCGTTGGCCCCAACTGCTTTGAAACCAATCCGGCTCCAGATGCCATTCACCAACTCTCCGCTTTCCGGGAAGAACTGCAAGTCAATTTTCTCTGTGGCGGTGGGAATTTTTAGCACCTTCTGAATTTGCCTGCCTTCTTGCTGCACATTCAGGAGTAACTGGGCCTGCTGCCGGTTTTCATTGTCTGGTAAGTAAAAGCGCAGTTGGGCGGCTCCGCCCAGGTTGGTGGTGCCTTTTTGCTTACCAGCTGTTTTCTTACCCATTTGAATGGCAGAGGTAAACGGAAGCAGGCCCAACGCCTCTTTTTTATAATTAGATAACCCCAGGTTCACCAGCACAGAGTCTCCATTGCCCTTCCGCTTGAACGTAAATTCCGCCGCAGGCAAAATACCGTCTACCCGGGGGTTCCAAATCTGCACGTTCTGGTGGAAGAAATAACTTTCACCCTTGTTCTGCATCCAGCTGGTAAAAGCCCGCACCCGGTACAACCCCGCCGGTATAGTGTCTTCTAAGGCAAAGTCACCCTGCCCAAACCCATTCTGTATGTCTACCACCGCCCGCCGGTACACAGAGTCCTGGGGGTTGATGAGTTCCACGTACAGCACCTTGCTCAACGGGCTGGGCACATGGTACGCCGCGTCTACCAGATAGGCACTGAACCAGATGTCTTCCCCGGCGGCATAATACGGCTTGTCCAGGTGCAGGTAGACTTTCTCCTGCGGGTAGTTTTTCCCAAAGGCAGCGAGCTTTGCCAGAATCTTCTCCAGCATGCTTGCATCCTGCCACTGTTTAGGCGCAAAGGCTGAAACCCAGAACAGCCCCAGCAGAAGGCAGGAGAAAACCAGTACCCGTATCCTTGACTTCATCTTTAATTTAAATTGATATTCTTACAGACCCTAAATGCAGCAGCGTGAAAGTTTCTATAGCCGTTACCGCACCTGCATTTCGCCATTACCCCTACCTAGGCTTCCCTTTGAAGTGACTCCTTCTACCACGGCCATATAACTTGTCTTAGAGTCTGCACAATAGAAGGCCACCTGCGCTTTTCCCTCTGCATTGGTCTTGATGGCGGGGTGCCAGTACAAGGTGGTTCTCCAATCTGGCACATGCACCTCAGACGGCTTATCATATTTGGGCATGTAGAACTCCCGCTCTGTCAGAAATTTTGGCCCCCTATAAATTGCTACACCTTGCCAACGGGCATTGGTCTTTGCGGCATACGTACCTGGTCTCTTTAAAATAATGGAAATCACTCCATACACCCCTTCAGAACCATAAATAGCAGAGGGGGCACCTGGCATAAGCACATCTACCCGTTCCACCTCTGTCACATCAACCGCTTGCGCCATACCCATGTCTGCCCGAACGCCGTCAATCAAGTACAGTGGTTCTGTAGAACCGGCTTCACTTGCCCCTCCTTCTCCGCCAAAATCAAACGATTGCCTTGCCGCCCCCCTGAGCACCAACTTACCCTCAACCATGGCAACTCCCGGTGTTCTTCCAGGCAGACTGGAGATAATATCTATTCCTGGTGAGAATCTGCTGCCAGAAACGGA
Organism: Rufibacter ruber; assembly: GCF_014138425.1. Lineage (NCBI taxonomy): Bacteria > Pseudomonadati > Bacteroidota > Cytophagia > Cytophagales > Hymenobacteraceae > Rufibacter > Rufibacter ruber. The sequence goes on from NZ_JACJIQ010000002.1 coordinate 22,427, forward strand.
GTAACTAACATCTCTGGGGGCATGAAGGGTACTGCGGTCAGCCATACTTCTGTTTGCATCAGGATCTTTACGGCCTCTGATAACCACTTCACCCAGCATCACTCCCTTGCCCATAGACTGATCTACTTTCAACTGTTCCCTATTGCTGCGCAGGTATGCCCACTGTGGGCCAGACAACGGAGTGGCAAGCGGTGCATAAGGCACCTTGGGCTGCACAACAGCAGGAGCCAACGTCTCAAGGTTGACCAGTAAATTACTCTTCCCTTTTTGGTTACTGGCCTGCAGCACCACCCTGGAACTATCTGTTAAGGGTGGCAACGCAATAGAGAACCTTCCCTGCGCATCTGACTGCCCTACCAGCATATTCTTCATTTTAGCCACATCAAACATAGTCACCACCGCATCTTTCACAGGCTTCTTCTCATTATATTGGGTTACCACGCCACTCACTGACAGCCCCTGCTCTAACGGAGAAGACATAACTGGAAACTTATCTTTCATGATCTCTTGCCAGACAAACCGGCGCCAGCCTTGCGTGAGCATAAGATTGTCTAGCGCCAGCTGCACCTCTGGCTGATCAGAAGAGAAGTAATAATCTGGCTGCTCAATGTACCCCTTCAGATCTGAAGACAATTGCAGATACGAAACTATGTTGGCAGCATGGGGGGCGGGTACTACCGTCTTGCTGTCTGTCACACTCAGGGAGAAATTGCCAACAACCGGCGCGCCCGCTGCATCTTTCACTTCAATTTGCAGCGTAGCCTTTTCTCTTGGCTTGTAAGCAGGCTTGTCTGGGATAACAGCTATCTTCAGGTTCTTGCTTTGATTTACAAAAACCAACCGTTCTGCCAGAGGTTCGCCAGCCTGATTAAAGAGCGTAATCTGCGACACCCCTGAAGGAAATTTCTCTTTAGGGATATCTACCTGGAAGACATCACGCCCGGTGGCACTGCTGGCCCCAAAGAAAGTGACACCTCTTGCTTGCGCTACCACATGCAGCCCCGTAGGCTTGCCAGTGCCTTCTGCAAACCCAACTGCATAGCACTTTACCCGCACTTTGTCTGACTTAGTATTGTCTACCGCCATAACCATGCCTTGGTCCAAAGGCAGCGGCAGGTGATAAGTAGTCACAGATCCGGTTGCGTCTTTGACCTTGGCTTCATACCGCTTTCCTTTCTCTGGCATAAACCCCAGACGGCCCATGCCAAACTTGAGGCTGGCAAAATCTGCGACTTTGTTTCCACTCTGATCAAATATACCGCCCTTCACCTCTGCCCCCAGGCCTTGGGCATCTACCGCTTTAAAACCTATGGTGTTCCAGAACCCGCTCACTAAATTTCCTCCCTCCGGAAAAAACTGCAGGTCTATCTTGTTCGGTTTAGGTATAAGCAGGTTCTTAGTGATTGTCTGCTGCCCCTGCACAAAAGCCAACCGCAGCTGGGCGTTCTGCAGACCATCTGTATCTGGCAGGAAGAACCTGAGTTTGGTTTTACCCGAAGGGTTGGTGGTCACTTTACGGGTACCCACCTTTTTTGCCCCTTGCAGCACGGTATAAGTAAGCGCTGTTTGCGGCCCGGGCGCGGCAGAGGGAGTCAGTAACTGCAGGTCAACCAGAACAGAGTCCCCTTTGGCCTGAGGCTTGAAGGCAAAATCAGCAGCAGGGGTTAAGTCACTTTCCCGCGGGTTCCAGATCTGCACATTTTGGTGATAAAAATACGCCTCATCAAAGTTCTGCATCCAGCTGGTATAGGCCCGCAGGCGGTACAGCCCTGCCGGAATAGTATCTGACAAGGTAAAATCACCAGCCCCCTTCCCTTCTTTTATCTGAAGCACCACCCGCTGGGCAATGGAATCCTGCGGGTTCACCAATTCAACATACAATACTTTACTGATGGGGCTAGGAGCGTGATCTGAGCTGTTCACCAGGTAGGCACTAAACCACATATCTTCCCCGGCGGCATAGTAGGGCTTATCAAGATGGAGGTAGACTTTCTCCTGCGGATAGTTATTTTCAAAGAAAGTAAGCTTACCAATTATTTTTTCCAGCATTCCCTCTTGCCAAGCCTTGGGGACAAAAGCAACAAACAAGCAAAAGCAGGCCACAGACAGTAACCTGAAGGCAATCTTTGATTTTGGGGACATGAATAAAGGGGATAGGCTAGTGTATACAAACTATATGAATCAATAAATCTACTGAAAGAATTGATTTAAACTATAGGTGATCAAATATAATTTTTAACATAGAAGAAGCCGCTCATGAAGCTGCAATCATTAAACTGGTTAGGTTTTATGATTGCCCTGCCAAAGTCTGAGCTTGACTAGTTTGTAGAGCATTTACAGATGGCTGGCAGCTATTCCCTGAAAGACACCTTATGCCCACAACCGTTGCAGGAACCTCAGCGCATTCTGGTGACTCACGGCTGCCAGCGCTGTCTCAGGGTACTGCTCCCTCAGCTCCTGTAAGATAACCTGGTACTGCCGGGCGTTGCGGTGCCCCTCATGAAAATTAGATTCCCCGCCAGCCATGTTGCCCGTCTCCTGAAAAAAATCTGCGCCAAAGCAGAGGGCTTGCGGCGCGTGCTCCAGCCCGTAGTGCACATGTTCCAGCAAGACCTCGGGCCGCTCTGGGTGCACAAACTTCTTCAGGAAGTTAAGCCCAATCAGCCCCTCCCGCCGCACCACCTCCTGCACCAACTCCAGCGGCAGGTTGCGGGCGTTGCCGTACACCTCCCTGAAATTGGAGTGGCTGGCAATCACCGGAACCTCCAGCCCATGCTTATCAATAAAATTCAGCAGGGCATAGGCGGCGGCGTCTGAGGTGTGGGCCAAATCCAGGGCAATGCGGCGGCCGTGCAGGTAGCGCAGCAGCTCCTCGCCGTCTGGTTTCAGACCTATGCCCGGGGTAAAGTTGCCGCCGCAGAACCGGTTCTCCTCAGCGTGGGTGAAACTGATGTACAGCAGCGGGCCGGCCAGGCGTATGATTTCCTCCAGCCGCTCAAAGGCCTTTTCCAGCGGCTCGTCCTCTTCCACCAGGCCAGACGCGTTCTCAATAGCCCCCATGATGGCCACCCGCTCGCCCTGCGTCACCTGCGCCAGCACCTGCTGCTGGTTTACCCCGGCAAAGCAGCTCTCCGCCTGCAGCAGGTCCTCCCTGTAAAGCCGGGCCTGTTTCAAAGTAAACGCCGCACTTCCGGGCTCGGTGGGGGTGAAGAACGCCATGACCTGCAGCCTCACCCGCCCTTCCTGCAAATGCGGAATGGCGCAGCCTATCATGTCTACATCCATGGCTGTGGCCTGCGGTACCCACGCCAGGTACCCGGTAAGGTCGCAGTGCAGGTCAATGATGGGAAGGGGATGGTTCAATGTATTATTCCTTGTGTTATTTCTTAAGGTATATCTCTTTCCGCCCGGGGCATACCCCTAAGCCTGAGTGAACGTATTCAAAAGCAATACAGAAGCTTGCCCACAAAGTGAAAAGGCGGTCTACGGAAGCCTTTCCCATTCGGCCCAAATATTTTTCAGAAGGCACGGTAAAAAGCACAGGCCCGGTTTGTCTTTGCACCCCTGTCATTTACGGCCTTCCCCTGGGCTTCTGTTTTAGGGCTGTTTTTGGGAAAACAGCTCCAAAACAGAAATTCAGCTAAAAACCAGCTCTAGCCCCAGAGCGGACAAAAAATTCCTGTTTTTGGCCTGTTTTCTGGAAAACAGGTCGAAAACACCTGCTTCTGTCCTGGTGGCCCAGCGGCTATCCAGAAGGCAGATTCCCCCTTCTTTGGGCTTCCTGTTCTGCCAACATACAAAGAAGCGGCGGCTCCCGCACCACAAAGCCATATTTTTTCCCGATTTTTGCAGAAACAAACTTCGGCGCAGCCGAAAGCACAGCCCACAGATTATGACCGCACTACCTTCTATCATCCTGCACAACGGCAAAGAGCACTCGCTCAAACGTTTTCATCCGTGGGTTTTCTCAGGGGCCATCAAAAAGATGGACGAGGGCGTGCAGGAGGGCGACGTGGTGGCCGTCTATACCAACCGCCGCGAGTTCCTGGGCATTGGCCACTACCAGCCGGGTTCCATTGCGGTGCGCATCTTCTCGTTTGACGAAGTGGAGATTGACTACGCCTTCTGGAAGAGCCGCGTGCAGCGCGCCGTGGACTACCGCCGGGAGCAGGGCTTCCTGGACAACCCCCAGACAGACGTGTACCGCGTCATCTTCGCCGAAGGCGACAGCCTGCCCGGCCTCATTGTAGATGTGTACGGCAACACCGCCGTGCTGCAGGCGCACAACGTGGGCATGTTCCACGTGCGTCATGAGATTGCCCGGGCGCTGGTAGAAGTCTATAACGGCACCCTCACCGCCGTGTATGACAAAAGCGCCGAGACCTTGCCCAGCAAAGGAACCGAGCAGGGCCAGAACGGCTACCTCATTGGCGAAACGCCCGTGCCGCACGTGGTCACCGAGAACGGCAACAAGTTTCTGGTGGACTGGGTGACGGGGCAGAAGACCGGTTTCTTCATTGACCAGCGCGAAAACCGGGCCCTGCTGGCGCACTACTCCAAGGGTAAAACCGTCTTGAACACCTTCTGCTACACCGGCGGCTTCTCTATTTACTCTTTGAACGCCGGGGCCACCGCCGTGCACTCAGTAGATGTCTCTAAAAAAGCCATTGCCCTCACGGAGCAGAACGCTGAGCTGAACCACGGCCAGGACCGCCACCAAGCCACCGCCATTGACACCTTTGAGTTCTTGCGCGGCAAAGAAGGGTTGTATGATGTGATTGTCCTGGACCCGCCTGCCTTTGCCAAGAGCCAGAAAGTGCGGCATAACGCGCTCATGGGCTACAAGCGCCTGAACGCCGAGGCCATTGAAAAGATCAAGCCCGGCGGCATCATCTTCACCTTCTCCTGCTCGGGCGTGGTGGACAAAGACCTGTTCCAGAGCACCGTCATGGCCGCCGCCATTGAAGCCGGCCGTAACGTGAAAGTCATGCACCACCTCTCCCAACCCGCTGACCACCCCGTGAGCATCTTCCACCCGGAGGGTGAGTATTTGAAGGGCCTGGTGCTGTATGTAGAATAGTTAGTAGCAGGTAGCGCGTATCAAGTAGCAAGACTTGTGATTTCTGTTTTCGGGCTGTTTTCCAGAAAACAGCCCGAAAACAGAAAGGCCTCTGCCGTTTGATGTCGGCAGAGGCCTTTCTGTTTTTTTCTAACCGCCAGTTGCCGGAGAAGCACTGGCGCGAGACTCCAGTCTCGTGACTGGGGATGAAGCGAGTCTCCAGACCCGCCGGGAACCACCTGTTATTTCTTGAACGTGTATCAATTATTTATATGACTCAGAGGACATGGAAATAAATTTGAGCCAATAGAGGATCGGGAATGGACCTTTCGCTGCTGGGCAGCGAGGGTAGTCTGGAGACTACCAGTTATCCGTAGGCGCGAGTCTGGAGACTCGCGCCAGAAGGTTGTTAACTTGATAAGCCACAGGAGTCACTTCCGCGCCATAACAGGTACGCAAAGACTTGAATATTCCGTTTTTGGCCTGTTTTTCAGAAAACAGGCCAAAAACAGGAAAACCAGTGTCTTGCTACCTGATACGCGATACTTGATACTAAACTCTCCCCAGCACAAACTGCTTTGCCAGGTTCTCCGGCTGCAGGGCCTCATCCAGGCTCATGCGTATGCGCCATTCTTTGGGGTAGTGGTTGTTCACGCGGTTCTGGAGTTTTTTGCCCCAACCCAGGCCCACGCCGTTGAACTGCACCAGCACCCAGCCGTTGGCGGCTTCTTCTAAGGAAACGTCTTCGCGGTGCAGGAATTTGAGGGCGGTAGCCAGGTCTACCTCCGCGCGCGGAAAAGCGTCTGGGGCCAAGTGCTGCGAGAGCGCCAGCGCGGGGAGCGGTTTTACGTTGTTTTTGACGGCCTCGGCCAGCTCAATGCCACCATAGACCACCCGTAGTTTCTCATACACCTGCTCCAGTTCCAGCATCCAGGCGGCGGGTAAAGCTCTGAGGGTGTCCTGGTGTTTGACTATTTCCCAGTCTTTCGGCTCCTTGAGCCAGTTTTGCACCAGCGCTTTCTCCTGCTTTGACGCTGATACCAGATAAGGCCGTTTGCTTTTGCGGTATTTGCCCGCTTCGTCGCCGCCGGTTTTGCGCACCACGGCCAGAAAGAAGCCCTCGCCCTGGGTTTTGTGGGGGTAGAAACGGTAGCCGTGCATGCCTTGTTCCTGGGTTTGGGTGACCTGCCAAGAGGGTTGCAGCTCTAAGGCTATAGTTTCTACATCTTGCTGTTGCGCCAGCCAGGCCAGGTTTTCTTCGTTTTCCTCAGCATTATAGGTGCAGGTGCTGTAAATGAGGACTCCGCCGGGTTTGAGGCAGTCCCAGACGTCCATGAGTATGCGGCGCTGGCGCTCTGAGCAGAGTTTCACGTTGGCCTCTGACCATTCCTGAATGGCATCCGGGTCTTTCCGGAACATGCCTTCGCCCGAGCAGGGCGCGTCTACCACCAGCACGTCAAAGAACCCCGTGAGCGACTGGAAATGGCTGGGGTCATTGTTGGTGACCACCACGTTGCCGCTACCCCATTTCTGAATGTTCTCGGCCAGAATGCCGGCGCGGGCCCTAATGACCTCATTGCTCACCAGCAGGCTCTCAGGCGAAAGCAGCGAAGCCAAATGGGTCGATTTTCCGCCGGGGGCGCCGCACAAATCCAGCACCGCCAGCGGTTCCTCCAGGTCCACGCTTTGCCGCAGCGCCTGCTCCAGAAACATGGAACTGGCCTCCTGCACATAGTAGGCGCCGCCGTGAAACAGCGGGTCCAGCGTGAAGCTGGGGCGGGTGGGGAGGTAGAAGCCGGTTTGGGTCCAGGGCACTTCGGGCAAGCCCGATGGCAAATCTGCTTTGCCTGTATTCACCCGTATACTGGTAGGCGAGGCTTGGCCCAAAGCCGCCGTGAAAGCGGCAAAATCTGCTCCCAACTGGGTTTGCATACGGTTCTGGAACGAAGACGGAAGTTGTACAGGCATAAATGAAAGTCAAAACGTAAAGCCTAAGCCGCCGCAAAGATACCATTTCTGTTTTTGGCTTGTTTTCTGAAAAACAGGCCAAAAACGGAAAGACAGGACTTCAGAATCAATCAAGAATGTGGTCATCCTGAAAAGATCTTGGTAGCGAACGGCATTAATAAGTAATCAGGGCTTTTCTAGCTTGCCCACAAGATTCTTCCCGAATGACAAGATGGTGGGGGCACGGCTATCGTGATGTAAACATCGCCCTTTCGGATTTATTAATCCGAAAGTTGTTTGTCGGGGATTTACCAATCCCCGTGCCTGCGTTATTGCAGCCAGCTAGCTACGGGGATTAGGAAACCCCCGACAGAGTAGTTCGGGATTAGAAATCCCGAACAGCAAAGCAGCAACGTGCGATGAATGGAAGTGATGAACAGCACACTCCCTCTCCACGGGAGAGGGGGCTGGTGTGAGGTCCTGTTTTTGGCCTGTTTTCAGAAAAACAGGCCAAAAACAGAATTAATCTGCCGGAACAATGGGTTCTTTGCGGGTGTTAATCTTGCCGGGCTTGCGTATGGTTTTGTTCTGGTACGTGGGTTGCTCCACAAAGGCCACCACCTTCAAGGTCAAATCAAGCCCCGTGATGGTGCTGGGGTTGTCAAAGCCGAGGTATAGGTAGCCGTCTTCGGTTTTGGGCGTCTGCGTGGCCAGCACTTTGCCGTAGTCGCTGAGCACGTCCTGCCCCTTGGCCACAGCGTAGGGTTTCCAGCCTTCCTCTTCATTCTTGAACAGCGCGGCATTCTTCTGGTTGAACAGGTAGTAGCTGATGTAGCCGCTGCTCTTCACCTGGGGCAACTGCGGCAGCAGCCCCAGCCCGAACGCCACCAGCGGGTTACTCCCAGTCAGCAACGCAGAGGCGCCTTTGGCCAGGGTTTTGCCCGTCTCCTGCAGCGCCTCTACAGACTCCTGGCCCACCCCCACCCAGTACACCCAATGCTTGGTACCAGCCGGTAATTTAAAGCGCTCATACGTGCGGTTGTTGCTGCCCAGGCTGGCCCGGGAAGACACCCTGAACGTCTTGTCCAGCAGCGGCTCCGGCACCAGCTCGGTTTTCACCAGCACCTTTTGGGTGGCGGTGGTCCAGGTGGTGTCCTGTACCGTGCGCCAGGCCACGTGGGTGTTGAAATGTTGCGTGGCTGCGCTGCCCGGGATTCTGGTGAGCGTGAAGTGGCTCCTGGTGCTGGTTTCAGACAGACTCTGCAACGTAATGGTGTACACAGACTTCTGCGGAATGTTGAGTTTCAGATTGTTCACCTTCTTGGCTTCCTCGGTGGCATACAGCGGGGAGCTGGAGAAATACTCGGTCACGGTGAGCCTGTAGTTGACCTTGGCCTTGTTCTCCAGGTTCAGCACCACCACATCACCCGCCTGAAACGCATAATGGAACTGCGTGACCGGTTGGGCCGTACCCGCCACCTGCACCTCCAGATCAGCTATTTTGAGGGCCTTGCCGCCTTGGGCAAGCGCTTGAAAAGAACACAGCAGGAGCAGGCCGTACAGAACCTGAATGCGCCGTGGGGAGAAAAAAGCCATAGGGCAGAGAATCGTAAAGTTCAGTTTTGCTGCAATTTACGAAAAACAGGCCAGAATCAGAGCCGCTGTTCTAGCCAGACTTTTCGGGCCACGCCCACCCCTACAAAATTGCCCCGGCCACCGCCGCGCAGCACAATGGCCACATCCTGCCCCTGCCGCAGCTCGCTCAGGCTTATGGTTTTGCCTTCGGGGTCCACTATCTGGGTAGTGGGCAGCACCAGCACATACGCCCGGTTGTAGCGCGAATCTGGGGTAGAACCAAAGCCCTCTACCTCCAGCATCACCTGCCCCTGGTCATAGCGGCTCTGAAAAATAGAACCTCTAATGTCTACCCGCTGCGGGGCCATGCTTTTATACTGCACCGTAGCCGCCTCAGCGTTGGCATCTGCCGGCGCGTTGGCCGTTTTACAGCCTGCCAGCCAACCAAGGGCCACCACCCAAAAAGCAAAGAAAACCGTTCTTATATTCTTGTATTCCATTCTTTTACCTCCTTGATCTATTTTCTCTTTTAACGGCGGCAAGCCAATGGTAGATATACCTGTTTTTGGCTTGTTTTCAGGAAAACAGCCCAAAAACGGAGTTTTTCTCTGTTAGAAATTGTTCTTCTGCTGTCCGTATTTATCAGCCGCAAATCCCTAACTTGAACCGTTTTCCGCGGCGCGGAATTCTCTTATTTATGGCGAAGATTAAAACAGCATATTTCTGTCAGAACTGCGGGGCGCAGTCGGCGAAGTGGGTGGGGCGCTGCCCGGCCTGCGGCGAATGGAACACGTACGTAGAGGAAGTGGTGGCCCGCGAGGACGTGACGCCCACCACCGCCTGGAAAGTGGGTTCCAGCAGCCAGACCGTAGCCGCCAAACCCAAGCCCATTGCCGAGATTACCTATTCTGAGCAGCACCGCATTGTGACCCAAGACGGCGAACTGAACCGCGTGCTGGGCGGCGGCATTGTACCGGGTTCCATGGTCTTAATTGGCGGGGAGCCGGGCATTGGTAAGTCTACGCTCATGCTCCAGATTGCGCTGAGTTTGAAGAACGAGCGCGTCTTGTACATTTCGGGCGAGGAAAGCGAGCAGCAGATTAAAATGCGCGCCGAGCGGCTGGGCGCCCAACACCCCAACTGCTTTATTCTCACCGAGACCGGCACCCAGAACATTTTCAAGCAGATTGAACAGCTAAGGCCCGAGGTGTTGATTGTAGACTCCATCCAGACCTTGCATTCATCGTTTATTGAGAGCGGGGCGGGCAGCGTGGCGCAGGTGCGCGAGTGTACGGCAGAGCTGCTAAAGTTCGCAAAGGAGAGCGGCACGCCAGTGTTCCTGATTGGGCACATCACCAAAGAAGGCAACCTGGCGGGGCCTAAGATTCTGGAGCACATGGTAGACACGGTGCTGCAGTTTGAGGGCGACCGCCACATGACGTACCGCATTCTGCGCACCACCAAAAACCGTTTCGGGAGCACGTCTGAACTGGGCATTTACGAGATGCTGGGCACCGGCCTAAGAGAGGTGAGCAACCCCTCTGAGATCCTGATATCGCAGCGCGAGGAGACGTTCAGCGGCATTACCATTGGCGGCACCATGGAAGGCAACCGCCCGTTGCTGATTGAGGTGCAGAGCCTGGTGACGCCCGCTACCTACGGCACGCCGCAACGTACTGCCACCGGTTTTGATGTGAAACGCCTGAACATGCTGCTGGCCGTGCTGGAGAAACGCGGCGGCTTTAAGCTGGGCACGCAGGACGTATTTTTGAACATTGCCGGCGGCCTGAAAGTAGAAGACCCGGCGCTGGATTTGGCTATCTGCGCGGCGCTGCTGTCATCGTTTGAAGACATTGCCATTCCGCATACCTCCTGTTTTGCCGCAGAAGTGGGCTTGGGCGGCGAGGTGCGCGCGGTGCACCGCATTGAGCAACGCATCTCAGAGGCAGAGAAGCTGGGATTTCAGGATATTTATATTTCCAAGTACAACAAGAAAGGTGTAGATTTAAGCAGATTTACCATTAAGATTCACGCGGTGAGCCGGTTAGAGGAAGTGTTCAGCGGACTTTTTGGGTAAGGATTTCCTGTTTTGAACTGTTTTTTGGAGAATATGTTGTAAGGACATGTTTATAGTTTGGCATAGGGGCGGCCAGTGGCCGGAACAAACCAACCTGTAACCTGTTCTGATTTTCAACAACGCGTACCGGCATCCCCAACCTATATTTTATCAGCTATGCTTGAGTTCTCTAAAAAGCTGTTGACCGCTCTGGTTCTTACGCTCCTGCTGAGCTATTCAGCGTGGGCGCAGAAAACGGTGACCATTTCTGGCAAAATCAATAAGCCTATTAGTGACAGCGTGCTGCTGGAGATTTACACCGTACCGGCCTCCTACACCGGTGAGTCGCACACCACGGCCTTGTCTAAGAGCGGCGACTTCACTATCACCGCCCCCCTGGCAGAGCCCATGCTGGCTGAGCTGGTGCACGGTTCAGAGTCTATCATGCTGTTCCTGCAGCCGGGAGACAACCTGGATGTCAAGGTGAACGCTGATGATTTTATCTACAGCATCAAATTCAAAGGCAAAGGTACCAATGAGAACGCTTACCTGCTGCAATACGAGCGCAAGTTTGAGGAGGAGGAAGATTACCAGGTGCTGCCAGACAACGTGCACAAACGGGAGAAGGAGTTCCTGCAGTTTCTGGAGGAGCGCCGCCAGGACCAGCGCGATTTCCTGGAGAAATTCACCAAAAGCTCCCCCGTCTCAGAGGCGTTCATGCAATATGCCCAGGCCCAGATTGAGTTCAGCTACGCCAATGACCGCCTGACCTACCCGGAAGTACGCAAGCGGGTGGGTGGCCTCCCGCCCCAGCTCTCCAGCAGCTATTATGGCTACCTGAAAGAAATTGACCTGAACAAGGCGGGGGCGGTGCGCAACCAGGCCTACCTTGACTTTCTGGTGAACTACTTCCAGCACAAGGCCCTGAGTGACCGCCGCGGCAACCCGGAGCGGGACTATTACCCCATTATGTACAACATGGTGAAGCAGGAACTCAAAGGCCCCGCCCGGGAGATGATGATGTCCCGCATCCTGTCTCAGTCTATCAAGTTTGGGTACGTGCCAGACACAGATGCCATGTACCGTGATTTTCAGCAGGAAGCAAGAATACCCCAGTTTATCAGCTACGTGAAAGGCCAGTACCAGCAGTTCAGAAAAGTAGGCATGGGCAGCGCGGCCCCTAACTTCACGTTGCTGTCTTCTACCGGTGACAGCGTTTCCCTGAGCAGCTTAAAAGGCAAGATCGTCTACCTGGGTTTCTGGCGCGCCGCCTGCGGTATCTGCACCGTTGACCAGCAGGCGTACAAGTTCTTTGCCGAACAGCTGGCCCCCAAAGACGTGGTGCTGGTACAAGTGTCTGTGGGGGAGGAGCTGGAGGCCTGGAAACAGAAAGTAGCCCAAAAACCCATTCCTGCGCTCCAGCTGCACCTGGCCAGCCCATCTGCCAAGCTGGTGAAAGACTATGACCTGAAAACGTTCCCCAGTTATTATCTGATTGACCCCAACGGCAACATCATCAGCTCTAACGCCCGCCGCCCCGGCCACGCCGAAGGTGCCCGCGAGATAGCCGCCCTCATTGACCAGTACCGCCTGACCCAAACCCAGGCAAAGGGGAAATAAGCTGTTTCTGGCCTCCTTTTCAGAAAACAGCCCCAAAACAGAACGGCTTAAACGGCAGCATGGGTTAACTTCTTCTCTTTTAAACTTCTGAAGAAAGTGTGGGTTAAGAGCCTGTTTAAAAAATGGCCTTCATGCTTTCATACAGGCCACAGCAAGAAGCTGGCTAGCACTTTTAGCGCCTTCGTGGCGCTGCTACGAGGCTCAAAAAACGCTTTGGCAGAACCTCGCTCTTGCTTTTTTCGCTGATGAACCTAAAATGTAAACAGGCGCTAAATAGCCCACTAGCGCATTTTACAGTCAGCTTCCGCTGCGGCCGGGCGGTGAGACGGTTGGTTTCAGCGCTGAGGGCAACCCCGGGAGTAGGCTACTTCCTGTTTTAGGGCTACTTTTGCAAAAACAGCGCTAAAACGCATTTGTGCACAACCAACCGGTGCGGTTTCACGTGCTACTCTTGCATCGGCGTAGCCGAACTTCACTGCTTAGCCCTTTGACCCCTTGACCCGAGGCACTTTACAGGACGGACTCAACTTAGCATCTAAACTCACGCCGCGCCGCGCCTGGAACGCGCTGCAGGTGGTGAGCAGCTATGCGTTGGCCCGCCTCACCAAAAAGCCCCGCCACTGGGGGAGCCCGGTGAGCATCTCGCTGGAACCCACCACCTCCTGCAACCTGCGCTGCCCCGAGTGCCCCAGCGGCCTGCGGTCGTTTACGCGGCCCACGGGTATGCTGTCACCAGAGCTGTTCCGGCAGACCATTGACCAGCTGCATGACCGGCTGCTGTACCTGCTGTTCTATTTTCAGGGGGAGCCGTACCTGAACCCGTCGTTCCTGGAGCTGGTGAAATACGCCGCCGGCAAGAACATTTACACGGCCACCTCTACCAACGCCCATTATTTAACCGAAGAAAACGCCCGCAAAACCGTAGAATCTGGGCTGGATCGCCTGATCATCTCCTTAGACGGCACCACCCAAGACGTGTACCAGCAGTACCGCGTGGGCGGAAAACTGGACAAGGTGCTGGAAGGCACCAAACGGCTGGTGAAATACAAGCGCGAACTGAAGAGCAAAACCCCGTACCTCATCTTCCAGTTTCTGGTGGTCAAACCCAATGAGCACCAGATTGAAGACGCCAGGCAGCTGGCCAAAGCGCTGGGCGTAGATGACGTGTGGTTTAAGACCGCGCAGATCTATGACTATGAGCACGGCTCGCCGCTCATCCCCACCATTGATTATTACAGCCGTTACCAGGCGCAGCCCAACGGCACGTATTCCTTAAAGAACAAGCTGATTGACGGCTGCTGGAAGATGTGGCACTCCTGCGTCATCACCTGGGACGGCCTGGTGGTGCCCTGCTGCTTTGACAAAGACGCCCACTACCGCCTGGGCAACCTGCAGCAGCAAACCTTCAACGACCTCTGGAAGAGTGATGCCTACCGCCAGTTCAGGGGTTCGCTGCTGCAAAGCCGGAGCCAGCTAGACATGTGCCGCAACTGCTCAGAAGGCACCAAAGTCTGGGGGTAATCTCTGGTGAAAGCTGTTTTAGGGCTGTTTTTGGGAAAACAGGTCAAAAACAGCCGGTGGCTTTCTTGCACCGTCATGCAGGCGCAGCGGCAGGTATTTGCGTGGCCCCATTAGTTTGTGTACCCCGCACGCGTTATCTTTCGTATGGGAGTTGTTGCCACGCTTTCAGCGGCTCCCAATTCTGTGACCTCTTACTTGCTCGCCTGTGACTGAACTTAATGAAGCTTTTCAACTTTTGTGGGGTAAACTGGAGCGCTGGCTCAAGCAGATTGTGCTCATGCTGCCTGAGCTTTTCCTGGCCACGGTTGTTTTAATTCTCTCTTTTTTAGTGGCCCGCCTGGCCCGCCGGGCGTCAGATAAACTTCTCATCCGGTTCACGCACAGCAGCTCCCTCAATAACCTGGTGGGAACCACGGTGTACGTGGCCACCCTGGCCCTGGGTATTTTTTTCACCCTGAGCATTCTTAAGCTGGACAAGACCGTCACCACCTTGCTGGCGGGTGCCGGTATCATAGGTTTGGCCCTGGGTTTTGCATTTCAAGACATTGCAGCCAACTTTATCTCAGGGGTGATTATTGCCATCAGGAAACCGTTTGTGGTGGGTGATGTGATTGACACCAATGAGCACTTTGGCACCATTGAGCGCATTAACCTGCGCACGGTAGACATAAGGCGGCAAACCGGTGAACTGGTGAAAATGCCTAACCGCAAGGTGTTTGAGTCTGCCCTGATCAACTACTCGCACTACGGCATCAGGCGCATTGACTTAAAGGTGGGCGTCTCTTATGCAGAGGACCTGGAGCGCGTGCAGCAGGTGGTGAAGGCGGCCATGGTAGACATCCCCAACATGATCTCAGGCAAAGAGGTAGAGGTGGTGTATGAGGAGTTTGGAGACAGCAGTATTAACTTTCTGGTGCGCTACTGGATCCAGTACAAGCGCCAGACTGATTTTGTCTACGCCAAGAGCGAGGCCATTATGCGCATCAAGAAGGCGTTTGACCAGCACAACATTGAGATTCCGTTCCCAATACGTACGCTCAACTTTGGGGTGAAGGGCGGCAAAGACCTGTCTATCCAGCTCAAGGAGGCACTTCCGCAGTTGTCACAGCCGGCAGAGGCAGAGGAAGGTGCGGGGGCTCCTTTGTCCCCCTCTGCCACGGGCGGAGACCGGGACAAAGCAAAAGCGGCCGAAGAATAGTCTTCGGCCGCTTTTGCTTTTGGTGATTGGGGGCTTACACGCCGCTCTCATCTATGTTCTTACCCAAGTCTTCTACTTCTTTTAAGAAGGCGTCTATGTTCTGGTCAGCGTACGGGCCGTAGGAGTTGGAGATTTTGCCTTTGGTACCGTCATTGCATTCAATGGCGTACAGAATGGCCATGTCATCTGGGTTGGTCTCGCCCTCAAAGCGGTAAAAGTCTACAATTCTTACTTCATCAACGCTGTAGCTCTTGTCACCGCTGTAAGAGCAAAGGCGGTTATCTTCTGTGACCCTGAAATCTTCTGTATAGCCTTCATTTTTCAGCTTTGCCTCTACTTTCAGCTGGCTGGTAAGTTCTTCCTTGTCTTGCATAGCTAGTATGGTTAGGTATGGTGAATAGCTTTTGTTCGTATTTGGGCTATACGTAAAACAAACCGTTTGTTGCCGGGTTATATTCAAAATATAATATTCTTCGCCGTAAAGGCGCGTAAGGTGTAAAGCAATTATATTTGCACCCGCAACGTTATGTTTACCAGAAAAGCTGCCATTATCTTAACTCCCCTGATAGATAAGACCCTGCTTATTAAGAGACTTTTTGTTTCAGGCAGATACCCAGTGATACGCTGCCTTCATTTTCACTATCAGGATGTTACCAGAAGTAGATTTCTTCAAAGCCGTCATTGACTCTATTGAGGAGGGCGTGCTGCTCCAGAACCGCGCCGCGGAGATTGTGGGGTTCAATGAAAAAGCCCTCCAACTGCTGCACCTCAGCAAGCCACAGCTGCTAAACCCCGGTTCTCACCCAGAGGGCTGGGAACTGGTAGATGCCTCTGGGGCAGTTATTCCGGAAGACCAGTACCCCTGCCAGCTTACATTACAGACGGGTGCCCCTCAGCAGGATGTGTTAACCGGGGTCAAGGTGAAAGGCAAGATCTCGCCTTGGCTAAAGATCAGCACCAAGTTGCTCACCCTGAACCAGGGGGCGTTTGTCATGGTCACCCTGCTGGATGTGACAGAGCATTACTGGCTGGAGGATGAACTGCGGCAGAGTGAGGAACGCTGGCACCTGGCGGTAGACGGCAGCGGCCTGGGGGTCTGGGACTGGCGCGTTGAGCGCCAGGAGACCTATTTCTCCAACACCTGGAAAAAAATGATAGGCTACAGCGAGACTGAGCTGAGCAATGACATAAGAGAGTGGGAAGACCGCATTCACCCAGATGACAAACCCCGGGTGATGGGCATTATCAAAAGACTTACCCGCGGCGAATACTCCACCTCCCAGATAGAGCACCGGCTGCGCTGCAAAGACGGCTCTTACAAATGGATACTCACCTCTGGCAAGGTCATGACCCGCTCCGCCTCAGGCAAGCCGCTCCGGTTAGTGGGCACGCTCAAAGACATTCATGACCGCAAGATGGCTGAGCAGCAGCTGCGGCTCAGTGAAAGCAAGTTCTCCAAGACCTTTTACTTCTCGTCTATAGGGCTGGCTCTGGTTTCCCCAGAAGGTGCCTGGATGGAGGTAAACCCTGCCCTCTGCCAGATGCTGGGGTACACACAGGATGAGCTGCAGGCCATAACCTTTCAGGACATTACCCACCCAGATGACCTGGGCGCAGACCTGGACAACGTGCAGCGCATGCTGAGCCGGGAGATCACGTCTTACCAGATGGAGAAGCGGTACTTTCACAAAGACGGGCACCTCATCTGGGTACTGCTCTCAGTATCACTGGTGTGGGACACGGCGGGCCAGCCGTCTTTCTTCATTTCGCAGATCATAGACATCAGCCATTCCAAGAATCTGATTGCCCAGCTGGAAGACAACAACCAGAAGCTGCGCATCACCACCCATGACCTGGAAAACAAGATTCACCAGCTGGAAGAGTTCAACCGCATTGTCTCCCACAACCTGCGGGGGCCCGCCGGCAATGTGCGGCTCATGCTGGATCTGTTGCCCACTGACCTGCCGCAGGCCATAGAGGTGCCGGCTTTCCAGATGCTGCTCAAATCAAGCGACGCCCTGAACGAGACGTTGGCTGACCTCATGAACATTGTAGAGGCGCGCATGAACAAGAACATTGCGTATGACACCTGCTCCTTTAAAGAGGTGCTGGAGAAAACCTACAGTGCCCTGGAGGGGCAGATTCTCAACAGCCACGCCCGCATTGAAGAGGACCTGGCGCTTGAAACCGTGGCCTACCCTAAAATTTATTTAGAGAGCATTCTTTACAACCTGCTGAGCAATGCCCTCAAGTACAGCCAGAAGGGGGTTTACCCGCATATCAAGATCAAAACCTACACTGCCAAAGGCAGAACGGTGCTGTCTGTCAGGGACAATGGCCTGGGCATTGACCTCAAGCGGTACGGCAATGACATCTTTAAACTGAAGAAGATCTTCCACAAGGGGTTTGACAGCAGGGGAGT
This sequence comes from Rufibacter ruber, assembly GCF_014138425.1. Taxonomy (NCBI): domain Bacteria; kingdom Pseudomonadati; phylum Bacteroidota; class Cytophagia; order Cytophagales; family Hymenobacteraceae; genus Rufibacter; species Rufibacter ruber. Next base: position 39,825 of record NZ_JACJIQ010000002.1, read on the forward strand.
GGGGCTCTTTCTGGTGAAAAACCAAATTGAAACCCTGGGGGGCACTATTCAAGTAAAGAGCAAGCCCTTGGTAGGCAGCAAATTCATAGTAACCTTTTAACTTCTCCTAATGACTGTTTTGTCAAGCATTTGCCTGATAGATGATGACAACATCTACCAATACTACTCCAAAAGCCTCATTCTCACCTCTGGCAAGGCCGAAAAGGTACTTCAGTTCTTTGACGGCCAGGAAGCCCTGGAGTTTCTCACCCAACACCAGCACGAGGCCGGGCTGCTGCCAGAACTGATTCTGCTGGACCTGGAGATGCCCTACATGGACGGCTGGCAGTTCCTGGACCAGTTCTCCCAACTGCAGTTAGCCAAAGAAGTCACCCTGTACATTGCCAGCTCTTCTACCAGTATGATAGACCAGGACCGGGCAAAGAAGTACCCCCAGGTGAAAGGATACATGATCAAACCCATGCGCGCCGAGCAGTTTGTAGAAATCATCAATTCTGTCACCAACACCCCTGAAGCATAAAAAAACCGGTTTCAGCCTGCTCCTTCTGTCAGGCTGAAACCGGTTCTACAGGCTCCCTCTCTCCTTTACGGCCTTGCCGAAGCACGTTTCGCCTGTATCTCGCGCTCAATCTTTTTCAGGTCAATAGCAGAGCACGCCCCGCCGCAGCCTTTGGCGCACCCCGCCTCTTTGGCGAAGAAGCTCTTGTAGCCCATGCGCAGCAGGTACCCCGCCGCTACCGCAAAAATCAAGAAGATGATGATTTCCTGTACCATAACGCAAAGATAACGCCCGCCACGGTATAAATAGTTTAGTCTTGGGCAGAAAAGGGAGGTATACCTGAGGCAATTCCTGTTTCCGGGCTGTTTTCCCAAAAACAGCCCGGAAACAGGAGCTACTGCTCAAGAAATGATTAGCTGTTCTGCACTTCCTCAATGATCCAATCAATCACTTCAATAAATTTTTGAAGCTGCTTTTCATCTGTTAGAAGATGAAGCCGAAAACTGGGACGCATTGTAACCTTATCTCTGGCTATAGAAACACCTTCAATCTGATTTAGCCGCTCTAATAATTCAAGACGCTTTTGCTCGTGTTGAAATGCTGGTTGGTCTTTGTAATACTGGAAGTACATTTCCACATATCCATTCGTCCATACTCCAAACAGCCGATAGTCGTGTCCATTTCTGTGGAAAACAGGCTGGTAAGACCCTAATTGATGCCCTCTTCCATACCTAACCCGTGTAACTTTAGGTGTAAAATAATCAAGTAGCTCTTTTGCAATGCCAGCTTCTCTACTGCCGCATTGGTTAAAAAGTTCATCAAAAAAAGCATCTTGGGTCCAGCGATCTGCCCTTCCTCTGGAAATATTCTTCAGGTCCTCAGCCACAGTAGTCTGGCCAATCACGCGGGGCACCAGCGTTTTCAGGTTGTTCTGCCCAATGAACTGCTTGATCTCTAGCCCCAGAATCTCGGCGGTTTGCATCTGCTCGTTCAAAAATTCAATGATGCGCTGTAGCTCTTTGGGGATTTTGTCAGCAATGATGAGCATTCTTATTTTGCCGGCCTTCAGATTGGTCTTGGTAAGTTCCCAGAAGGTTTCCGACTCCATTTCGGCGGCCAAAAACTCCTCCAGCACCCGCTCACATTGACTGCCCCGGGCTTTGCACTGCTCCTCAAACCTGCGCTGTATCTCCCCAATGGACCAATAGGAGACCGCATTGGCCGCATAATCTAATATTTGCCCAATTACTTCGCGCCTAATTCTGGAATCATTGCTGCGTTTTACTTCTACCAACGTAGGCACCCCATCCTGGTCAATAAACAGATGATCTAAAGACCAGCGGTTACCAGCGTTCTCTTCATCTGGCACGCCAAACTCGCGGGAGATCAACAGCCACCGCCGTGGGTTATCCTTGTTGATCTGGCTTCCTGAAATAAGATTGGGATAATCTGCCAGCAATTGCTGGAGCAAATCTTCTGAGTCATAGGTAGCCTCATTTAATTCTACCAGCTTTCTATTCTCATCCAGAAGGAAAATCGTTTCGCCCATGCCTGTTTAGTTGATTCATCCAAAATAGCGAATTGAACAGTACCATAGGCGATTGGTTTCCTGTTTCCGGGCTGTTTTTCTTAAAACAGCCCGGAAACAGGAAGCCAATTTAAGACTCTTTGGATGCTGCATCTAATAAAATAATATTAGCAGCTTTGTAAGCAGTCTCATCATCTATAAAGTTCGAATCCTTCTGAAACGTTACCAATTGTCTGTTTTCTGATTTCAGAACGTAGTTATACTTCCCATACTCATTTAAATATAAGTCAACTAGTTTTGATTCTCCAGACTGAAACTCTTTATACTTTATTGTCAAAAGTTGCTTTCCTGCCTGCTTTCTTGGGTACTTATGCTCTTTTGTTAACTGACTCTTTGGCTTTCCTTCTTTAATATGCTCTAGAGCTTTTACAGACATTTTACCAGTCCATAATTCTTGTCCACTAGGTAAGTACCAAATAGCTGCACCAATGATTGTTTCTAAAAGTGCTTTCTGTTCAAGACTGGTTGATTCACTGTTGTAGATTTTCGCTGTAGAGATTATTAACTCTTCCAGAATTAGGCAGCGTTCCTCAAGCTTTTTTTGGTTCATAAAAGTCTGCCCCAGCTCTACTCCTTCCAGAATGGCTCAATCAACTTCAGCATTTCCTCCTGTACCGCGGGGCTGTTGCTCACGCAGATCTCACGCCCGAAGACGTAGTTCTGGCCGCCCCTGAAATCGGTGACCTGGCCGCCAGCTTCCTGCACCAGAATAGCGCCGCCCGCCACATCATAGGAGTTAATGTTGAATTCAAAGTAGCCCTCAAAGCGGCCGCAGGCCACGTAGGCCAGGTCCAGCGCGGCAGAACCCAATCTACGCACGCCGTGGCAGTTTTGCATGAACGAGCCCATGACCTGCAGGTACTTCTGCATCAAATCAAAGCTGTAGTACGGGAAGCCCGTGGCAATAAGGCCATCGGCCAGCGTGGCGGCTTTTGACACGTAAATGCGCTGGTCATTGCAGTAGGCGCCGCCGCCTTTAATGGCGTGGTAGCACTCATCACGGGTAATGTCATAGACCACGCCCAGCACCAGCTCCTCCTGCCGCATGAGCGCAATGCTCACTGAGTACACCGGTAGCCCGTGAATGAAGTTGGTGGTGCCATCCAGTGGGTCAATGATCCAGTTGTATTCCTCGCCGCGTTCGTTTTTGGTCTCCTCCTCGGTGATGAACCCCGCCGCCGGGAGCAGTTGCTCCAGCCCTGCCACCAGCTGCTTTTCGGCCTCTTTGTCTACGTAGGATACCAGGTTGTTCAGGCCTTTCTCCTCCATTTTGGAGCGGTCAAAGTTCTGGGCTTCGGTGCTGATGAAGCGGCCTACTGCTTTGGTGAGGGTAACTACCTGGTCGCGGAGCGCGGATAAGTCTGTCATGGTGTCTAAAAAAGTGGTACGTCTGTTACTATACGTTTTCGGCCTGTTTTAGGGAAAACAGGCCGAAAACAGAAAATATCAATTAATTGCTACACCGTTCTTCTGCGGCGGGTGAAACCCAGCACAACGGCCAAAACCACTAAACCCATGGCCAGCCACTGGGTGCCGTGGCCAATGAATTCGCCGTGGCGGGTGTAGAAGGTCAGCTCGTTGTTGAACCGGACCTGCCCGCGCAGGGCGGCCTGTTCCCACCAGCCGGAGCGCTGCCCAATTTCGCCCTTCTGGTTTATGAAGCCGGAGATACCCGTATTGGCCGACCGCGCCACGTCTCTTCTGGTTTCAATGGCCCTGAGCGAAGCGTAGCTCAGGTGCTGTTTGTAACCGGGGCTGTCGCTCCACCAGGCGTCATTGGTGATGATGAAGATGGCGTTGGCCCCGTTCCGGATGTATTCACTCACGTATTCCCCGTAAATAGACTCATAGCACACCACCGGCGCGCCAGACCATACCGTGTCCTGAGAATGGGTGAACACAGACCGCTCCTCCTGCACGCCAAAGTTTCCGGCTATGCCGCCCAGATCAATGGCGAATGCTTTCAGGAACTTGAAGAAGCCGGGGTACGGGGTTCTCTCTACGCCCGGCACCAGCTTTGATTTATGGTAAAACTCATGCTGCCCGCCCGGCTTGAAATGCATGGCCGTGTTATAGACATCAAAATACCCCACCTGCGGATGGAAACGGGCCGTGCCGCTGCGCTGGGTGGAGTCTGGGTAAAGGTCACCGGTGGTGATGCCGCCCACCAGCTCCAGCCCCGGATGCCGGCCCAGAAAATCACGCAGCGCGTAGCTGACAGAGGTGTTTTCAAAGCCTTTTTCCCAGTTCAGTCCGTTGCTGATAGAGGTCTCGGGCCAGAGCACGAATTTGGTATTGGGCGTGATCTGCTGCTCAGACAACTGGAGCAGACGCGCAAACTGCTGTTCAAACGGGATATAGCCTTCGCCGCCTTCAAACTTCTCTTTGTACGGGTCTACGTTGGGCTGCACCACCACCACTTCGGCGGCAGCGCCTTTCTCTTGGTAGCGGCTGTAAATGAAGAACGAAAGCGCCAGCGGCAGCAAAAACGCCAGCGCCGGAGCCAACCATCTGGTCACCGCAGATTTTGCCTTCGCCTGCAGGGCGAAAAAGACCAGCAGGTTCACCACCCAGACCCAGAGCGAGCCGCCCAGAAAACCGGTGTACTCATACCACTGCACCCAGCTGGGCAGGGCGGCAAAACCGTTGCCCAGCGTGAGCCACGGCCAGCTCAGGTCCCAGTTGAGGTGAAACTGCTCAAAGGCAATCCAGTACACGGGCAGGCTCAGGTAACCCAGGGTGTTGCCCGCCGCCCGCTTGGTCCAGAAAAAAGCCATCATGGGCACAGACATGAACAGCGCGTTGAACACCACCGCCGCAATGCCGCCGCCCAGCGTAGAATAACTCACCCAGTACGTGGTGAAGATGTTCCAGAGCAGCAGCAGCAGGTACGTGTACTTGAAAAAAGTGCGCCCACGCTTTGGTTCGGCTTTAGCCGAAATAGCCTGTTCCAGGTACAGGAACGGCACCCAACCAATGAATAAAACTATAGCCAGCGGTTTCACCGGCCAGCCCAACCACAGCAAAAAGGCGCTCAGCAGCGCCATAAGGGGGAGGTAAAAACGATTATTTGCTTCCTTGAACAACAATGACAAATTCTCCTTTGATAGGTTTAGTGGTAAACGTCTGCACCAGCTCTTCCAGGGTGCCGTTGAGCGTCTCTTCAAACAACTTGCTGATCTCGCGGCTCACTGAGGCCTGGCGCTCCGCTCCGAAATACTCCTTAAACTGCTCCAGCGTCTTGAGCACCCGGTGCGGCGACTCATAGAAAATCATGGTGCGTTCTTCCTGCGCCAGGCTCTGCAGACGCGTTTGTCGGCCTTTTTTTACGGGTAGAAAGCCCTCAAACGTGAACCGGTCTGTGCTAAAGCCAGATTTGACCAGCGCGGGCACAAAGGCGGTGGGGCCAGGCAAGCATTCAATCTTGATGCCTTCTTTCACGCATTCGCGCACCAGCAAGAAACCGGGGTCAGAGATGCCGGGCGTGCCCGCGTCTGAGACCATGGCCATCTTTTCGCCTTTTTTGAGGCGCTCCACCAGGTGCGCCACGGCCTTGTGCTCGTTGTGCAGGTGGTGGCTGTGCATGCGCTTCTCAATGCCCAAATGGTGGAGCAGTTTGCCACTGGTACGGGTATCCTCGGCCAGCACCACGTCTACCTCCTTCAGAATTCTGATGGCGCGCAGGGTGATGTCTTCCAGGTTGCCAATGGGCGTGGGCACTAAATACAGTACGGTCTCTTCTACAGGTTCGGCCATAGGTCAAAGATACTACATTTTTGAGTTCAGAGTTCTGAGTCTGGAGTTCTGAGTGGCAATGCGTTTTGGGGCTGTTTTCAGAAAAACAGGCCAAAAACGCATTCCCTATTCTTTTGTCCTCCTGAAAGGATCTTGGTTGCGAACGGTAGTTGCGTCTCTTCCCTGCTTTTCTAGTACGCACACAAGATCTTTCCAAGATGGCAAAGGAGACGGTTACTCAATCATTGTTAATGTATTTCTCCGCCACTTCATCAATGCGTTTTGCCAGTTCCCAGTCTTTTTGGGTGACCACGTTGCCGGCGTCATGGGTAGTGAGTTTGATTTCTACGCGGTTGTAGACGTTGCTCCACCACGGGTGATGGTTCAGTTCCTCGGCTGCGGCGGCTACCGCTGTCATGAATGCGAAGGCCTGCTGGAAGTCTTTGAAGATGAAGCTCTGGGTGAGGGCGTTTTCTTGTTCTATCCACATGGTTCTGTAAAGGGTTACGGCAACTACTGTTTTTGGCCTGTTTTCAGAAAAGTAGGCCAAAAACGCAGCACTTCCTGAATGGGGCTCGTATTCTTTTATTCCATCGACCAGGGGCGGAAGGCAAAAGTCAGTATCTGTTTGTGCTTCCCCTTTTAGGAATACATGAACTACTAAGAACAACCAACTAACAACTACAGAGATGGCAGAAGAACAGAAACCCAAGGAAGTGCCAGACCAGCACCAGAAGCACCAGCCCGGCGACGAGCACAAGATGACCCCAGAGCCCATTGTGATCAGAGACGGCTACAAGGGCAGCGACAAACTCAAAGGCAAGAAAGCCCTCATCACCGGCGGCGACAGCGGCATTGGCCGGGCGGTGGCGGTGCATTTCGCCCGGGAGGGCGCAGACGTGGCCATTGTCTACCTTAATGAAGACAAAGACGCCCAGGAAACCAAGGAGATGGTAGAGAAGGAGGGCCGCCAATGCGTGCTCATCTCCGGTGACCTGCGCGAGGAGAAATTCTGCGTGGAGGCGGTGAAGAAAGCCGTGGCTGAACTGGGCGGGCTCAACATTCTGGTGAACAACGCCGCCGAGCAGCACGAGAAAAATGATCTGCGCGAAATCACCTCTGAGCAGCTGGAGAAGACGTTCAAGACCAACATCTTCGCGTATTTTTACGTGGCGCAGGCGGCACTGGACCATCTGCAGAAAGGCGACTGCATTGTCAACACCACCTCCATTACCTCGTACCGCGGTTCCAGCCATTTAATGGACTACTCGGCCACCAAAGGCGCCATTACTGCGTTTACCCGCTCATTATCGGCGAATCTGGCGGAGAAGGGAATCAGGGTGAATGCCGTGGCGCCAGGCCCCATCTGGACGCCCTTGATTCCCGCCACGCTGGAAGAAGTAGGTGACTTTGGCAAAGACCAGCCCATGGGCCGGTTGGGTCAGCCGTCTGAGGTGGCGCCGGCTTATGTGTTCCTAGCCTGTGAAGACGCCTCTTACATTACGGGGCAGACCATTCACGTGAACGGCGGCGAGCAGATTGGCGGCTAGGGCCTCAACCTTTCCACGTGGAAACCAGTAAACGGTAAGACCAATTCACCTAAACACAAGCGCCTATGGCAACTGAAGATAAAAACCACCCCAACGGGCATGACCGCCCCGTGCGCGTGATTGACGATACGGCGAGCAACATGGAAGACATGATGGCCGGCCACATCATTCCGGGCGCAGACGCCCCTAAGAATGAGGCCCAGCGCGGCGGCTTCGGGAACCGCGACGGCAAGTCTGGCTACGGCACTGACTCCTCAGACGGCCCAACCGGCGTATCAGTGAACGAAGATGCTGACGCGACTGAGCATCCGAAAGACAACATGCGTACCGAGGACGAAGGCCGCGGTACGTGATCCAGGCCCTAAGGCCGATTGTTTAATGTTGAACCAAACCAGAAAAGGAGGACACCATGCCCTATAAGAGCGATAACAGCAGCCACCAAGGCTCAGAAAACAAAGGCGCCCCATCTAACCGCGGCATCAGCAAAGCCGGCGTGAAAAGCCCCGGCGATCCAGATGAAATCCAACGGGCCGAGGATCTTGTGGCCAAGCACTTAGATGACCAGGAGCGTCCGGTGCCAGAAGCCCGTACGCACCCAAACCGCAACACAGACAAGCAAGACATTGACAAGCCCAGCTACGGCGGGTCTTGATAAACAAAGTCTTCACAAAAAAGCACCTTCTTCCCTACAAGAAGGTGCTTTTTTGTGTCTGTTTCTGACCTGTTTTCAGAAAAACAGGCCAGAAACAGGAACGGGTAACGCATGAGGTTTTTTCCTTTCTTTTAAGGAAAGAGTTTGCTATAAAGGAATAGCCCCTTATCTGCTCCTGTCATCCTGGAAAGATCTTGGCGACAAACGGCAGTAGCGGTGAAGGAAAGGCTATTACCGTTCGCCACCAAGATTCTTCCAGAATGACAACACTGTTATTCCCGCCCAAGGACTTGGAAAGAAGCAGAAGGCCTAAGCCTCACTTTTCCGGGCTGTTTTGACAAAAACAGCCCGGAAACAGAAAGTATCTCTACAGCTTCCAATCTCTTAATTTCAAAAACCAGAAATCACCCCATGGCCCGCTACGCCCTCACAGACATCCACGGCTGCCTCAAGACCTTTCAGATGATGGTAGAAGAAATCCTTCGGCTGCAGCCGAACGACCACCTGTACCTGCTGGGCGATTACATCAACAAAGGTCCGGACAGCCAGGGGGTGCTGGACTACATCTTTTCGCTGCAGCGGCAGGGCTACCAACTCACCTGCCTGCGCGGCAACCATGACCAGCTGCTGCTAGACGCGGTAGACCAAGGCGAGCAGGCCGTCTGGCTCACACCCGAAGACAAGCAGAAAACGCTGGAGAACTTTGGGGTGGGCCAGTTCAGTCAGATACCGGCTCAGTACCTCAGCTTTGTGCGGAACCTACCGGTGTTGGTGGTGCTGGAAGACTATGTACTGGTGCACGCGGGGCTGGATTTCTCATTGCCCAACCTCTTGGCCACAGAGAACTACACGCTCATGAACATCAAGCGCATGCAGCCTTCGGCGCAGAAACTGAGCGGCAGAACGCTGGTACACGGGCACCTCCCAGTGCCTAAAGCCACCATTGAGAAAGCAGTGAAGAAAAAAAAGGCAGCCATTAATTTAGACGCCGGGTGCGTGTACTACAAAAATGAGGAGTTTGGGCAGCTCTGCGGCTTTAACTTAGACACTTGGCAACTCTACTGGCTGCCCAACCAAGACACGCCATACTTTATTAAAGTTAAATAGATCTCCGTCACCTCCAATGGATTACCTAAAATATAGTTTTACCTATATTCAATGTATAGACTTTAATTGAAGAAATTTCTATTTTTTTAAATCAATAATTTTCTTTCTCCTCCAGTTATCCCTTCAAAAACATTCAATAAATTGAATATAAATATCTCCTTGCAAAATCAATCTTTTCTTCATTCCTTTCGGATCAACTACTTTTTCATGTAGGAAAACACTACTAAATTCAACTTTTATTTACTTGTCTTTCAGTTGCTTAATGATTTAGAAGGAATTAGCTCTATTTTTTATTCGAAAATCATAAAACTAAATTAATTACCCTTACGTAATGCCTCCCAGTTATATTAATTATAACTAATATGTCATATTACAACTAAGGTAATTACTACAGGTATTTACCTATAAATTAGTATTGCCCCTTACCACCTAAATTTAAATTTTTGCAGGCTTTTTATATTTTTCAATAAAATCTTCATGAAACAGTTTTTACGCTACGCAAAGTTGAGGGCCGATAGGGGAGATCGTAAGATTCTATTTCTTTTAGCAGTGAGTTTTTTTCTGGCTTTTGACCTTTATGCCCAGGTTGCCAGCCTCCCTACTGCGCATGGCGGCCCCTGGCAGAGCGGTTTGCCTACAGGCTGGGTACAAAAAGGACTGGGCAGAGACAACCTCTCTAACTATGGTGACAATGCGGGCAATTCAGCGTCTTTTGACACCACCGGAGACAGTTTAGTCATACATTTTGACAGGGCTGCAGGCCAACTGAACTATAATTTAAGGGCTAGCGCGGGCTTGTCTACAGGGATATTCAACGTGCTCCAATCAGCAGACGGCAAAAACTACACTTCTGTTGAGGAATTCACCGGGAACGAGCTGACTACATCTGCCAAGGCTTTCAGCAGCTCCCTTGCCCCCACCACAAGGCATGTTAAGTTTCTGTATGAATTAAAAGCAGGTTCCACCATTGTCAATCTTGATGCCGTCAGTATCACTACGCCTAACCCTGAAATCAGCGTAGAACAAAACGGCACCGTTTACGGGGGAATAATCACCACAACGCCATACAGCTTTGGCAGTCCCAATATTTTCACAACTGTACAGGCGGTGTTCAAAATCAAGAATACCGGCTCTGGGCCGCTTGCCATCACTTCTATTACCCTGAGTGGAGGCGCTGCAGATCAGTACAGAATTATTTCTCAACCCGCCGCTTCTGTTCCCGGCAACGGGGAGACAACTTTTACGGTTGCCTTTACCCCCACTTCGGCAACCGTTCCCACCAAAGAGGCAGTGATCACCATTGCCAATAATGATGCAGATGAACCCTCTTATGTACTTAACCTGACAGGGACTGCCATCTCACCTATTACAGAACTTTACTATCCAGACGGCTTTGCAGGAGAATCTATCTCCATTTTTGGAACTGATCTTGGCCAAGTAACCACTGTTGCTTTCAACGGGGTAGAGGCAGAGATTGTCTCTGTGTCTGAAACAGAGGTGGTGGCCATAGTGCCAGAGGGCGCTACTACAGGCAGAGTAACCGTTTTCCCTAGCAGAGGGGCCGTAGCCACCAGCCCGGAAGAATTCATCATTTGGAACAATGCCCCACCCGTGGTTACATCCTTTGATTACCAGGCTGGCGGTATAGGAACCACCCTCACTCTAACTGGAGAGAATTTCACGTCCTACTTCGGCATGTATTTTCTAGACGCAAACGGGAATCAGATCTTCTCAAACAGTATAGAATTTATTAGTCCTACAGAAGTAAGAGGCGTAGTACCCCCTGGGGCCGTCACAGGCAAAGTGTACATCAATGATATTCTGGGCCTGGCAGAATCCCCCTCTGATTTTACAGTGTCCAGCATCACTGCTGCCAATCCTAACGGAGGCCCCATTGGCACCCCGGTAACGGTAGAAGGGGTGGGCATTGCGGGGAACATAGCTTCAGTCACCATTAACGGGAAAAATGCTTTTATCACCCCCACCAGTAACGGTTTCACCACAGAAGTCCCCTTAGGGGCCACAGAGGGCGAGGGAGAGATTGTGGCATTCACGGCAGGAGGGGGCAGCACCTCTTTCCCCTTCTTTGTTGAGAACACCCTGCCCGTAGAACTAGTCAAATTTGAGGCCACCTCTTCTGCCAACGGCACAGCCCTCATCTGGCAGACGGCCACTGAGTTGAACAATGACTATTTTGAGGTGCAGTCAACCACTGATTTACGGCAAGGCAATTTCAGCACGTTGGCTCGTATCAGCAGCAAAGTCACCACCAGCGCCGTGCTTACAGACTATTCTTATCTAGATATGGCTCCCGCAAAGGGGGCAGTCACCTATTACAGACTAAAGCAGGTTGATATAGACGGCGGAAGTGAGTACAGCAAGGTCATTGCAGTAGAGGCGAAAGGCCTGGTGAAAGCCAACGCTGCCAAGGTGTACCCCAACCCCTTCACAAAAACCCTTACAGTAGAACTTGACGCAGAAGAAAATGATCTTATCTCATTCTCCCTTTCAAATTTTACGGGTCAAAAACTGATAAAGAAGAATATCCAGGTCAGAAGCCGCACGAACAAAATAGAGCTACCCATTGATGCGAACATAGCCCCCGGTCTATATTTTGTCACGGTAGAGCTAAACGGGCATAAAACAAACCACCGGTTAATCAAAGAATAAGATTTGCCCATCCCCCGTAAAGGAGCCCTGGAACACCAGGGCTTTTTTTTATGCCCGCAGGTATTTCTGTACCCACAGAGGCAAGCTGCCTTTACAAATCATTGGTAATTTGCTGCATTGGCTGTACTTTTGGGCACCCACTAAAATCAAACGCATGCAACGCGATTCCCAAATCTTTGACCTTATCCAGAAAGAGCACCAGCGCCAGCTGCATGGCTTAGAACTCATAGCCTCTGAGAACTTTGTTTCTGAGCAGGTAATGCAGGCCATGGGCAGCGTGTTAACCAATAAATATGCTGAGGGTCTACCCGGCAAGCGCTACTACGGCGGCTGCGAGGTGGTTGACCAGGCAGAGCAACTGGCTATTGACCGCGCCAAAGAACTGTTCAAGGTAGAATGGGTGAACGTGCAGCCGCACTCCGGGGCACAGGCCAACGCAGCGGTAATGCTGGCGGTGCTGAACCCAGGTGATAAAATTTTAGGCTTTGACCTGTCGCACGGCGGTCACCTGACCCACGGCTCCCCCGTGAACTTCTCCGGCAAACTGTACCAGCCGGTGTTTTACGGAGTGGAACCAGAGACGGGTGAGATTGATTTCAACAAGATCAGAGAGGTAGCCGGGCGTGAAAAACCCAAATTGATCATCTGCGGCGCCTCTGCCTACTCCCGTGATTGGGACTACAAAGCCCTGCGCGAAGCCGCTGATGCCGTTGGCGCACTGCTGTTGGCCGACATCTCCCACCCAGCCGGCTTGATTGCCACCGGTCTGTTGAATGATCCGTTTGAGCACTGCCACATTGTGACCACTACCACCCACAAAACCCTGCGGGGCCCGCGCGGCGGAATGATCATGATGCGCAAAGACTTTGAAAACCCGTTCGGGCTGAAAACGCCAAAAGGCGAAGTGAGAATGATGTCTTCTCTGCTGGACGGCGGTGTGTTCCCGGGTACGCAGGGCGGGCCGCTGGAGCACGTGATTGCCGCCAAGGCCGTGGCGTTCTTTGAAGCCTTGTCCCCTTCTTACAAAGAATACACGCAACAGGTGCAGAAAAACGCCCAGATGCTGGCCAAAGGCTTTGTAGACAGAGGCTATAAACTGATTTCGGGCGGAACGGCCAACCACCTGATGCTGATTGACCTGCGGTCAAAAGACCTCACGGGCAAACTGGCAGAGAACACCTTGATCAAAGCAGACATCACCATCAACAAGAACATGGTGCCGTTTGATGACAAGTCGCCATTTGTAACCTCCGGAATCCGGATTGGCTCTGCCGCCGTAACTACCCGGGGGCTGAAGGAGCAGGACATGGACCGCATTGTAGACTACATTGACCGCGTGCTCATGAACCATGACAATGACACCGTCATCACCCAGACCAGAAACGAAATCAACAACTGGATGGAACAGTTCCCGTTGTTCAGCTACTAAGCATTACTCAACTAAATGGCACAACGTTCTCAAGAGGTGGCAGCACACAGCGGGGAAGAGCATGAGATGACCTTTTTAGACCACCTGGAGGTTCTCAGGTGGCACTTGATTCGTTCAGCCATTGCCATTGTGGTGGTGACGGGCCTGGCATTCAGCTACCCGGAGATTGTCTTCCATGAAATTATTCTGGGCCCGTCACGCACAGACTTCTTTACGTACCGCAAACTCTGTGAGATAGGCGCCGCGCTGAACTCACCGGGCCTCTGTATCAATGAGCTGGACTTCACGCTGCAAAGCCGGGAGCTGGCCTCGCAGTTCACCATGCACCTGACCAGCTCCTTTGTGATTGGGTTACTGGTGGGTTTCCCTTACCTTTTCTGGGAAATCTGGCGGTTTATCAAACCGGGGCTGTACCCAAACGAGCAGAAAAACTCCAGAGGTGCCGTGTTTTTTGTGTCATTCCTGTTCTTGATAGGCTCACTGTTTGGGTACTTCATTGTCTCGCCGCTCTCTATCAACTTTCTGGCGTCTTACCAGGTAGACCCCAGCATTGCCAACGAGTTTGACCTGTCTTCTTATGTGACCACGCTGGTGACACTGGTGCTGTCATGCGGCATCATGTTTGAGCTGCCCATGATTGTGTTCTTCCTGTCACGGGTGGGGCTGGTGAGCCCAGAGCTCATGAAGCTGTACCGCAAACATGCCATTGTAGTAATTGCCCTGGTAGCCGCCATTCTCTCGCCGCCAGACGTACTGAGCATGACGTTGATGGGCATCCCGCTGCTGCTGCTCTATGAGGTGAGCATTCACATCTCCTGGATGGTTCGGCGCCGTGACGTGGCCCGTTTAAATGAACAAGCGACTTCTTAACCTATTACCACCGCTATGAAAATTGCCTTAGGCGGCGACCACGCCGGATACCAGTACAAAGAAGTTCTCAAGCAGGCACTGGAGGCCCAGGGGCACGAACTGAAAGATTTCGGGCCGTTCTCTGAGGCTTCAGTAGACTACCCAGACTTTGTACACCCCCTTTCCACAGCCGTGGAAAACCAGGAGTACGAACTGGGCATCCTGATCTGCGGAAGCGGCAACGGCGTAGCCATGACCGCCAACAAACACGCCGGCGTGAGAGCCGCTCTCTGCTGGAACAAAGAACTGGCCCAGCTGGCCCGTTCCCACAATAACGCCAACGTTCTCTGCATTCCCGCCCGCTTTGTCACCGACGAGGCAGCCAAAGAAATGGCGCTTGCCTTTCTGAGCACCCCGTTTGAAGGAGGCCGCCACCAGAACCGCGTCAACAAGATTGCCTGCGCATAGTCCACTTTTCTGTTTCTGACCTGTTTTTCTGAAAACAGGCCCAAAACAGCCCCAAGCCCTCTCAGGTTTAAGAACCAGAGAGGGCTTTTTTTTGTAAAGCAGGATTCACAATGCAGCCCTAAATGGACCGCATGGGGTAAGCACCAGCAAGTAGCAGTGACACGAACAGCAACAGGAGTCAGAAAACCAGTTGGTGCAGGCAGTACTGCGGTTAATGGTATTGAGCCCGTCAGCTCAGGGGAGGGAGGGGGCGGTTGAATGCTCGGCTTCCCGGGAGTTACCATCTGCGGCTCTTACAGATCACAGGTGAAGCAACGAGGGGGGCAACTCTGGAAGAGCCGTAGTGTTAGTAAATTACACGAACAATGATCTGCAATGCGTGCTCTCCTGTGTCAACATCCCCCTTCGCCCCCTTCAAAGGGGGAGCATCAGAGTGAGTTCTGAGTTATGAGTCTTGAGTTCTGAGTCCTTTCATTTTTTCCTTAGGCAATTCAGTACGAATGAAGCAGCAATGCCTGCTCTCGCTGCCGCGCCGCGGGGAAGGCCGCCCGTCAGCTGTAGGCACGAGTCTGGAGGTTCGCGCCAGCGCGGGAGTATCAGCTGGCGTTAGAAGGCACGGAAGTAACTTCCGCGCCATAGAGGGGCAGAAGAGGGAGCTATAGAGGGCAGAGGTCATGTGAGGCTGCCGCCTCATGGAAGCTGAAAGCTTCCGCCATTATAGGTCCAAGTTGGAAACTTGAACCAGAGAAAGCGGCAGGCAAACAGCAATAAGTAAACAAGCAGCAATGAACAACCAACACTTCTGCCAGTGGCACCTCTGTTAATTAGCACTTCTGCCCCTGGCTGATGTGCGCAGCACGGGCTCGCCCCAGGCTAGCGGGACAGCAACGGTTACATGCAGAGGCAGATAGAGCTAGAGAAGTTGATCAGGAGAGGAACCCAAACCAGTCCTGGGGGTGAGCGCCTCTGTTAATACGGTGCCGAAGGCAACGCCAAAGGCGTAGTTTTAACAGCAGTGCTCACCGCCAGGACGGGGCCCCGCGGCCGTGAGCGCTTACCGGAAAAGATGAAACAACACAGTGAGTGAGGCACCGCGTCAACCACCAAAGCCAAGGGAATAGCGGACTACGCATTTCAACTGCAGCAGCAATGGAACACAGCCTATGAGGCACTCATCCCACTGTCCAGCCAGGGGAACAGCAGACTACGCCACTGCAACAATGAAAAGAGGGAGACCCTGCGTTAACCCGCACCACCAGGAAAATAGCAAGCTACCCACTGCAGAAACAGGCCGCTCCGCCAAAGGGACAACTGCAGACTTCCATAGCAACAACCTTTCCCACCACTCAAAAACAACTTGACCTGTTTTGGAGCTGTTTTCAGGAAAACAGCTCCAAAACAGCTATTGCACCAGGCGGTAAAACACCCCATTCCCCACCCGTTCATACCGCTGAAAGAGAGCGGGAATTTTGTACTGCAGCTCCGGCATAAGCCCCTGCTGGTCTACAATATAGGTGGGCGGGTTCTTCCGCAGGTCCTGGTAGACAGTGAACAGGGCATCATAGTAGTGCAGACGGCCCAGATACGGCTGCGCCAGATCCCACCGCAGATACGGTGAACCCAGGTGGTTGTGCTGGTAGTAGTTCAGGTCAGGCCCCAGCACCAGAAGACGCTCGTTTCTGACCTGCTGGTAGAGGGGGCTATCCTGCACCTGCACCCGCTGCGGCTCAATGCCCAGCGGCGCGTACACCAACCCCAGCGGATTGTACCGCATCACCACCACCCCTGCCAGCAAGACCAGAAAAAGGATTTCAGCGAGCCAGACCTTCTTGCCCTGCCAGGAGAAGAGGAACACCCCAAAATACCCCAGCAAAGGCAGGAGCAGCACCAGGCCCTTGGCAGAGCCGTCATGTCCGCTTATCAGCACCAGGCCGCAGACAATCACCCAGATGAGCATGAACTGGAGAAAACGCGCCTGGTAGTTCAGCCCCAGGTTTACCAGCGGCAGGCTTAAGAAAGAGAGCAGCAGCACCGTTAACGGGATAGCCGCAATCTTCACCACCTGCCAGAACGGCAACACAAACGTAAATTTAAACTGCCATGACCACGCCAGCCCCTGCTCCAGAAACGGCAGGGTGGCATCTTGGTACAGAAAAAGGGTGAACACCACACTAAACGGAAACATGAACCCGGTCAGCATCAGGAGAATGCTCCGGAACGCGTTAGAGGCGAAATAGATGATGGCAAAGAAACCCAGCACCAGAAACCAGATGAGCGGCAGGTAAAACAGCGCCGCCAGCCCCAGCATGAAACCTGCCCTGAACAGGCGCCCCGCATTGGTGGCCTCTTTGGAGATAGCCGTCAGGTTAGAAACCGCCAGAATGATGAACGTCTGCCCCAGCAGCAGCTGTGAGAGCACGTCCAGCTCAAAAAAGACACTGCCAAACACCAGGTACAGCAGCGCCGGCACAAAGCTCTTGTAGGGGTGCACCTGGTTTCTGTTGAAAATATGGTTCAGCAGAAAGGCCTGGTAGCCCAGCACCGCCGTGGCCAGCAGCCTATGCGCCAGGTAAGATTTCCCAAAGAGCGAGTCCAGGAGCCAGTACACCGCTGCTGAAAGCGGGGCGGTGGCGTCATACACATCGCGGTACAGGACAAAACCCTCGTGCAGGCGCTCCCCCAAGAGCATGTGGTGCAGCTCAGAAAGCGTGGCAGGCACCCCAAAAAAGAGTAACGGAAGCCGGATCAGGAGAAACAGCAGCACCAACACCACCCACCTAGACGGGAACAAACTGCGGAAGAATCGTATCAATCGTACATGCGGCTGAGCCACCCTTGCAAAGTGGGCGGCGGTTTGTGGGGTAAAAATGTGAAATTAATGCGATATTTGCTGAACCATGGAGAGTAAACGACAACAAAAATTCGCCCGGCTGATTCAGAAGGAGCTGGCTGAAATCTTTCAGCGCAACGTCTCCCACTTGTTTCAAGGGGCCTATATATCCATCACAGATGTAAAAGTTTCACCTGACCTGGGTGTGGCCAAGGTACACCTGAGCCTGCTGCTCAACCCCAATGGCCGGGACCTGCTCAATGAGATCAGGGTGAACTCCAAGACCATCAGGCATGAACTGGCCAAGCGCATCAAAAACCAGGTGCGCGTGATCCCGGAGCTTATCTTCTATCTGGATGACACCGCCGAGTATGCCGCCAAGATGGATAAGATCATCTCTGAGCTGGACATCCCCGCTGAGTCAAAAGAAGACCCCTCCAACCCGTTCAGGTCTGAGGAAGACGAGGAGGACCTTTATGACGAGGAAGGCCTGGAAGATGAAGACGAAGACGATCTGAGTGACCGATAACCGCAGCCCCACCCACAGCTACTAAACCCACCCATGCAGTACGATCCTATTAAACGCGTCCTGGGCGAAGCGTTCAACAAAACGCCTTTCCTGCGCAAGCTTTTCTACAACCTGCTAGACCTGCTGCTGCTCCGCTCGTGGCACATTCACAAGGAGCTGAAGGCCTGGGCCAAAGGCAAAAGGCAGCAGCCCATCCAGATACTGGATGCCGGCTCGGGCTTTGGCCAGTACACCTATTATCTGTCTGGCATGAGTGACAAGTGGCGCACCCTGGCCGTTGACGTGAAAGACGAGCAGGTGGCAGACTGTAACAACTTCTTCCGGCAGATCAACCGCCGCAATGTGCTGTTCAGGGTAGAAGACCTGGTGACGTTCCAGGACCCGCAGGCGTTTGACCTGGTGCTGTCTGTAGACGTGATGGAGCATATCTTAGAAGACGTGGACGTGTTCAAAAATTTTCACGCCTCGCTTCGCCCCGGCGGAATGCTGCTGATCTCCACCCCGTCTGACCAGGGCGGCTCAGACGTGCACGGCGATGAGGAAAGCTCGTTTATTGAGGAGCACGTGCGGGACGGTTACAACATTCAGGAGATCCAGGAGAAGCTGCGCACGGCCGGCTTTACCCGCATGGAGGCCAACTATTCATACGGCACCCCCGGCAAGATCTCGTGGCGCCTGAGCATGAAGTACCCAATCCTGATGCTGGGTGCGTCAAAAGCGTTCTTTGTGCTGTTGCCGTTCTATTACCTGGTGACCTTCCCGTTCTGCCTGCTGCTCAACTGGCTTGACACCCACAGCAAGCACCCCACCGGGACAGGTCTTATTGTGAAAGCCTGGAAATAAGCCCTCTTTACCGGTGACCAAAGCAGGAACAGGTTACCCGGGAGAAACGCAGCAGCCAAGCCAGAACCCGTAAAAGCAGAGACTGTCTTTCTGTTTTTGGCCTGTTTTTCAGAAAACAGGCCAAAAACGCACGTATTGACCCGGTAAGTTTTTTGCGTTTTGCTGCGTACCTTGCTCTATTGAAACCAACCCCCTATGACAGAGCTCCTCAGAACTGATTCCGGCAGCCAAGACTTTGCAGAGCTGGTGGCCCTTCTAGACGCTGACCTGCACGTAAGAGACGGAGACGACCACTCCTTCTTTGCCCAGTTTAACAAAATAGACATGATCCGGCACGTGGTGGTGGCGTACCAGGGCATGGTGCCAGCAGGCTGCGGCGCCATCAAACCGTATGCAGACACTACCGCCGAAGTAAAAAGGATGTTTGTGCTGCCTGAGTTCAGGGGCCAGGGCATTGCAGGCCGGGTGCTGCGGGAACTGGAGCGCTGGGCTGTTGAACTGGGCTTTGAGAAGCTCATCTTAGAGACCGGGAAGGCCATGCCAGAAGCCATCAGGCTCTACAGCAAAAACGGCTACACACCTATCCCTAACTACGGCCAGTACAAGAACATTGAGAGCAGCGTGTGTATGCACAAGCCGCTGCAAGAGGAGAAAGTAGAACACCTGTAACTTTTTGCCGGTGCTGCCCCCTGTCCTTAGCCCATGTTTAAATTTTGATTTTACTGGCGAAAAGAGCCGGGGAAAAGTTCTTCAGCAGCAGCGCTACAGAACGGGAAAAGTGTGCACGCCGGTTCTTTTATGGCGTTATGCAGCGTAAGAGACAAATATAAACAGGCGCTTACGGCCAACAGAAAAGAAAACCCTTTGGCCTGAGAACAGTAAACCGAACTTAAGGGTGGCTGGACGCCACCCTGCCCTTACTTTACACGCATACCTTAAAGATGAACGTTGCCCTTTTAGTAGCCCGCCGTTACTTCTTCTCTAAGAAGAAGCGCAACATCATCAATATCATCTCCATTATTGCCATGATTGGCGTGGGCGTGGGAACCATGGCCCTGATTGTGGTGCTGTCTGTATTCAACGGATTAGAGGACCTGATCAAGTCCCTGTATGGCAAGTTTGACCCGGAGATCAAAATCACGGCCCTGCAGGGCAAGTCATTTGAGGCCAATGCTGATCTTCTCAACAGAATCAGGCAAACACCCGGGGTCGCCCTTATCACAGAGGTCATTGAAGACAACGCCCTGCTGCGCTACAATGACCGCCAGATGGTGGTGAAGATCAAAGGCGTAAGTGACAACTTCTTTCAGCAGAACCAGATTGACTCTGTCATTGTAGACGGCGACCACCGCCTCAAACGCGACGGCAAGCAATATGCCCTCATTGGCCGCGGTGTGCAGTACCAGCTCTCTATCAGACCAGAGAACCCGTTCTCGCCCCTCCAGTTCCTGTACCCCAAGGCAGGCAAGAAGACCATTATCAACCCAGAGAACGCGTTCAGGCAGATTGGGATTCAGGCAGGCGGGGTGTTTGCCATTGAGCGGCAGTATGATGACCAGTACGTGTTTGTGCCGCTCGCTTTTGCGCAGGAACTGCTGGGCTATGAGAACAAGCGCACTTCTATTGAGGTTAAAACCCACAACCCTGCCAACATTGACAAGGTACAGGCCGCCCTGCAGCGCACCCTAGGAGCCGGCTTTCAGGTCCTGAACAGTGAACAGCAACACGTGAGCCTGCTCAGGGCTGTGAAGGTAGAAAAGCTGTTTGTGTTTGTCACGTTCACCTTTGTGCTGCTCATAGCTTCTATCAACATCTTCTTCTCACTCTCCATGCTGGTGCTGGACAAGCAGAAAGACATTGCCATTCTGGCCTCTATGGGCGCAGACCCGGGTACCATCAGGCGTATCTTCCTCACCGAGGGGGCCATTGTGGCCTTTACCGGTGCGTTTGTAGGGTTGGCCGTAGGCGGGGCCATCTGCTGGATTCAGCAAACGTACGGCCTTGTTTCCATGGGCATGACCACCTCAGTGGTAGAGGCGTATCCTGTGCTCATGCGGCCCATGGACTTCCTGCTTACCGCGGCCGCCATTATTCTCATTACCCTGCTGGTTTCCATCAGACCGGCCCGTAAAGCCGCAGCCATCTCCGTCAGAGACCACTTGTAAGCCCAATCCCCGCCAGCAGGAGCGGTCCTTGTTTCCTTTCAAACACAGCAACCCTAGCGCCCAATTAGGGGAAAGAAAGAACGGTACCCCTCGCAGAAGAGAGCTCTCTTTTTAACGAATTCTGTTTTCGGCCTGATTTTCAGAAAACACGCCGAAAACAGAAAAAGCGTCTACTTTTCTTGCCGGTTCAAAACATTACGGCCTGCCGGAGGTTGATTTGCTAAAAATTTTACCATTCCCTGTACAGCGAATTGGAATTTATAGTAATTTCAAGATTGGGATAGCGAGCCTCTGCCATGAAAGTATTCACCACACAGCCTTTTCAAGTTATTTATTCGCTCTTTGAGCACGAATACCTGGGCTATCTCTTTGAGTCTTTTGTGGTGCAGGTCAACTCTAAAAAGCAGCTCACGCTCCAGCACCAGAACATCTCCAGCAAGAATGCCGAGGAATTTGCCGCCCGCCTGGACGAGGTGGACTTCAAGCTCATTGAGCTCATGGACCAGATCCAGCAGGACGCGGTGTTCAAGAAATTTGCCGTAAAGAAAACCACCCTGGCCGACTTCTTCTTCAAGACCTATGACCCCGCCAAAGGCGATAAGCTGCTGCAGGAGACCATTGACCACTACGTACAGGCTAGAATGTCTAAGATTCTGGACCTGCTGCAGCACAAGATGGTCTTTATCATGGGCAAAGACGGTGAACCCACCTGGAAGCAGGTGCAGATGGCCACTGAGAAAGCCACCGTGCTGTTCCACTTCCGGCGGAATGACGACAATACCCACTATTTCCCCACCATCAAGTACAAAGGCGAAAAGCTGGAGTTCCAGTACCAGAACGCCGTGCTGGTGTGCAAGGAGCCGGCGTGGCTGCTGCTCAATGACGTGTTCTACAGCTTTGAGAAGCAGGTAGACGGCAAAAAGCTGCAGCCGTTCCTGAATAAGAAGTTTATTGTGGTGCCCCGCAACGTGGAGGAAAGCTACTACCGCAAGTTTGTGGCCCCGCTGGTAGAGCAGTTTGATGTCTACGCCAAGGGTTTTGAGATACAGTCTGAGCGGTACGTGCCGCAGCCGCAGCTCCAGATCTCTGAACTGGCCGTGGCAGAACCCGCCCCCGTTTTATTTTCCGCCCACGGCGAAGAAGAAGAGGAGGAGTACCCTCAACCATCAGACGCTGATAAGATTGTGTTTCAGCTGCACTTCCAGTACGGTGACTACACTGTGGGCACGCAGGAGACGCGCCAGATCAGTGTGAACGTGGAGAAAACGCCAGATTCGTACATCTTCCACCGCGTGCACCGGGATCTGGAGCAGGAGAAGACGGTGATGCGCGAACTGGCCAGCCGCGGCCTGGAGATCAGGAACGGCAAAGCCGTGCTGGACAAGTCAAAAGCCTTTAGCTGGCTCAATGCGCATGCATCAGCGCTGGAAGAACTGGGCCTCACAGTCAAGCAAAGCCAGTCTGACAAGAATTATTTCATTGGCGAGACCAGCGTGAGCGTGGGCATCAACGAGACCAATGACTGGTTTGATATTTACGGGACGGTGCGGTTTGGGCCGTACGAGATACCGTTTATCAAACTGCGCAACCACATTCTCACCAAGCGCCGCGAATACAAGCTGCCTAACGGCCAGATCGCTATCATTCCGGAGGAATGGTTTACGCAGTACCTGGAGCTGTTTGCCTTCTCTGAAGGCGATGACGAGCTCAAACTGCACAAGCACCACCTTTCTCTGGTCAGTGACCTGCAGAACGGCAACCTGGCCACCGTCACCATGAGCCGTAAACTGGAGAAGCTGCGCGAGTTTGAGGCCGTAGAAGACAAGCCGTTGCCCAGCGGTTTCAAAGGCGAACTGCGCCCGTACCAGAAGGCGGGCTACAATTGGCTGCACTTTGTACAGGAGTTCCATTTTGGCGGCTGTTTAGCTGATGACATGGGTCTTGGGAAAACCGTGCAGACGCTGGCCATGCTGCAGCACCGCAAGGAGCACGGTGCGCAGAGCGCCTCGCTGCTGGTCATGCCCACCTCTTTGATTTATAACTGGTTAGCTGAGGCTCAAAAGTTCACGCCGCAGCTACGTATTCTCACCTACACCGGCACGTACCGCAATAAGAACGTCTCTCAGTTCAAGCATTATGACCTGATCCTGACGTCTTACGGCATTGTGCGGCTGGACCACGAGATCCTGCAGAAGTACGTCTTTGACTATGTGATCTTAGACGAGTCACAGGCCATCAAAAACCCAAATTCCAACACCTCAGTATCTATCAGGGAGCTGAAGTCAAAGCACCGTTTAATCCTCACCGGTACGCCCGTGGAGAACAGTACGCTGGATCTATGGAGCCAGATGTCGTTTATCAACCCGGGGCTGCTGGGTACGCAGAATTTCTTCAAGAAGGAGTTTCTGCGCCCCATTGAGAAGCTGAAAGACGAGCACAAGACCCGCCGCCTGCATGCGCTCATCAAACCCTTCATCTTGCGCCGCCACAAGAGCCAGGTAGCCACTGAGCTGCCCGAAAAGATTGAGCACGTCACCTACTGCAAGATGACCGAGGAGCAGGAGCATGCCTACGAGGAAACCAAATCTTACTACCGCAACAAAATCCTGAAAACCATTGAGGAGCAGGGCACGGGCAAATCTCAGTTCATGCTTCTGCAGGGCCTCATGAAGCTGCGCCAGATCGCCAACCATCCGCTCATGGCAGATCCTACGTATGAAGCCGAATCCGGGAAACTGGGCGAGGTACTGCGCCTGACCAAGAACGTGGTAAGCGAAGGACACAAAGTGCTTATCTTCAGTCAATTTGTGAAGCACTTGGATTTGGTGAGGGCGGCGCTGGACGAGCGCAAGATCAAGTACGCCTATCTGGACGGTTCCACCAAAGACCGGCAGGCGCAGGTGAATAGCTTCCAGAATGACCCCAACCTGCCCGTGTTCTTGATTTCGCTCAAGGCCGGGGGCGTTGGCCTCAACCTCACCGCCGCCGACTACGTGTTCATCTTAGACCCCTGGTGGAACCCCGCCGTAGAGGCCCAAGCCGTTGACCGTGCTCACCGCATAGGCCAGCAGAACACCGTCTTCACCTACAAGTTCATCACCAAGAACAGCGTAGAAGAGAAGATACTGGCCCTGCAGGACAAGAAAATCCAATTAGTCTCTGATCTGATTTCTACCGATGAGGCCGTGATCAAGCGTCTGACAAAAGAGGATATTGAGAGTTTGCTGAGTTAATTTGTTTTTGGCTTGTTTTTGGGAAAAGAGGCCAAAAACGGGAAAAATGCATTCGGCTAAAGTTTGGAGAATAATTGTTGAATGGGTTAAAACCCATTCCAATTGATAAGGGATATATAGTTAGACGCTAATGTGCACTATACCTTCCTGCTAACAGAAAATATTGACTCCAATATCACGTGCAGGCTTGAATAGAAATGGGTTTTAACCCATTCAACATAGATTTAAATCTTGGCTTTAGCCGAATCTATCAATTAACATTTCCAGAGGTGCCGTTCATCAAGGTATATATTCATTTTGTGTGGGCTACCAAAAACTGAGAGCCTCTGCTTGACAACAAAGTATTACGGTTACAGGTCTGGAACCATATCAGAGAGAATGCCAGAGAAAAGGGGATTTTTCTGGACTTCATCAGCGGGGATGCTGATCACTGCCACTGCTTGGTTTCGCTGGGAACAGACCAGACTATTCAGAAAGTGGCGCAACTGATCAAAGGCGAATCTTCTTACTGGATCAACAAACACCGCTTAACTGCCTCAGAATTTAAGTGGCAAGATGAATATTTTGCAGTTTCTGTCTCAGCATCAATGTTAGACAAAGTGAGGTAGTACATTAAGAGACAAGAGGAGCACCACAGCAAAAAAACATTTCAGGAGGAGTGCGACGAGCTTATTCTGAGACACGGATTTGAGCAAATGAGCGACGGTTAAACTGAGAGAAAAGCTGAAAGCTTGTTGATCAGGAGAGGTATTAACACAAACGAACGCTTGCACCAAAGCTTATCTAGACATAATTTATTGAGGGAATAAACGTCTTTGCACGTTCACAGGCATAACTCAAGGCCCCAATTTAATCATCTCTAAAATACTTCTGTCAGTTTGGCTTTCTTGAAATAATACCGTTATCTTCAAAATTCAAACAGATTATCCTCATCCTCCAGTCCACTACCTAAACCCACCCAATGACCTTACGCTTACCCTTCCTTCTACTTGCTCTGGTTTGCGCCATCACCGCCTTTGGGCAAACCAGCTCAGAAACGGCGGCCCAGGCAGCCAAGCTGTACAGCCAGAAAGCCTATGCCCAGGCGGGACCGCTGTACGTGCAGGCTGCTGAGGCTACTACGAACAAGAGCCAGAAGAAATCCAGTTACTACAACGCTGCCTGCTGTTATGCCATGGCCCAGGACATAGAGAGTGCGTTTACGTACCTGAACCTGGCGGTCAAAAACGGCTGGCGGGACAAAGACCACCTGAGCACAGATGCAGATTTAAAGGCGCTGCATGCAGACAAACGGTGGAAGAGCCTCGTCAACGCTGTGAAGCCAGCGTACAGTGAGAATGCTACCTCCAGTAAGATCATCACGGCAGACCTGGAGAATTTCTTTAAAGCGTTTGAATTGGCCAAAAAGGATACCGCCAAGGCGCCGGAGGTTTTCCAGAAGCACTACTTTGAAAAAGGCACCGCCGGGTTAGAGGATTTCTTCGCCAGTAAGATCAAAAATGAGCAGGCGTTTTCTAAGGCTGTGCTTCAAAATCACCGTTTCTACAGTTCCATTCAGCCCACTGTCACTAAAGCGGGTGACTTTAAAAAGCACATCTACACCTCTTTTACCCAGTTCAAAGACCTGTACCCCAAAGCCGTTTTCCCGGATGTGTATTTTGTAATAGGAAGTTTTACCTCTAACGGCACCGCCTCAGACAACGGCCTGCTCATTGGCACCGAACTCATGAGCAAAACACCCTCTACCTCTCTAAAAAACTGGAGTGACCGGCAGAAGAAAACGGTTATGGACTTTGAGCACATTCCGGTCACAGTGGCACATGAGCTGATTCATTTCAACCAGCAGGGCATGAAAAAAGAGAACACGCTGCTCAAATACGCACTGGTAGAAGGCTCCGCCGAATTCCTGGCCGAACTGGTCACCGGCAAGACTGACGGCGATTACTCTTCCTTCCATGACCGCGAACTGTTGATCTGGGATGATTTCAAAAAAGACATGTACCTGGATAAGTATGATGAGTGGCTGAATGCCAAAGAACCAAAACGCCCCCGCAATGGCATGTACTGGGCCGGGTATCAGATCTGCAAGGCCTACTATACCCAAGCCAAAGACAAAAAACAGGCCGTAGCTGATATGCTCAACATCAAAGATTATATGAATTTCTTTGTGCAGAGCAAAGTAGACGAGTTCATGAGAACGAAGTATATCAACTAGGCCTTATTCGTTTTTACAAGAGCAGACAGAGAAGGTTAAGCACTCCGCCTGCTCTTGTTTTTACAGTGACCGCCATGTCCCACCACCTGATCAGACACATTGAGCGGTTTATCCCCGTCTCAGAGCAGTTAGCGGCACGTCTGCAACAGATAGGCAAAGAGCACACACTGGAGAAAGGTGCCTACTTGCACAAACCCAATAGAGTCTGCACCACTACCTATTTCATTGAAAAGGGGCTGGTGCGGGTTTTCTACCGGAAGGGAGAGAAGGAAATCACTGATCAGTTTTCCGCCGAAGGCGAGTGGATCACCTCTATTCACAGTTTTTTGAAGAACGTGCCGGACGCTTGTTATATACAGACGTTGGAGCCGTCTGCCCTTATGGGTATTGATCTACAGCAACTGGAGCAGTGTTTCCTGGATTTTCCGGAGATGGAGCGCTTTGGCCGCATGCTTATGTCAACCTATTTTCTGGAGCAGTCTGAGCGCATTATTTCCCTACAGTTCCACACCGCGAAGGAACGGTATGAGTTTTTCCTGAAAACAGCCAAACACAAGGCTACCCGCGTTCCGCTGGGTATGTTGGCCTCGCACTTGGGCATGACCCAAGAAACTTTAAGCAGAATCAGGGCAGAGAAGGATGCTTTTTGATGTAGATCAAATTCTGAAATAGGAGAGACCGCTAGCTTTGGAGCATCTTTTGAAACCAAATCATCATGACTCAAAGACAAGCTGCCCTACCAGGCTTAGTGGCTCCTATTCTGTTCTGGGTTACGTATCTGGCCTTAGCAGCCTTACGGCCTGAATACAGTCTATTGACCAAAGCGGTGAGCGAACTGGGTTCTGTTGACGCCCCGCGAAAAGTCCTTTGGAACGTGTTAGGCTATGTGCTGCCTGGGCTGCTGATCGTCCTTTTCTCTTGGGGGCTTTCCCGCCATATGGCTACCGCAAAAAAAAGTAAATTACCCGCCTACAGTCTTCTCCTCAGCGGGCTCTTCATGGCCCTGGCTGGCATTTTTCCGGGAGATTTTGAGAACAGGCAAACGCTGACTATGCTGCTGCACACAATTGGGAGTTTTGGGAGCTATATATTCTTTCTGATGGCAGCCTTTTCTTTTCCGGCGGTAATGAGAACCTCTATTTATTGGAAAGATGCCATCAAACCCACCCTTCTTTTTACGTGGCTCACCATCTTGTTTGGAGCATGGCCTTTTGTTTTTCAAGATTTCCCAGCGGTAGGTCAGCGGCTGGTGTTCTTCTTCTATTTTGCCTGGGTTTACTACGTGGCGTTAAAGTTTTATAAACAGCCCCAGAAGTAACTACAGCTCTTTCTCCCAGCACAAACTGAACTTCCTTAGACATTACTGCTGCTTCCCAAACTGAAAATCTTATCTCCTTTCATTCAATATTTTATCTAGAAAATGTATATTGAAATCAAATCTGTAAGCATATGGAAAGCACCCTTTTGTTTATTGGCAACATTGGAATGGGAGAGCTGTTTCTTCTCCTGCTCATTCTAGGCATACCGGGTATTCTCTGGATCTGGGCGGTGGTTGATCTGCTTTCCAGCAAGTTCGCGAACAGCACTGAAAAACTTATCTGGCTGATTGTAATTGCGTTTCTACCATTCATAGGCGCCATCCTGTATCTGATCATTGGCAGACCGCAGAAGATCAAGACTTCTAATAATTGGGATCAGCTTTAACTCATTAGGATACTTGAAAGAGATGTAGCTGTTTTGGGACTATTTTCTCAAAAACAGGCCATAAACAGAAAGACACCTGCTCCAAATAGAACAGATGCCTTTCTGTTTATGGTACTCTTGGCTTATGCCTTCAGCTTAGAGTAAGGAAATCTTTTAGAAGCTTTGCGCATGATGGTGTTGATGATTGTGCTGGTATCGCTGCCCAAGCCTCTGGAGAGGGTTTTCTCATATTTCCAGAGCAGTTCACCTGACCCACCATCATAGATATTAATAGCTGTTTTGCCAGAGTTGGTAGCCCCGTAAAAGCCCACAGCCAGGCCTAAAGCCAGAGAAGCTCCGTCAGACATAGGCTTATCAGTTTTAAAGGTACCCATGATCAGACCGTCTACCCCTAACACTTTGGCAAGTTCGCCGGGAGTGAAAGATTTGATGTTTTCAGCAGTGATGTTGTTCTTCAGCAGAAGGGCATTGGTGGTGTTGGCATCCTGAAAGGAAACAGTATAGTCATCTTTGCCACTTTCTTTCAGGAAATACGTCTGCAATGCACTTTGTACCGCCAGACCCTCATTTTTCTCTATTTCTTTGATCCGCTCTGGGGTCATGGTCTTCATCTGGTTAGGCCGCATACCAATAGAGGCCTCAAACGGAAGAATAGCCAGCTTTTTATGCTCTTTGGCAATGGTAGCAAAGGCAGGGTTTGTGTAAATTTCTTTTGTTTGGGCATAGCTCCCCAAGCTGGTCAACAGCGCCAGCAGCACTAAAACAAAAAGGGTACGTCTCATTAGAAAGGTTTGTGTAGGTTGATTTAAGTATTAAAGTTTGGTTAATTCTTAGATAGCGTCATTCAATTGGGTGTGTAGGTAGGGAACTGGTACCGCCTGCCACTATTTTTGAGGGTTTCCTGATCAAAAATAGCAGAAAAAGAGCTTTTCCCTGAATAAACATACCAAAATAGTTGCTCTTGCTTACGCTTTCAGTTTACCATAAGGAATCTTTTTGCTGGCTTTTCTGGTGATGGCACGCACAATGGTTTGGGTGTCGCTCCCCAGCCCGCGGGCCAGCATTTTATCATAGCTCCAGAGCAGGTCTCCGGTGGCCCCGTCATAGATCTTCATGGTTGTGTTTCCGGCGTTGGTGGGGCCACCGTCTGTAATGTCTGGGGTGAAGAAGAAGGTGTAGGCTGCAATGGCCAGGGCGGCCCCGGTAGAAAGGGGTTTCTCAGTGGTAAGGGAGCCCATAAGCACAGCATCAACCCCCAGCAGCTGCGCCAGTTCAGTGGGGATGAATTGGGTCAGCTCCTCGGGCTGGATATCTTTTTCCTCCAGAATGGCATTGGTGGTGCGCACGTCCTGCACAGAGATCACTTCCCGTTTGGCATTTACGGTCTTCAGGAAGTACACCTGCAGGGCACTCTGCACCGCCCGCCCGTGTTTCAGCTCCAGATCATAATGTCGCTCTGGGGTCAGGTTCCGCATTTCATTCGGGCGCAGGCCCACCCGCACATCAAACGGAAGGATGGCAATGGTCTTGTGGTTTTTGGCAGCCGTTCTAAAGGATTTGCTGGTGTATACGTTTTTTGAGGCGTAATGGCAACCAGACAAGGACAGCAACACCGTGGCCAAGGCCAGCAAAAAGGTACTTCTTAATTTCATTTCTATGGGTATGTAAAGCAATGTTCTTATCTTTCTTTTGGCCTACCTGCGTAGGCTCTGGCAAAACTTTCCTTGGGTTGGGGGGTTAAGAAAAGAAACCACATCTGGCCAACATGAAGCTCCATATACAGGTACCGGTGGCCCAGCACTACCAGGCAGTTCTGCAGGCTTTCAACAGAGACCTGTTCAAGGCCCTTTCCCCCCCATTCCCCCAACTAAAAATTTTACGCTTTGACGGCAGCCACCCCGGCGACAGGGTAGAGGTAGCGCTGGTAGCCGGACCTTTTTCCCGCCGTTGGACCAGCCTCATCACGGAGCGGCAGGAAAGTGAAAACGCGGTCTGGTTTGTAGACGAAGGGCAGGAGCTACCCGCCCCGCTCACGTTTTGGCGCCACCAGCACCTTGTCACCCACCACGGCACCCACAGCATCATTCATGAGAAGATTGAGTACCGCACCGGCTCCAAACTGCTGGACCTGCTGCTGTACCCGGTCCTGTATGCGCAGTTTGCCCTGCGGGCACCGGTGTATAAGAGAGTCTTTGGAAAGGTGCAATAGCTGTTTTGGCCCTGTTTTCAGAAAAACAGGGCCAAAACAGAAAACTATTCTGGTACTATATGCGGTCCCAGCCAAGGCTGAAATTGGCAGCAGCCCGCGTGTACAAGCGAGAAAGAAGCAGTGCAACTACCGCTCCCCAGCGGCTCTGGTTTCTGTTCCCGTTTCTGTTTTGGGCCTGTTTTCAGAAAAACAGGCCCAAAACAGAAACGGGCGGTTTTCCCCAGCTCCTCCGCGGGCTAAACCTTTTACCGCCCTGGCAAGTTATGCTCACTAAAAGCGCAATTCTGCGTAGATTGGCAACATGGCAAAAGCAGCAGTCATTGGTTCTGGAATTGGCGGCATAGCGGCGGCGGTACGGCTGGCCGTGAAAGGCTTCCAAGTCACCGTATTTGAGGCCAACCCCAGCTATGGCGGAAAAATGACGCAGTTCACGCTGCCCGGCGGGTACCGCTTTGACGCCGGGCCCAGTCTGTTCACCCTGCCGCATCTGGTAGATGAGCTGTTCACGCTGGCCGGCAGAAACCCCAAGGACTATTTCAACTACCAGCGGCTGCCGGTGGTAACGCAATATTTCTGGCCAGACGGCACCCGCCTCACCGCCCACGCAGAACCAGACGCCTTTGCCCATGAAGTGGAGCAGAAGCTGGGGGTACCGCAGGAGCAGCTGCAGCGCCACCTCCAGAAAGTTGCCCGCCTCTACCACGCCACTGAAAGCACATTCCTGCACAAGTCCCTGCACCGCCTGGACACCTACCTGAGCAAAGACGTGCTGAAAACCCTGCCCGCTCTGCCAGAGCTGGGGCTGACCACCACCATGCACGCGGCCAACGCCCGCGCCTTCAAAGACCCGCGGCTGGTGCAGCTGCTGGACCGCTACGCCACCTACAACGGGTCAGACCCGTACCAAGCCCCGGGCACCCTGAACCTGATTCCGCATCTGGAGTTCAACATTGGTGCTTTTTATCCGGAGGGGGGTATTTATGCCATTGCCCAGAGCCTGGTGAAGCTGGCCCAGGAGCTGGGGGTGGAGTTCAGGTATCAGGAGCCGGTACAGCAGATTCTCACGCAAGGCAAGCAAGCGGTAGGCGTACAAACCGAGCAAGGGGAATACCCTGCGCAGCTGGTGGTCAGCAACATGGACATTGTGCCTACCTACCGCAGGCTCCTGCCGCAGCAGCCCGCCCCGGAGAAAACCCTTCAACAGCCCCGCAGCTCTTCGGCGCTCATTTACTACTGGGGCATCTCCCGCACGTTTCCAGAGCTGGACCTGCACAACATCTTTTTCAGCCAGGATTACCGGCAGGAGTTCCAGCATATCTTCCAGCAGGGCAGCGTGTCAGAAGACCCCACCGTGTATGTGAACATCACCTCTAAATACACGCCAACAGATGCGCCCGCCGGGCATGAGAACTGGTTTGTGATGGTGAACGTGCCGCACAACACCGGGCAAGACTGGGAGACGCTTATACAGCAGACCCGGCAGCATGCCCTGCAGAAGATCAGCCGGGCCCTGGGTACCAACGTAGAGGCGCTTATCACCGCAGAGCGGGTCTGGGACCCCAAAGGCATTGAGGCAGACACGTCTTCGTTTGGCGGCGCCCTCTACGGCAGCTCTTCTAACAACCGGATGGCGGCTTTTCTCAGGCACCCCAATTTCACCGGCAAACTCAAAGGCCTGTACTTTACCGGCGGTAGCGTGCATCCCGGCGGCGGCATACCGCTGTGCCTGCTCTCGGCTAAAATAGTAGGGGAGCTGGTACCGGCCCCCTCTACAACAGTTCCCGCCTGATGTAAGCCATAGCCCCTCCCGGAGTGCCTCCTCCCTTGGTGCCATGTTCTCTGCAGTGCCATTGGCGTACCGGAGGTTCTCTCCCTTGGGGAACACAAGCTTTTCTCAGGATCCTGCCTAATCTATTCTATTAAAAGTTACAAAATTGGTTATGTTAACTTCTGCCATTGTTAGGGTGAAAGGGGCCTCTTTTTACTCAGACACCCTGAAATCTGCCTTTCAGGCCGCCAATTTGCCGCCACCTCTTCTGTGATGACCATCCATTCTTGCTGTCTTGCCACCTTGTTTGCTGCTGCATTCCTAAAAAGTATTATATTTGTTTACGGCTATTGAACGGATATGGAACAGGGAATTGCACGGGATGAGCTCCTGCGGAAAGCAATGCGGGCGTTTAGTTTGAACGGGGTGAAAAATCTTTCCCAACGCAAAATCATGCAGGAGTACGGTCTCTCCGCTGCTGAGTTCCAGGCGCAGTTCTCTAACAAGGAAGACTTTCTAAGGCAGGCGCTCAACCTTTACCTGGAGGAACAGCGCAAAGTACAGCTTACTTTGCTGGCGAAGTCACACCACCCCATCTCTGAGCTGCTCAACGTGATCAAGCACCATGCCGCTGAACTGCTCAAAATCACCCCGGCTTTTTTCATTCAGATTGAGTACCTGTACCCGCAGGTCTGGCAGCTTTACCAGCGGCATATCCAGATGCACACCTACCACCTGTTCTATGAGCTCCTGAACAAAGGGGTGCAGCAGCGTCTCTTCCGGCAAGACCTTAACCTGGAAGTGGTAACCAAAGTACTGCTGGAGCAGATCAATGTGCTGCTGAACAGGGCGCTCTTTCCGCCCCAGCGGTTTAATCTGGCAGAGGTGTTCAGGGGCATTTTTCTCTACTACCTGAAAGGTATCTCTACAGAGCAAGGCAACAAGGAGCTGGAAAATTTCTTCTCTGATTTTGCCCTCTCTTAAAATGACCGCACTGTAGGGCCATAAGCAGATCATTCATTTGCAAAAAAACGTATCTTTAGAACCCCATTTTGTTGGGAGCCTATGGGTAAGGACTCTAATACAAATCTATGACATTCAAACAAACCATTTTGCAGGAATTACTGACGCTTATCAGGCAGGAGGGGCTTTCCCACCTGAATGAGCAGGAGGTGGTTGAGCGTGTTGACATCTCTTCTGCCACTTTCAATGAATTCTTTCAAGGCATGGAGGACCTGGTGACGCAAGTGGTGACGTTTGACCTGGAAAACAGGAAACAGGAGCATGAACGGCTTTTCAGGGATGAGCAGAGCCCTTTACGCCGCCTGCTGCTGGTGGTGCAGCTAGGCCTGGAAACCCTTAGAATGACCCAGCCTACCGTACTCAAGGAAATCATGGAGAAATACCCCAATGCCTGGAAACTGTATTGGGAGCACTCAGACCAATATACCAAGCAACTGCTGCATGAGCTCCTGAATGAGGGGGTGCTGGCTGGCGAGCTGCGCCGGGATATCAACATACAACTGGTGGCCAAGATCATGATGGAACAGCTGAGCATGCTGATCAACCCGGTTCTTTTCCCTCCAGAGCAATTTGACATAGCTGAAGTTTTCAGGAGTGTTTTCCTGTACTACATCAGGGGGTTGTGCACAGAGGCGGGCATGAAAACCGCAGACAACTTTTTTGCCTCTCTGAAATAGCAGGCCTAAGCCTGCCTCATAAAAAAGGCTGCCCCATGCGTGGGCAGCCTTTTTTATGAGGAGAGCATGTTTAGAGAATCTATGGATGCGGGCCCAAAGGCCTCTATGGGTACCTCGGGTTCTGTTTCAGGGCTGTTTTTAAGAAAACAGGCTAAAAACGCAACACATGCCCTGCCTGGCTTGCGCCAGATAAAACGCTTTCAGAGACAGTGCATGCAAACTCTGAACATGTTCTTTCTCCTGTTTTAGCTGATAGAGGTTCTTACTTTCTGCGTGAATTCTCTCAGCGCCGTTTTAAAATCTGTCTCCTGGTCGTTCATGTGGTTCAGGATCCAGATGGCGCCAAACACGTGGGTGAGTTTTTCCCCTTCATCTGCGCCTTCAATCTCAAAGGCGGTCATTTGTTCATTGATCAATTGGGCTTCGGCTTCCATGAGTGACTCAATGGTCTGCGTCTCTACCAATTTCTTGATTGCTGGTACTTTCATGTTACGTTAAACGGTTTTTCTGATCATCTCCTGTACATACTCCTCTTTGCTGGTGGCAGCGCCCTCTACCAACTCGCCGTTTTTGAACACGGCAAAGAAGGGGAGGTTGCTCACACCGGCTAACTTGCGCGCCTCTGGGCTGGTTTCTGCGTTCACGTCTACAAACGCCACGCCGGCAAACTCCTCATTGTCTGCCATGCGCTTGAACTTTGGTGAAAACAGGCGGCAGTTGCCGCACCAGTCAGCAAAAAACTTCACTACCACGCGCTCGTTGTTTTGCAACACACTCTGAAAATCCTGATCTGTAGCTTGAATAATAGCCATAGGTGTAATCTATTTTCTATTTTTAGGTCTGGGTTACGTTACTTGCAAAGATAGCGTTTCTGGCCTACTTTTATGAAAACAGGCCAAAACCATTGTTTCCACAGTTCTAAAGACTAGAGACAGGTTGTGCTGCGTTCTTTCAACACTTTCCGGTTCAGGATAGTTTGAAAACAGCTTCTGCCCGCCTCACCATCATACGCTCATGCCGCTCTCCACCCGCACAAAAATAAGTATCTGCCTGCTTCTGCCGCTTGCCGCCCTGGCTTTCTCTGCCTTTGCCCCGGCGTGGCAGCAGTCAGATTTGATCAACAGATTGGTGGCAAAATTAACCTTTCTGCACAACAGGTATCCGCAGGAAAAAGTTTACCTGCACCTGGATAAACCGTATTACGCCGCCGGGGAGGATATCTGGTTCAAAGCCTATCTGGTCAATGCCCATGACCACACCCCCAGTACGCACAGCCGGGTGCTGTACGTAGAGCTCATCACCCCGGAGAACACCTTCTTCAGAACCGCCGTTTTCAGGCTGAGCAAAGGGCAGGGGGCCGGGAACATGGAGCTGCCAGATGATATTCCGGAGGGGATGTACCGCCTGCGGGCCTACACCAGCTGGATGCAGAACTTTGATGAAGACTATGTCTACCACCAGAACCTCAACATCTTCAGCCCCCGCAAGACAGACCTGGTCAGCACCACCGCCTTTACCTATAAGCGCCAGGGAGCCGGTGACTCTGTTCTGGTGAACCTGAGGCTGCTCAACTACCAGGAGAAGCCGCTGGCCCAAACCGCAGTGGCCTATTCTACCAGCTATGACAAGAAAGCCTCCTCAAAAAAGATAACCACCAACGCAGACGGCAAAGCCCTGCTGCGCCTCTACCTGCCAGACGGAGCCAGCCAAAGCCCCAAACTGCACTTCACGGTAGAGCAGGGGGGCAGGGCTCTCAACCATACCATTGCCTTCCCCCAGAAGCAGGAGCAAATTGACCTCCAGTTCTTTCCGGAGGGCGGCAACCTGGTAAGCGGCCTCTGGAACACCATTGCGTTTAAGGCAGTAGACGCCAACGGGCTGGGCAAAGAGGTACAGGGGGGCATTTACAACCAGCAGGGCCAGAAACTATTAGATTTCAAGAGCCAGAAGTTTGGCATGGGGCGCTTTGGGTTTGTGCCGGAGGCGGGGAAAAAATATACCGCACGGCTCACCACCAAAGGGGCGGCCAAAGAGTACGCGTTGCCAGAACCCCAGCAGAAAGGTTTTATCTTAACCGTAGACAGCAAGGCGCCAGAAAACCTTCGGGTTAAATTTTACACGCTTGGTTTTAGCCCAGACAGCACCGGCAGACCTAAAACCCTTACCTTGGTGGGGCAGGTGCGGGGCGAAATCCTCTATGCCGCCGTTAGCCCTACCGCCCGTGATGTGTTTCAGGTTGAGATACCCGCCAGTAAGTTCCCCACGGGCATTGTGCAGTTCACGGTTTTCTCAGAAAAAGGGGAGCCCCTGGCTGAACGGCTGGTGTTTGTGAAGCATTCCCCTCAACTGCAGTTAACCCTGACCCCAGACAAACCGGCCTATAAACCGCGGGAGAAGGTAACCCTGCAGCTGCAAGCCAAAGATGAGGCCGGGGCCCCCGTAGCGGGTCATTTTTCCCTCGCCGTCACTGACCAGAAAGCTGTTATACCGGCACCCAATGCGGCCAATATTGTGTCTTACCTGCTCATGAGCTCAGACCTCAAAGGCTATATTGAAGAACCGTCTTATTACTTTACCTCGTCTTCGCCTGAGGTGGCCACCGCTTTAGACAACCTCATGCTCACCCAGGGCTGGCGCCGGTTTATCTGGAAAGACCTCCTGCTGGACAAGTTCCCCAGCACCAGCTTCAAGGCTGAGAAAGGGCTGTACCTCAGTGGTACTTCTACCAAATTAACCGGTCAGCCAGATGCCTACGCCAGTGTGGTGATCTCAGACCTCAACAACCTCAAAAGCACCATCACTATTCAGACAGATGACCGGGGCAAGTTCAGCTTTCCGTTAGACAGCTTCACAGACAGCTCTAACCTGGTAGTCAAATCCTCTAAAGGCGTTGGCTCTATGCTGGTGCTGGACAACAACCTGCCGCAGATCCAGGTGCACCCGCAGGCACCGTACCACCCCGTTCCGGCCCCGTTCTCAAATGAAGTCTGGACGTACCTGCAGCGTAACCGGGAGCAGCTCAAACTGGATCAGTACTCAGGCAAGAGCAGCATTCTGCTGCAGCAGGTGATTGTGCGCGGAAGAAAGGAAGAGGAACGCCCCGCCGCCTCTGGCAACCTGCATGCTACCCCTGACTATATTCTAAAAGGCTCTGACCTGTCACCTGGCATTAACATTATTCAGTCTCTGCAGGGGCGGGTAGCCGGGCTGCAGGTGACCAACGGGCAGGTTAGCATGCGGGGCGGCGGTTCACCGCTCTACCTCCTGGACGGCATGCCTTCTGATGCCCAGTTCATTCAGTCTATCAACCCCAATGAGGTAGAGTCTGTTGAGGTACTGAAGCCGGGTGCCTCCTCTGCCATCTACGGTGGCCAGGGCGGCAACGGCGTCATTGCCATCAACCTCAAAAAAGGTGGCTCCAGCAGCTCCAACACATCTCCTACCGGTGGGGCCGCCGCCCAGCTGCCCGGCACGGCCACGTACCAGGGCCTGTACTACTCCAAGACCCGCGAGTTCTATCAGCCCAAGTATGACAAGCCAGACACCAGCAACGTGGTCATGCCAGATCTGAGAACCACTCTCTTCTGGAGCCCTACGGTGCAGACAGACGCCACCGGCAAAGCCGAGATTACATTTTACGCCGCAGACCAGAAAACCACCTACCAGGCGGTTCTACAGGGCATGACTGCCACTGGCAAAGTAGGCTACCTGCGCAACTCATTTCTGGTGAAGTAATCTCCCGCTGGGGCCGTAGCGGAACCTCTTCCGCTAAAAAAGTCCGCTCAACTTTCTGTTTCTGGCCTGTTTTTGTGAAAACAGGCCAGAAACAGAAAGTTGAGCGGACTGCCCTTTTCGTTCTGAAATAGAAATAGCTGAGAAGGCAAGCCCCGGCTATTTGGATGAGGAAACACTGTCTGGTTTACTGCTGAAGAATCTGCCCCGGCGAGACACCTTGGTTTTAAGGGTAATCTGCTCAATCACTTTAGCCCGCGGAAAGTAAATTTGCCACACGCCCCGCACTTGCCCCACCTCAAAGCCGCCCGGTTTGCCCTGGGCAGAGAACACCCGCAGTTGGTCAAGGGATTTTCCGGTAAAGTCTAACACGCTGGGCTCCTCACAGCTGGCGCAGTTACGGCGCCTGATCTGGATGGGCCGCTGAAACAGGAACTCCTGCTCTGGCACAGAGAAGGTGGTGGTGGAAGGCAGAGTTCCCCCCGCTGCGGCCCGTATATCCTGCCCAAGCGTTTGCTGCGCGTCTGTCTCAGAAGAGAAGGTTTTACGCGTTAACCGGGCCTTGTACCGCCGCAGAATGGACTGCACCAGGGGTAATTTCTCAGGCTGGGCTACAAACAGCTCCTGCTCTTTGGGCTGGCTCTCTGCGAGCTGAAGGAAAGCCCCCTCAATCTGGCTTACCACGGTGTCACCGGCGGCCTGAACCCACGCTTCCATGTCTTCCTGGGTAATGCGTTTTACTTTGTGGCGTTCAGCCTCTACGGCCATTTCTTTACCCCTGTCCAGCTTTTCTGGCTCACAGGCCCCAACCACAGCGCAAGCCCCCACTATTAATGCCCAAATCACTCTTTTTCTTGCCATTGCGTCTACTAACTGTAAAACAGCCGGTCATGTTTCTGGTGACAAAGATGGGGCACAATGCCCAAAGTTTCAATGGCCCACTGCTACATGACTGGTTTCTTTGACGTTAGCCTGAGCTGCTTTTCTACCCGCCTATAAACTGATACTCCTGTTTTAGGCCTGTTTTTAGGAAAACAGGCCTAAAACAGGTTTAAAAGAAAAGCCCGCTGCTTCTGCAACGGGCCTTTTCAACACAACAACTAATTAAAAATTTTACTGGTTGGGCAGCACCACCGGGTCTCCCAAGCCTAATTCTTTGAGGCCGGCCAGCTGGGTCTTGGCATCACCCACCACTACATAGATCATCTTGGCAGGGTCAATATATTGGCTGATCAGGTTTCTGGCTTGGGCGTAGCTCAGGCCTTGAATGGCGGTTTCTTCGCGCTTGAGGTAGTCAGCGGGTAGGTTGTAGGTGTTCATAGTTTCCAGCAGGCCCACCAGGCTGCCCAAGGTTTCATAGCCTAGCGCGGTCTGGCGCAGGAGCGCGCCTTTAGACGTGGCCAGATCCTGCTCACTGTAGCTGGTGCCGTAGCTCTTCAGAATCTCCCCAATGGTTTGCAGTGACTCTTTGGTAACATTGGTGCGCACGCTGGTAGAAGTCACAAACGTGCCCGGTGCCGTTGGCCTGCGGGAGAAACCTGAGAACGCGCCGTAGGTGTAGCCTTTCTGCAGACGAAGCACGTTGAACAGGGTAGAGGCGGAGCCCGCGCCCAGTTTGTGGTTGATGGCCTGCATCACGTCGAAATCTGTAGAGTTCACCGGCACCGCCAGGTACCCCGCGTAGATCACAGACTGCTTGGCATCTGGCTGGTCAATAAAGTACAAGCGCTTAGGCGGTGTGTTGATAGCCGTGACCGGTGCCGGAAGCTTTACCGGCTTGGCGGCCCATTTCTGCTCTAAGCTGGCCAGTGCCCTAGTCACTTCTTCTTTTTTTATGTTGCCGGCAATCTGGAAGCTGGCCACACTGGGCGAGAAGTTCTTCTGGTAGTACTCTTTCAGGTCTTGCAGGGTGATGCGCTCTACCGTGGCCATGGTGCCGCTGGTTGGGTAGGCGAAGCGGCTGTCTTGGCCGTACAGCACCTTGTTGAACGCCAGCGAGGCAATGGCATTGGGATTGGCCATGTTCTGCCTGATACGGCTCAGGGCGGCTTGTTTGGCTTTCGCAAATTCGGCCTCATCCCAGCGCGGCTCCAGCAGAATCTCCTCTACCAGTTTCATAACCTGCGGAAAGTTTCGGCTCAGCGTGTTGCCCGTGAGGGTGATGCCCTCTGAGCTGGCATTTACGCCTATAAACGCACCCAGCTGGCCAATGGCTTCCTCCAGTTGCTGGGCGGTCTTGTTTTTGGTGCCTTCTAGGAGCATGGCGTCTACCAGGGCGGCGGTACCAATCTTCTGCTGGTCATCTAGCTGCATGCCGCCTTTGATCAGAATGCTGAACTGCACCAGCGGCAGCTCATTCTGCTCAATGCCGTAGACTTTCATGCCGTTCTTCAACTGGCCGGTCCAGATGGCAGGTGCTGTAAAGCTGAAATTGTTGCTCAGCTCCGGCATCTTGCTGCGGTCAATCTTAGAAGGGGTTTTAGGGAACGAGGTAGGCTCCTGACCCAAATTAGCGCCTTCGGCCCCGGCCACAATCTTCTCTTCTACCACATCTGCTTTCACGGCACCTTTCAGGGCGAGCGCTTCCTGCCCCTTGGGCACAAAGCTGGTGGCCACGTAGGGTTTGCCTTTGATGTACTTGCGGTACACGTTCATGATGTCTTGCGCCGTTACAGCCTGGGTCATGGCAATGTCTTTCTGGGCAAAGGCGGGGTCACCGGCAAACTCATTGTACTGCGCCAGCTGAAACGCTTTGTTCAGCAGACTGGAAATGCCGTTGTACAGCGCCGTCTCTTGCTTGATCTTGAGGCGCTCCAGCTCTTTGGCGTCTACTCCTTCTTTCTCAAACTTGTCAAAAGCGGCCAGCAAGCCGGCCTGCACGTCATCCAGATCTTTTTTGTCAAAGGCCCGCACCCGTATTCTGAACGTACCGGCAATCTCATTGGAGTTCTGACCGGCAGAGGCACCGGGGGCCAGCTTTCTTTCCTCAACAAGGATCTTCTCAAAAGGTGAATTTTTGCCTTCGGCCAACAGGCTGCCCAGCATGCTCAGCGCGTATGAATCTTTGTGGTACTGCTCTACGGTAGGGTAGACCATGGTCAACTCTGGCACATTGGCAAAATTGTCTACATGGAACAGGGATTTGGTAGCAGATAATTTTACCGGCATGGGCGGGAGCGGCTTCACCTCTGGCTTGGTTTTCAGCTCCCCAAAGTATTTTTCAATGAGTTTCTTCGCCTCTGGCGTCTCAAAGTCACCGGTCAGCACCAAGGTGGCGTTGCTGGCGCCGTACCACTGGTCATAGAACTCCTTTACATCTGCCAGGGTGGCGTTCTGCAGGTCTTCCAGGGAGCCAATCACATCCCAGCTGTAGGGGTGGCCGGCAGGGTAGAGGTTCTTTTTGATGACGTAGTCTGTGTGGCCATAGGGCTGGTTGTCTACCCGCTGGCGCTTTTCGTTCTTCACCACCTGCTTCTCGTTCTC
The DNA here is from genome assembly GCF_014138425.1 of Rufibacter ruber. Lineage (NCBI taxonomy): Bacteria > Pseudomonadati > Bacteroidota > Cytophagia > Cytophagales > Hymenobacteraceae > Rufibacter > Rufibacter ruber. The sequence goes on from NZ_JACJIQ010000002.1 coordinate 80,783, forward strand.
CAGCCCCCACTCGCTCACGGTGTTGATGAAGAAGCCCATGCGGTCAGACTCCAGCCACAGCACCCGCTCCAGCGCATCTTTGGGCACCACCTCATAATACACGGTTCCGTCTTCAAAGGTGCCGCCGTTAAAAGAGCCCCCCACCTGGTTGATGGCTTTGATGAAGTTGCCCTTGCCCACGTTCTCTGAGTTCTGGAACAGCATGTGCTCAAAGAAGTGCGCAAAACCGGTACGGCCCTCCTTCTCCCGGTTGGAGCCTACGTGGTACATGATGGCCACGGCCACCTTGGGGTCAGATTTGTCCTGGTGCAGCACCACCTCCAGGCCGTTGGGCAGCTTGTATTTCTCAGACTTGAGGGTAAACTGCGGGGCCGCGCTGCCCAAAGGTTTTGCAGAGGTCTTAGCGGTTGTCTTTTTTGCCACCTGCGCCCATGCCTGTTGGGGCGGGCTCACAGTCATACTGCCCAGCAGCAGTGATAGGCAGGCAAGGGTAAGTTTGTTGTTCATAGAGGAATTCAGAAATTAGGTGGTGGTGAGGTTCAGCCTTATATTAGTAGGCGAAAGCGGGAGTTTATTACACCTCACGGCGGCTTTTCCCCGTAGAGTGTCAGCTGGCGTTTTTGACCTGTTTTTGCCAAAACAGGTCAAAAACAGAATTTCTTTTACAGAGTTGGCTGGCGGGGCGCGTACGCAGCAAATACTGAAGAAACCTTATATTCGCTTTTGTTGTGCAACCGGTGAGGCAGCTCTCTGTTTTGGGCCTGTTTTCAGAAAAGCAGGTCAAAAACGAGTTTTTTCACGGCTGCGGTTGTTCTCCCATAGAAGCAGAAACCAGGCGGGGGGCGGCTTGGCGCTCCCCCTTTTACTGACACTCATTCCATGAAGAATAGAAAACTGATCTTGTTTCTTTTTTGCCTGGGCACGCTGTTGGCCTGGACGGCACTTTGCCTCACCTATTTCACCACCGGCCGCATAGAATGGCTCCGGTTGCTTACCTTCCTGATTTCAGGCATCCTGGCTTACGTAGTCTACCAACGCAAATGAGAAAGCACCTGCTGCTGCTGCTTTTCCTCTTCGGCGTCACCGCCGAAGCCTGGCCCCAGGCCACTGCCCCCGGGAGCATCCCTAAGAACAGGTACGGTCTGCCGGTAGTGACTACCGTGGCGCTGTACCGGCAGCAGGTGGCCCAGGACCCCAGCCATGAACTGGTGGAACTGCAGTCTTATGTTCCCGGTTTGGTGCTGGACATCAAATACGCCACGGCTGACAATCTGGTGGGGGAGCCGGTTTACAAAATAGCCGCCGCCTACGCCCGCAAACCCGTGGCTGATGCCCTCCAGAAAGTGCAGGCAGACCTGAAGCCGCTGGGGCTGGGCCTCAAAATCTATGACGGCTACCGGCCGTACCACGTTACAGAGCACTTCTTCAGAAAAGTGAAGGAAAAGGCCTACGTGGCTAACCCCAAAGACGGCTCCCGCCACAACCGCGGCTGCGCCGTTGACCTCACCATTGTCCGGCTCTCAGACGGGAAAGAGTTGGAAATGCCCACTCCCTATGACGCCACCGTGGTACAGTCTCACCCAGACTACCCGCACGTGTCTGCGCAGGTGAAGAAAAACCGCACTCTGCTCATTACCGTCATGGAGCGCCACGGCTTTACCGTTTTCCATAATGAGTGGTGGCACTATGACTTTAAAGATTGGCGCAGATTTCCGTTAATGGATATTCCGTTTGAAAAACTACAGGAGGGAAAGAAGTAGGCAGTTGCGTTTCTGGCCTGTTTTTCTGAAAACAGGTCAAAAACAGGAGGCGGGCGAAAGAAGGTTGCAATAGTTACAGAAAGGGCCTTACTTGCTGCTTCTGTTCCACAATACCTATCCTTTTCACAATGAAGCTATCTTTCCAGTTTAGGGCGGCGGCCTTTTTGGCTGTTTTGCTGGGGTTGTTCGCTCTTTCCCTTCAGGCCCAGGTGTCGCCTAAGCGCGAACTGCGCGGCGTCTGGATTGCCACTGTGGCCAACATTGACTGGCCCAGTCAGAAAGGGCTGTCGGCGGTGACGCAGATGGAGGAGTTCCGGTACATTCTGGATGAGCACCAGAAAAACGGCATCAACGCGCTGTTTGTGCAGGTACGGCCCACCACTGATGCTTTTTACCGGACCGACAAAGAGCTTTGGTCGCACTGGCTCACCGGCAAGCAGGGGCAGGAGCCTAATCCGCCGTATGACCCTTTGGCGTTCCAGATTGAGGAAGCCCACCAGCGCGGTATGGAATTCCACGCGTGGTTCAACCCGTACCGGGCCACCCATGACACCGTGAGCGCCAACATCTCACCCAAACACATCACCAAGACCAAGCCCGAGTGGTTTGTGACCTACGCCGGCAAGAAATATTTCAAGCCGGGTCTCCCCGAAGTTAGGGCATACATTGTGAACATTATCATGGACGTGGTGCGCAACTATGACATTGACGCCGTGCACTTTGATGATTATTTCTACCCGTACCCCACCAAAGACCCGTTTCCAGATGACGAGGATTTCGCCAAGTACGGCACTAATTTCACCAACAAAGATGACTGGCGCCGCTATAATGTAGATGAGGTGATACGGGTGCTCTCAGACAGCATCAAAGCCGAGAAGCCGTACGTGAAGTTCGGGATTAGCCCCTTCGCCATCTGGCGGAATGCCAGCCAGGACCCGCGCGGTTCAGACACCAAAGGTGGCCTCACCAACTATGACCATTTGTACGCAGATGTGCGGGGCTGGCTGGAGAAAGGCTGGATTGACTACAACGTGCCGCAGCTCTACTTCCATATTGGCTACCTCGTGGCAGACTACGCCAAAATGCTGGACTGGTGGGCTAAGAACAGCTTCGGGAAACACAATTATATTGGCCAGGGAACCTACCGCGTGAACAATGATGCCCGCTTTAAAGAGTGGTCAAATCCGCTGGAAAGCGGAAACCAAATACGTTTGAACCGAGCCAACAGCGGTGTGCACGGCAGCGTGTACTTCAGTTCTAAATCTGTGATGAGCAACCCGCTGGGCGTGCAAGACAGCCTGCGCCAGAACTTTTACAAGAACCCGGCCCTGGTGCCTACCATGCCCTGGAAAGACAACGTAGCCCCGTTGGTACCTACAGGCCTAAAGGCGCATGCCACTCTAGAGGGTGTGAGCTTATACTGGAATGCCCCGGCTCCGGCCCCAGACAAAGAAACCGCCCGTTACTACGTCATTTACCGCGTTCTCAGTGGCCAGACCATCAACCCGGAGAACCCGGCGCATATTCTGAAAGTACACAACGGCCCAACCTCTTTCACAGACACTTCGGCCAAGCCGGGACAACGCTATACCTACGGCATTACGGCTGTTGACCGTTTGCATAATGAAAGCGCCCTTTCCAGAACCGTGGCCGGCAAGCGGAAGAAGTAACATTTTGTATCACGTAGCAAGTAGCACGACCGTCATTTTGATAATAGCCCCACTTTCTGTTTCTGGCCTGTTTTTGTGAAAACAGGCCAGAAACAGAAAGTGGGGTTTTACGTTTTGGGTTACACCAATTTACCAGCTGGAAGTTTAGCAATTCCCTCACGTCAGCTGCTCTTCCGGATTTATCAATCCCCGTTCCCGGCTAGTTCAGAAAGCGTATCACGGGGATTAGCAAATCCCCGATAGATTGGTTCGGGAATATCCCCCCCGAACAGCAAGAGTGATTTAATTTGAAGATGAGGGATTTTAAAGATTGGAGCTTTTCAGGTGATTATCCTCTGTTCTGGATTAACTAATCTTCCATCTGCGTGCGTAACTAACTATTAAATTGAATATGCCTGTTTTTGACCTGATTTCAGGAAATCAGGCCAGAAACGGGAGGCAAGGTTGTCTCCCGTTTTTTATGAATAATTGCGTAGTTTTGAGCCATCTAAGTATTCACCATATTCTTACAAACATGAGCGTACGCATAGAGAAAGACACCATGGGTCCGGTAGAGGTACCCGCAGATAAATACTGGGGCGCCCAAACCCAGCGCTCCAAAGAGAACTTCACCATTGGAGGGCAATTAATGCCTGTTGAGGTCATTGACGCCTTCGCCATCTTGAAGAAAGCCGCCGCCTACACCAATGCTGAGCTGGGCGTGCTGCCGCAAGACAAAGCCGAAATCATTGGCCGCGTGTGTGATGAGATTCTGGCCGGTGAGCTGGCCGACCAGTTCCCGCTGGTGGTGTGGCAGACCGGTTCTGGTACCCAAAGCAACATGAACGTGAACGAAGTGGTGGCCAACCGTGCGCACGTTCTGTTAGGTGGTGACCTGATGGATGAGAAGAAGAAGATTCACCCGAACGATGATGTGAACAAGTCACAGTCGTCTAACGATACCTTCCCCACGGCCATGCACATTGCCGCCTATAAAGCCGTAACCCAAACCACGTTGCCTATGGTGCAGAAGTTGCGTGACACGCTACACAGCAAATCACAGGAATTTATGCACGTAGTGAAGATAGGCCGTACCCACTTGATGGATGCCACGCCCTTAACGCTGGGCCAGGAGCTGTCTGGCTACGTGTCTCAGTTGGACCATGGCATGCGCGCCCTCAGAAACACCTTAGACCACCTGAGTGAGCTGGCGTTAGGCGGTTCTGCCGTTGGTACTGGTTTGAATACCCCCCAAGGCTACGCCGAACTGGTGGCCCAGAAGATTGCCGAGTTCTCTGGCCTGCCATTGAAAACTGCGGAGAACAAATTTGAGTCGCTGGCCGCCCATGATGCCATGGTAGAGACCCACGGTGCTCTGAAGCAATTAGCCGTGAGCTTGATGAAAATTGCCAACGACATCCGGTTGCTGGCTTCTGGTCCGCGCTCTGGCATTGGCGAAATCATCATCCCTGAGAATGAGCCGGGTTCCTCTATCATGCCTGGCAAAGTAAACCCTACCCAAGCCGAAGCCATGACCATGGTGTGCGCCCAGGTCATGGGCAATGATGTGGCCATCTCAGTTGGCGGTATGAACGGCCACTTTGAGCTGAACGTGTTCAAGCCCGTAATGATCTATAACTTACTTATGAGTGCTAGACTTATTGGTGACGCCTGTGATTCTTTTGATAAACACTGCGCCGTGGGTATTGAGCCCAACTATGAGGTGATCAAGCGCCAGCTGGAAAACTCCCTCATGCTGGTCACTGCGTTAAACCCGCACGTAGGGTATGACAACGCGGCCAAAATAGCCAAGAAAGCGCATAAAGAAGGTACTACCCTGCGTCAGGCTGCTCTGGACTTAGGTCTGTTGACAGATGAGCAGTTTACGGAGTGGGTGAAGCCGGAAGATATGATTGGGAGTTTAAAGAAGTAACTTCCGTTTTTTAGCCTGCTTTGGCCAAAACGGCCTATAAAGAGAAAAGCCCCGCTGCAGTGCAGCGGGGCTTTTCTCTTTATAGGCCGTCTAGGTGTTTTATAATTCGATGTTATCTTTCTCTCCAGTAATCAACATTTGCAGCTCTCGGTGCATTGTTGTGAGTACCACGAAGGAAGAAAGTATAAACTCTACCTAATGCTATTGAAGTAATTGTAGTAGCTCCACTTGATGAGGTATAAGTATAATACTTTACAGGAGCAGCGGTACCCCAAGTACCTGCCTTATAGAAATCAACATTATAATCTCCTAATGGCACTTCAACATATTGACCAAATTCCTTAAAACCAATATTGGTTGCAATTACTGTTTCAACTTTTTCTACTGCTGGTGTAGTTCCAGAAGCAGCTTTTGCAGCACGAGTAGCTACTACGTCAAAGTTGTATGGAGCATTTGCCAAGTTATGAGCGAATCTGAAGTAAACTTTTGAAAAATCAGGTGCGGGCAAATTATCTCTAGTGAAAAGAAGCTCATAGGTAGCAGGCGTTACAATTTGCCCACAATTACCAGGTATTTCTGGGCTTGTATCTGTTGCAGGCACCGTCTTTCTTGTACCCATGACAACAGGTGTACCCACTAATATAGCTGTGTAACTTGCACCTCTATCTAACGTTACAGCTTTCTCTGCTATCTTATTATAAGGAGAAGCCAAAGCTTTCCAAGTTACGGGCTTACAATTATTGACCGCTAACTTGGCTGTATCATTAAAGGTATCCGGTGTCATGGTTGCTGTATCACGCACAATTAAATTAAATGATCCAGCAGGAACATTGGCATAACCATACGTACTTGGAAAGGTACTACCAAAAGCTAAACCCCGTAAGGCCCCATTTGCTAAGGCGGTGTTAGCTGTAATCCTTTGATCATTTAAATAATAATTGACATTTCCCGAACCTTCTACGTGGTTATACAATTTAACCAGTGCTCCATCAGAAACATAATCAGTACGCACTGGAATCGCATTATCTTCACAAGAGCTAAGTAAAAAAGCCGCAGCTGCTATAGTGAATAACTTATTGAGTGTATTTTTCATACTTATTCTGTCAATAATTAGTTTTTCTTGCTAAACCAAGTCTCATATGTGTGGAAAGCCGCGTCAAAACCACCAATTTGGCGCAATGCTTCTGCATTCCACAGATATTCAGAGTTATACCGTGGCCTAATTCTGTACGCTGGCATTCCACCATTAACCCCAAACATAGTTGGGTTGATCTGGAAAGCTGTAAATACATTATCATTCAAGTTAAGATCTGATCCAACCGTTACAGGATTTCCTGGCACATTTGTTCTTGAAGCTTCATCATACTTATCAAAGTAATGGTATCTTCTTAAGTCAGACCAAGTTTCCAGAAAGCCCCATCCCCATTGCGCTATATATTTTTGCAGCATGATATGTGAAAGAGTTAAATACGGTATTGGAAAGCCCTCCGGAGTCGTTGAGGGTTCTGTATTTGTAGGAATTAACCACGGATTGGTCATGTAAGCTGCTTTTCTACTATCAAAAGCAGTTCTTTCTTCTGCAGTTGTTAGGAAAGTCCTTGTGAAATCCATGTGCTTTTCAACCCCATTTTTGTAGGCAACTAAAGCTTCTGCCTTTTTATTGCTTCTGTATAAGGCCTCAGCTTTTATAAACTGCAATTGCGCATAAGTCATAATAGGAAAGCTGGCATTGTTTTGAAACAAGTATTTCCCTACTGTAGTTGCACTCGTAACATCTGAAGCAGTACCCCAAAGGTTCAAAGGTCTTTGCGTAGTAGTTGTATACTCTCCAGTACCAGAAAAACCTATACCTCTATATTGGCCGTCTCCAGCAGGAGCCAACATTGCAGCTATACGAGGATCTTTTAAGTGCTGCGTATTGAAGGCAGCTACAGGATCTTTTGTTTTTGGTACTGGCAAATTTGCAACAAGTTTTACTCGCACAGTATCTCTAGGTGGATTCGAATTAGGAACAGTTACTTTCTCATATTCCACATCACGAAGAGCGGGGTTAGTACCATCTAATAAACCTACAATGAATTTAGATTGCCGTAAGTTGATACCTGCGCTACCAATGTTTCCTCTTGACGGGCCAAAGAAGCTAGAGTTAGCTGTATTTGTACCCAAAAACTTAATAGCTGCATCATCTGCATTGCTGGCTAGAGCTTTATCTACATATTCAACAACCTTATCTGGTTCATAATTACTTTTGTTGGATAAATGGTTGGCATTAATAGCAAGAAGTCCATAAGCAAACTTCTCCCACTTACTTATGTCACCTGCATAAATTAAATCTGCATCTTTAGACATAGGGTTAGGATGCGGGTTAGCTTTTGCTTTTGCAAAATCAGCTATAGCCAACTCAGCAAGACGTTTTACTTCAGCATAAATAACCTCTTGCTTGTCATAATTGAAAGATGACTTGGTTGGGTCAAACGCTTCAGACATGATGATCTCACCATGTTGGTCTGTAGTCATTTGCCAGTTATAGGCCTGAAGAGCGTGGCCAATGCCTACAAATTCCCACTTCTGCTGCTCTTCTGCTTTCAGGATCATATCCCGCAGGTTAAGCCCCATGGTATAGTAGGTAGATCTCCAAAGAGTAGCGGCCGCATCACTGGCAGAAGCATACCCATGTCTATCCCAAGTCACATCCTGAGCTGCACTGAAAAAGTTTGAAGTATATTTCCCAATGTAACGACCATCATTTTGTAAGGCAATAGCCAACTCAGAAAGCATGGGTGCTAGGTATAAATGCGGGTCAACAACCTGATCAGGCCCGTTAGGGTTTGTGTTTACATCTAGCCATTCTTCACAGCTAACTGAACCAAACATAGCTGCTGCTATGAGTGTACCACATATAATTTTTTTCATTCTTCCTGTTTTTAATTAAAAGCTAACATTAATCCCAACATTTATTCCCATTGGCATTGGCAGGTTTCCATAGTCAAAGCCATATCCTCCACTACCACCAGTAGCTAAACTTGTAGCACTTCCAACAGGATCAAGTCCAGAATAATTTGTGATCAAGAATAGATCTGTGCCTGTTACAAACACACTTGCAGACTTTGCGAATTTTGTTCTTTGTAATAGTGCAGTTGGAAGTGTATATCTAAGTGTCACATCTCTCAATCTCAACCAATTGATATCTTTTTCTACATAATCAACTTCACCTGATGTAGCAGAGAAGAAGTTTGCGTCCCAAGCTGGATTGATCACAATATTGTTTCTGGTAGGATTAGCTGTATTCTCTAATCCGTCTTTTAATACACCACTATAAATTCTTGGCTCAAAGCGGTCAAGGGTTCTCATGCTCAAACCACGAACTGTTAAGAAATGTTCCGTTGCATTAAACACATCGCCACCTCTTCTAATATCTAATAAGAAGTTCAAAGACAGATTCTTATAGGTAAAAGTGTTTGTGATACCCATTAAGAAATCTGGAGTTCTATCACCTACTACTACCCAGTCTGTTGTCTGTCTGATAGGGTAACCTGTAGATGGACTAATTAAAATTTCACCTTTGTTGTTTCTTTCATATTCATACGCTGTGAATGAATTCACAGGCCCGCCAACCCTAGCACCATTTCTAATGTTATTATACAACCAAGTATCAGAACTATAATATTCCGGGATTGAAGAAGGCAATTTTACTAACTCAGAATAATTATGGCTATAATTAGCTGTAATATCCCAAGTAAAATCTTTAAAAATTAATGGAGTTGCATTGATTTGAAACTCGTATCCACCTGTTTCTATTTCACCTGCGTTAAATGTTTTCAGCACATATCCTGTACCATAACTTAAGCGCATACCTCTTACTATCTGCTCTTTAGAAACTTTTTTGTACGTAGCAAAGTCAATACCTAGCCTATCATTGAAGAACTTCATTTCAGCTCCAACTTCATAAGAAGTGGTCATTTCTGGATTAAGTGATTCTGAAGGCCCGTTGAAGGCATATCCGAAGCCAGCGCCGGTGGTAGTTCTAGGTTCTAGCCAAGGGCGGATCATATATGGGTCCGCATCTTTACCAACTTGAGCAGCAGAAGCCCTTATCTTACCAAAAGAGAGTACATTCTTGATGCCTGCCAAAGGAGCAAGTTCTGTAAATACAAAACTCAACCCTGCAGAAGGATAGAAGAAGGAGTTATTGTCTTTAGGTAATGTTGAGGTCCAGTCATTTCTTCCAGATAGGTTCAAGTATAGGAAACCGCCATAGCCTAAATTCAAGTTTGAGAATACGCCTACTAATCTTCTTTGAGATAACCGGTTCCTACCTCTGTGAGTAGTTGGATCTGTGTTTTCAATAGAATAAAGACCAGGTGCCTGGAATTTTTCACCATTTACTGCCTGCGTGAACCCGTTTTGGTCATTCACAGCACTGCCTAATTTAAAATCAGTAGAGAATTTATCGCCAAAGAATTTCTTAGTAATCTGAGCATAGTACTGGATGTTCAAATTTCTTGACGTATTGGTTGCTTGGTCAAAAACTCCACCTCTTGTTCCAGAAAGCCTAGACTCTGGGTGACGAACAGCCGTAATTTTTTGGGTAAAGTAATCAAACCCAACGTTACCTACAAACTTCAACCATGGTGCAGGGTCAATTACTAATTTCACATTAGTTATATATCTGTCGCTAACATTGTTGTTGGAGTTTTTGTTAACATTAAAGAATGGATTTTCCATTTCTGGGAAAGCCGTTGTACCGCCAGCCGTAAAGAATCTCCTAGTACCGTCTGGGTTCATGTACACGCTAGCATCATCATCTGAAGGCCAAGACAAAAGACCCAATAAAGGGCCGCCGCTTACATTAAAAATAGACTCTACATCTTGGTGTGTATAAGCAAAGGTCACATCTGAAGAGATGTATTTATTTAACTTTGATGTGATCGCTGAACTTAAAGTAAACTTATCTAAGCCTGTATTTGGGATAAATCCTTGGTTACCTGTATAAGATGTTGATACTCTATAAGTTGAAGCGTCTGTCCCGCCTGAAACAGATAGATTGTGCTTCTGGGTGTAGTTGGTTTGGAAGAAATTTTTTACGTTATCATAAAACTGGGTTCCCTCTGGGAATGGCTGACCAAAGTAAGTAGTGATGGTAGAACCTTCATCTGTCACCCCTAATGTACCTCTATCATAAATTCGCTGGATCTTTGGATATTTTCTAATTTTATCCATCCGGAAGCTATTGCTATAGTTGATTCTGGCTGCACCAACTTTCCCTCTTTTGGTAGTAATGACAATAGCACCAGAGGCCGCATCTATACCATATAGCGCTGAAGCTTCTGGACCTTTTAAAACTGTTATACTCTCAATATCTTCTGGGTTTATATCTGAAGCTCTGTTTCCATAATCCACCCCTCTGTTTTCAAGTTGCGCAGCACCAGCAAAATTAGCTGTACTAAAGGTATTATTACTTACCGGGAGCCCATCAACTACGAACAGAGGCTGGTTGCTTCCGCTTAAAGAGCTCACCCCCCTAATAGTAATTGAAGCTGAGGCACCTGGCAAACCAGAGGTAGCATTTACTTCAACACCTGCTACACGGCCTGCCAATCCATTTATAAAATTTTCACGCTGAGTTTGTGCCACATCTGCTCCTTTAACCTCTGTAATGGCATAACCTAGCGCAGCTTTTCTTTCTTCAATACCCAAAGCCGTTACAACAACCTCATCTAAGGCTTTAGAGTCAGTTCTCATCACCACATCAACTGTACTGGCGGCACCTACTACCTTCTCTTGTGGAATAGTGCCAATAAAACTGAATACCAGCGTGCCGCCTACAGGAGCCTGGATAGAATAACGTCCATCACCGTCTGTAGAAGCACCCACAGTAGTGCCCTTTAGCACCACACTCACCCCCGGCATGGGGGAGCCGTCATCGGAAGAAGTCACCCTCCCGGTAATGGTCTTGCTTTGGGCAAAACCTGCCTGAGCTATAAACAAGCTCATAGCAAACAACATAAGTCGTAATACTACTTTCATAGAAAAGGATTTAGGATAATTGTTGTGAATTTGTTTGATGCCTGTTTGGTCTAAGTCTTCAAAGAAGAGGAACAATATAATTGAGTTATGTAAAACAAAAGAACAAGGCAAAATAATGTGCAAGATAAAGCAATTATGCCTAAAGAATGTGATCCTAGTAATAATTTTATAAAAAGCAGATCTTAAAAAGCCCTGCATTTTAAAAAATCACAATGGGTCTAGTATAATTTTAAATATCTTCTATGATATTTAAGATGCTAAACACTTCAGGAGCAAATGATTTGGATTGGAGAGCAGTTGTAAACCGGCCAAAATATAGAGAAGCTAAATTTATCAAACAAGCTAACTTTTTAACTTTGTTTAAAATCATTTCAAAACCTATCTCTTAATCACATGATTCTATCAGCAAAAGCTTAATATTACTGCCATTACCATAAACCACCAGACATAGCGCGTTAATATATTAAAGCGCTAGACCATTCGTCTGCATTTATTTTTACTTCTCATATACCACAACCTATGCCCACCACATCACCTCCAGATTTATCTGTGCATGCCAGCCCACAGGAACAGAGCCTAGCAAAAACTACTGCCATTCGCCTCCGCTCATTAGACGTTTTCAGGGGGATCACTGTACTGGCTATGATCTTGGTGAACAACCCGGGCAATTGGGGCAAGATCTACGCACCGCTCCGGCACGCCGCCTGGCACGGCTGTACACCCACAGACCTGGTGTTTCCGTTCTTCTTGTTTATAGTAGGGGTGTCTATTGCCTATGCCTTATCTGGCGCAAAGCAAAAGCCTGAAACACACGGTAAAACGCTGCTGAGAATTGCAAGGCGAGGGCTCACCTTGTTTGCCCTTGGTTTGTTCTTAGCGCTGTTCCCTAAGTTTGAGTTTGATACGGTGCGTATCCCGGGGGTGCTCCAGCGAATTGGGGTAGTCTTCATCATTGCCGCCTCTATCTTTCTGAAAACAGAACGGCGCTCCCAACTGGTTATTATAACCGCCTTGCTGGTAGGGTACTGGCTGCTCATGATGTTTGCGCCGGTACCGGGGGTAGGGGAGGCGAACCTTCAACAAACCACCAATCTGGCTGCCTGGCTGGATCACCAACTGCTCCCCGGCCACCTCTGGAAATCTACCAAAGTCTGGGACCCTGAAGGTATCTTAAGCACCCTGCCAGCCATTGCCACAGCTTTGATAGGGATATTGGTGGGGCAATGGTTGAAACAGAAAGATGAGCCCGGCAACAAAATTGCCTGGCTTATGGTGTGGGGCGTGATCTGCACCTGCGCCGGACTCATCTGGGACCTGCACTTCCCCATCAATAAAAGCCTCTGGACCAGTTCCTTCGTTTTATATACAGCCGGCTTGGCCATGCTGGGCCTGGGAGTATGCTACTGGCTCATTGATGTGAAAGGATACCAGAGATTCACCACCCCTTTTTTAGTGTACGGAGTCAACGCCATCACCGTCTTCTTCCTGTCTGGGTTGATCCCGCGTATCATGAACATGGTCAAAGTCTCTACCCCCACCGGCGAAGTAGACAGCAAAACGTGGCTGTATGAGTCCTTCTATACGCCGCACCTGTCTCCCTACAACGCCTCTCTGGCCTGGGCCCTCACCTGGATCTTTTTCTGGATGATTATTCTCTGGATCATGTACCGGAAGAACATTATCATTAAAGTGTAACGTCAGGTCCCTGCCATTCCAGAAAGCGCTTCCTTTTAAACAGTGTCGTGCATTCCTGGAGCAGGCCACTGCTACGCCAGCAAGGGAGGAGCGTTTAGCTAGCTGCTTGTGGCACGGCTAAGGCGTTCCTATTTTTGAAACTGTATTCCTGTTTTTGGCCTGGTTTTGGGAAAACAGCCCCAAAACAGAACCTTCAGGAGCAGTGGCAGGAAGTTACCAGCCAGGAAACCTTCTACCGTGCACCCTCTGCTACCAGCCCCAGAACATTCATCTGGTTAGACGAACACCCAAGCGCCATGGAACCAAGAAAACCTCATTTTGTACGAAGAAGGCTGAACAATTTCGGGTATGCCTGGAACGGGATTGCCGCGGCATTCAGGTCTGAATTCAACATGCGCTGGCATGTGCTGTCTGCCGGCATGGTGGTGGCCTTGGGGTGGTACGTGGGCCTTTCTGCTACAGAATGGGCGCTGCTTGCCTTCGCCATTGGCCTGGTCTGGATGGCTGAGCTGTTTAACACGGCCCTGGAGGTAGTGGTCAACCTGGTCTCACCGGGGCGGCACCCGCTGGCGGGCAAAGCCAAAGACATAGCGGCCGGCGCGGTCTTGGTGGCGTCTATGACGGCGGTGGTGGTAGGGCTGCTGGTTTTTTCCCCGTATGCGGCTCAATTCTTCCAAAAGCTCAGGTAAACATTCTTTCTCACCCGCCCGTTTACTACTTTTGCCCAATTTGTTCGGCCAAGGCCGATGATGTATAATACCAAACCCATAACCATGACTGGTAACGACGTACTTAAAAACCTAGCCGAATACAATGTATGGGCCAACTGGCGCGTGCTGAAAAGCTTTGACCGCGTAGAAGGTGAACTGCCTGAATATTCACAACTCATGTTCAGCCACCTGCTGAACGCCCAGGCTATCTGGATTGCCCGCATCACCGGCACTAAAAGCCCGGTAACCGTATTGCAGGTACACTCACTGGAAGAATTGCACAAACTGCATGAGCAGACGTCGCCCAAACTGGTGGAACTGTACTCCAATGCAGATGAGGCGGAACTGAACCGCACCATTGAGTACACCAACACGCAGGGCAAGGCATATTCTACCAAAGTACGTGACATTCTGACCCACGCCATCAACCACGCCACCTACCACCGCGGCCAGGTGGCCCGTGGCCTGAGATTGGCAGGGCATGAGCCTGTCAACTCTGACTATGTGACCTACGTGCGCATTCAGTACGGCCAGGACATGGAACTGTAAACCCCATAGCGTTTTTGGTCTGTTTTCAGAAAAAACAGACCAAAAACGCAAACTTCTATAAAAAGAAAGGGAGCCTCTGCAGAGGTTCCCTTTCTTTTTATAGAAAGACTGTTGTTAAAACGTAGAGCTCATCTCTGACTTTGCAAAAAAGTCAGAGATGAGCTCTTACAGTTCTTATATCCCCTGCAAAATCTGAAGCGCTAACCTGAGACAGCTTCCCTTGTTCTGTGACAAGGACCTTCAGGAGATAAGCAATAACTTTTACAGTGCCCGTTCACCTAAGTATAAAGACAAATTTAAGCCATACATTTTGTCGCCGTGAAAGGCTCTAGGAAGCGAACAGCCGTAGCAGCCTATAAGCGCTTATCTAGTTCGCCACCTAGGTCTCTTCAGGATGACAGACAGGAAAATTTCTGCCCAAGTACTTAGTTCAAATCAACCGGAGGGAGTTCAGTGATCTGGGTATTGGTAACGGTAACGTCTGGTATTTCTTTGTTCTGGTAAGGCTCAGTGGCGGTGAACTGTACTTTATACGTACCTGCTGGCACACCTTTAATCAGGAAACGGCCTGTCTCATCTGTGAAGCCGCCAATGGTGTCATTGGCCGCCGAGATCACCAGAATACCCGGTCTGGCCGCTGCCGGGATTACGGTTCCTCTAATACCGCCAGCCACTGCCTGGGTAAGGGTTCTGATCACAGGTTTCAGGTTGTAGTTACCGCTGTTGCCGCGTTTCACCACAGATTTGGCGGCGTCAAAGTCTAAGAGTACCACATAGGTGACATCAGCCTCCAGGTCAGCGTTGATCTGCAGTTTAACGCCAGAGGTTTGTCCGCTGGGGGTGGTGAGGGGAATGCGGGCGTTCGCACCTTTCAGTTTCAAGGTGTTGTTGTTCCCCAGGACCAGCCGTATCTGGGAGATGCGGCCAGCCGGAAGGGTGGCACTCGCCAACAGGGTGTCTTTGCCGTTTGCAAAATCTAAGAGGTTGTACACGCCGGGTTTGATGTTGTCTAAGGTGGTCCAGCCAGAGCCGTCATCATTGGCTTCGCGGTGAATCTGCACAGACCGGATGTCTACGTTTACTTCTTCATAGTCGCCGGGGGCATCTGTCAATCTTACCTCCATACGGGCGGCACCCGTGGCCTCATCTTCCTCTGAACAGGAGCTGAACCCAAGGCTTGTGAACAGCAGCATTCCAAACAAAAAGACTTTTCTCATACTTCTGAAATAGGTTAATTACATCACTGCAGGCGCAGCACGATTATACGTATGCAGGAGAAAATGTTTAGAGCCTGTTGAAACCGGTCTGGCCATTGCTTTCCACAGACCCACCCCAAAGGGATGAGGGCGTATCCTTGCCAAAAAGAAGCCTCCTGTTTTGGGGCTGTTTTTTGGAAAACAGCCCCAAAACAGGAGGCGCACAGGGTGGAGACCTCTTACTTTTTGGTAGTGTCTGCCGGAGTGGCCGCAGCTGGTTTCTTTGTCCGGTTAAAGAGTTTGTTCAACTGGTTCTGCGCTTCGCTTTTCACTTTTGCCTCAGCCTCCTGCCGCTTCTTCTCCAGTTCCTGCTGGGCTTTGAGTTTGGCGGCTTCCTGCTGTCTGGCCAGTTCGGCTTTCAGGCTGTCTGTGTTGGTGGCATTCTTTACTGGCAGTTTATCTTTCAGCACGTTCTCCAGCTTGTTTGTCACTACCTGCTTCACAATATTAGAGGCTTCGGCTTTGAGGCTGCTGCCCTTCAGCGCCACTGATGGGTCTTTGTATGGACCCGTAACGCCTAACTGCAGTGTCACCCGCTCCAGCCCCTGCAGGTTCTGCACCCCAGACAGGCTGGTCAGCTTGCTCGCCAGGGCATTTCCCACCTTGCCAGAGGGTACGTCCATGGCTACTACATAGTCAAGCTTCCCGCCCAGGTTGCTGGTACCGCCCACGGTCATTTTAATGTCTTTCACTTCAAACTCAAACGGCTTCATTACCAGGTTACCTGCCACTATCTCAGCCGCAAAGCCTTTGTTCTTGATGGTGAAGTTCTGCACCTCAGACAAATTGGTGAGGCTGCTGATTTTGGAGAGTGCCTTCACGTTGGTCACTACCGCCTCTACCACTTCTACCAGACCTTTGCCAGAAAGGGTGCTCATCACCGGCATCATGTCACTGCCCAGTTCACCACTCAGGTTAAAGTTGGTGGAAAACTGCCCCTTCAGGAGGTTGGCTATGGGCGCCACCTGCTGAATGGTGTTAAAGGCCTGGAAGGAACGCTGAAAATCCAGGTTCTTGATATTCAGCCCGAAAGCGAATTTAGGGTGGATTAAATCCCTGGAATCATACGTGCCCGTTGTGGAAAACTGGCCTCCCAGGGTATTGAAAGACACATCTTCGAGTTTGGCAATCTGATCTTTCAAACTAACCTTGCCGTTGAGGTTCTGCAGTTTAAGATTGTTATACACCACCGTCCCTATCTGGGCATTTAACAACATATCCAGATTAGCCGGTACCTGCACAACCCCCTGCGCCTCCTGGGTAGTGGAGGCGGGAACTGCCTGGCCGGTGTGTTCGTCTACCATCCATTCATTCACATTGAAGTTGCTGGACTGCAAGGTAAAGTTTCCGCGCAGCGGCTGGTTTTCTGAGAAGAGGTAGCCCATGTAGTTAGACACCGTACCGTTCATCTGCACATCACTTTTACCTAAAAACCCGTTTAGCTGCTGCAGCCGCACCTGCTCATTGTTAAAGGTAGCGGTGGCGCTGTTAATGCGCATGCCCTGCGGCAGATCTGTGCTCTTGTAGGCTAGCTGGTTGATGGTGACGGTCCCGCTGGACTGAACGTTGCCATAGCGCCCTGCCTCTACGTCTGTCATCTTGCCCTTGGCCTGCACGTTGCCGGCCATACGGCCGCTCAGGGTGGTGCCTTCAATAGGGAAGATCTTGGTCAGCTTGGTCAAGTCAAGCACCCCGGTTACGGCGGCATCAAACTGGGGCTGGCTCAGGTTCTTGATAGAAACTCTACCTTCTAAAGGCTCCTTGTCCAGCAGCATCTTAAAGCGGGAGACCTGAATATCAGTGTCCATGGCGTTGCCAGTGGTGTTGGTGACGGTAGATGCCACGGTCACTTGCTCCAGCGGGGCAGGGAAGGAGGAAGACTTCACGTAGCCGTTGGTCAGGTTCAGCTTGGCGCTCATGACAGGCATGTGGTTCTCAAAGTAGACCCCATTGGCTTTGGCATCTACATCCAGCAGACCGCGCAGGGTAGTGCCTTCCAGGGGGAAAACCTTGGTCATTTCAGCAAGATCCAGCCTGGCCTGCAGGTTTCCGTCTACTTTCATAGGTGACAGCCCGTCAATCAGCACTTGCCCGTCAATGGGGTTTTTCCCCAGTTCAAGGTGCAGCTTTTTGATGTTGACAACGGTATGGTCCAGGTTGCCGTCTGCGTTTTTCACACTCATGGCCACGTTGATATTCTTAGCCGCCTGCGGTAAATCAGGGTATTTGAAGGTTCCGTTGTTCACCGTAAGATCCACCCCAAAGCCGGGCAGGGTGGTTTCATTGAAAGTACCTTTCACGTACCCGTTGAAAGCAACTTTTCCATCGGTCTGAACATCTTTGAACTTGTCTGTGAAGACACCGGGCACCAGGGAGAACAGGTTTTTAAAATCTGTCTCCAAGGCTTTAAAGGTTAAGTCAAACTTAATGTCATCTGTAGGCATGGCAATAGAGCCGTCCATGCCCAGGGCGAAATCATTCAGTCTAAAATTGTTGTCTTTGAAGGTATACACGCTGTTGGCCATGTCCATGGCCAGGGTCACCTCTGCGTTCAGTTTCTTGTTTTCAATGTAGTTGACATTGCCATAGGTCATGGTGAAGCGGTCTGCCTGGGTGTGGGTTTCCATGTCAAACACGTCTTTGGCCAGATCGCCGCTGCCGGTGTGCTGCACGTTGTATGCCGCCACGCCAAACGGAATGCTCAGGTCCTGGTAAATGATCTGGCCGTTGTTAATGGTCCACTTCTCAATGCCCATCTTGAAATCTGCCGTGTCTGTCTGGGCCGCGGCCGCCGTGTCTGGAATGAAAATATCCCAGTTGGCCATTCCGCTTTTAAGCACCAGCAGTTTAAGGCGGGGGTCCTGCATCTCAATTGATTTGATGACCATCTCATCACCGGTGATCACACTCATGAGGTCCAGACCCAAGGCAAAATCAGGCAGGTACGCCAATGTGTCGCGCTGAAAGGAGTCTTTGCCCACAATGGTCAGCTCTTTGATAGAAAGGCCCAGATCAGGAAATGTGCGGAAAAGCGATAGACTTACGTTATCAGTTTCGTATAGAACCTGAGCGTTGATGTTCTTGGCTATTTCTTTATCCAGCCTATCTTTGATCTTATCTTTGAAAAGAATGGGAACCAACGCGGCGGCGGCAATGAGCACTACAAAAAAGACGGCTATGCCAATGACTACTTTCTTCATATCTGTTGCTGTCTACTGAGCAGGTAAGTTTACTGATTTTAAAATGAATATAGGCTTTTTTAAGCTTCTGCAATTTACGTGCCGTGCTCTAAAGGCAAAGACAGTACTGCAAGCGGCAAAGATAGGTTGTTTTCTGGCCATCCAGAGTTCCGTTGCTCTGGCCCAGGAGACGCCCCTGTCCCAGCCTTATGCCCACCGTTTATTTCTAAACCCCGCGTTTACCGGTTTATTGTCTGATTACAGCGTTACTGCCGGCCACAGCTCTCAATGGACTGGGACCAACAGCGGGTACAGCACCCAGGTGCTGAGCGGGGAGTACCGTTTTTCTGAGAACCGGAATGCCGTTGGCCTCACTTTTGCCTCTGACCGGAGCCCGGCAGGCGGGTTCACCAAGCTACAGGCGGGCGCTCTTTACGCCTACCATACCAAATTGAGGCAACACCTGGATTTGAGTGTGGGCCTGCAGGCGGCGTATGGCAGCCTTAGCCCCAGCTCCCGACTGGTCTTTGAAGACCAGTTAGCCCCTGACGGCTCTATAACTTCACCTACCGCCGAAAGGAATTCGTTTGAACGGGCATCTTACGGTACCGTGGCCGCTGGTTTCCTGCTGTTCACCAGACAGTTCTGGGTGGGCACCTCAGCCCAGCATTTAAACTCCCCCGCTCTTGGTGAATCTTCTGATAATACCATTCCCCCGGTGTTTCAGGCTCACACCGGCTACAGGTTTTATGTTAAACAGTATTTTGTACGAAATTTTTTCAAAGAAGTCAGCTTTATTCCTACTTTCTCGTATACACAACAGCGTGCCTTTAAACGCGTTGATGCCACATTTTACGGTATTGTCACCCCCGTTACTATTGGTTTGGGATATAGCATGTTACCTGGTGAAAAAAATCTACCCGCCGCCAGTACTATTTCTGGTTTGGCGGGCGTTTCGCATAAAGGATTCAAAATAGGGTATAGTTACCGGCACCCGCTGTCTGCCAGTCCTGTTGCTTTAGGCCCAACGCACGAGATTTCTCTTTCTTTTGAGAAGGTAGATTATCTCAAAATCTTTAAAAGATCAGGCACCGACAAAAATTACAATCGGATTGCTTGCCCGGCTTTCTAAAATTCTATATTATTGCGTGTTAATAGACATAACTAGTTTAGAGAATACAATTTTACCTGGTACTTACCAACATTTATGAGACTGTCTAAACAACTAATTTACGTGATGGCAGCAGGGGCGCTTGTTTTCAGCTCCTGTTCTAAGGATAGCAGGCCTACCAGCCGGAAACCTGGTAAAACCAGTACTGCTACCGGCATTGAGTATGATGATGAAGAAGGTGGCTTTGCCGTAGCAGATTACAGTGATATTCCTGAAGGACCAGGTCTTGTATTCATTGAAGGCGGTAGAACCACCCTTGGCTCTTCTGAGGAAGATATAGCCATGACCCGTGATAACATAGAGCGTACCGTAACCGTGGCTTCTTTCTACATGGATGAAGCTGAAGTAGCCAATATTCACTGGCTGGAATACCTGCACTATGTACGTAAAGACTCTTCTGAGGAGGTATATACCAGAGCTTTGCCAGACACTACGGTTTGGGAGCGTGAGTTGTCATTCAATGACCCTTACGTGAATTATTACCTGCGTTACCCAGGCTTCCGGTTTTACCCGGTGGTAGGGGTGAGCTGGCAGCAAGCCCAGGACTACTGTATCTGGCGTACCGCCATGGTGAACAAAGGCCTGGCTGCTAATTTTGACGGGGACCTTGCTGAAGGTGCTACGCCTCCCATTGAGTCTGGTGCTGTTCTACCCAACTACCGCCTCCCAACAGAAGCAGAATGGGAATATGCCGCCCAGGCGTTGATTGGTGTGCAGTTAGACGAAGAAGAAAACCAGTTGAACAAGCGTATCTACCCATGGGATGGGCACCAGGTGCGTAACCCGTATGGCAAAAACCAGGGTCAGTTCCTGGCTAACTTCAAACGGGGCCGTGGTGACTACGCCGGTATTGCCGGTTCTTTGAATGATGGCGCCATGATCACTGAGTATGTATACGCATACCCACCCAATGATTTCGGTCTATACAACATGGCTGGTAACGTAAACGAGTGGGTACAAGATGTTTACCGCCCGCTTTCCTTCCAGGATGTAGAAGACTTGAACCCGGTACGCCGCAATGGGGTAATGGATGATTCTTCTAACTATGACGTGGCCGGCTTCCAGTCATTGATCACCAACACCGTGCGCGTGTACAAAGGCGGTTCCTGGAAAGACGTAGCCTACTGGTTATCACCCGGAACGCGTAGATTCATGGAGCAGGATTCTGCCACTTCAACCATTGGTTTCCGTTGTGCCATGATCAACACCGGCTCAAACAAATAAAGAACAGTTTCAACTAGTTATAGAAAAAGGAGCCGTTAAACGGCTCCTTTTTTATTTATTAAGGTTCCCAGATATAACAGGGACACCTACAAAGTATACGCAATAGCCGCCACACTTACCGTACTTGCCCCACCGCTTAACAAGACATTGGCACAAGCCTCAAGCGTGGCTCCGGTGGTGATGACATCATCTACAAGCAATACATGTTTCCCCTTGATGGCAGCAGGGTTCAGGAGGGCATACAACTCCCGCATGGCTTCCCAACGGGATAACCGGTTTTTCTTGGTTTGCGTGCCGGTGCTCCTTTTCTTTTGCAAAGCCTGCTCTGCTACCGGCACCTCTAGCGCCTGCGCAATTTCTTTGGCAAAGGCCGCCACCTGGTTATAGCCCCGCTGCTGCAGTTTCTGCTTGTGCAACGGGATAGGAACCACCACCTCAATGCGCTGGAAAGCCCCGTGCTCCTGCATGTTCTTTCCTAACCACCTTCCCAAAACTTCCCCCACTTCTTCCTGCCCACGGTACTTGAGCTGGTGCAATAGCCGCTGCACCCGGCTTTTCTCCTGAAATTTCAGGTACGCCACCGCCAGTTGGACAGGCACCCTTCCCCAGAAAACCTGGTGCACGGCATTGTCAGTAGGGCAGAGGTGGAAATTGGTGTACGGCAGCTTGATCCGGCAGTAGCTACAGATCACTTCTTCGCCCATAGCCAGCTCGCCGGCACACGCCTGGCATTCCTCCGGGAAAAGCAACGCCAGAAAATCCTGGTATAACGTGCGAAAGCTTGAAGTCAACAGCTGCATAAAAACAAGTGCAGATTTTGGTGTAACTTTACAGTAGGCAGACATCGCCCTATCTAATTTGTGACAACAATGAGCCTAGTAAAAGAATTCAACGACTACCGCACCCGCATGAATGAAAAAATCATGGCCGCGGATAATAAAGTAATCAAGCGCTTTTTCAACCTGGACACCAACGCCTACGCTGAAGGCGCCTTAGATGTGAAGACCAAGGAAATGCTGGGCCTGGCCTGCTCCATGGTGCTCCGTTGCGATGACTGCATCAAATACCATTTGGGCAAATGCTTTGAGTGCGGCCTCACTGATGAAGAGGTATATGAGATTTTCTCCATCGCCAACCTGATTGGCGGTTCTATTGTGATCCCCCATTTCAGGAGAGCCGTGGAATATTGGGAAGAGTTAAAGAACGAAAATGCCTAACTCTGTTGTTCTCACTTTACTTCCGTTTTAGGCCTGTTTTTATCAAAACAGCCCGAAAACGGAAGTATCAGGAAAGGGAAATAGGCAACGGCTTTGTAAAGAAGAGGATCTTACCCACGGTTTAGGTCTTACCTCTTTCTGAGCTTTCAGGCAGATCATCTTTCCCTGATTCAGAAGAACAAATTAAACTATTGATTATCTGGCTGTTACCCGGCACTATATAGAGCAAACTGTTGCAGTTCACTGCTTTTGGTCATGTTAACAGCCACACATTCATTTCCCCCATGGAGAACGAAGAAGATTTTGATGTCCGGTGGGCGGCGCTGCGGCAGGAGATAAAGAGCATTTTTGGGAAGAAGCCAGATTTGAATGCCATTTTATTTCTGATTGGCGTGCAGGAGCTAGGGCAGGGGGTGCAGGAGTTCACCAAAGAACAGAAACAGGATCTCATGCACATTGCCACCTGCAAATTGCTCAGCCTGTCTGGCTATTATGAACTGGAAGGACTTGATCAGGAGGGATGGCCTCACTGGAAGTCTGTGAAACCGCTGCCGGCCTGTAATTTAAAAGAGCAGGAGCGAATGCTCAAGTGGCACGCGCTGGAGTATTTTGATCAAATGAACAAATGAAAATCATCAGTTATAATGTTAACGGCATAAGAGCGGCCGTCACAAAAGGGTTTGTTGACTGGGTAAGGGCTGCCAACCCAGACGTGCTGTGCCTGCAGGAAATCAAAGCAGACGTAACCAAGTTTGACAAAGCCCCCTTTGAGGAACTTGGCTACCACGTGTACCTGCACCCCGCCATCAAGAAAGGCTACAGCGGCGTGGCCATCCTTTCAAAGGTAGAGCCTAAGAATGTCTGCATTGGCTGTGGCATTGACCAGTATGACCAGGAGGGAAGGGTAATCAGAGCCGACTACAACGGGTATTCTGTGCTGAACGTGTACATGCCCTCTGGCTCCAGTGGCGAGCATCGGCAGGCGTTCAAGATGGAATGGCTGCGCGATTTTCAACAGTACATTCGGGAATTGAAGAACTCTGTAGAAGGTTTAGTGATTTGCGGTGACTATAACATCTGCCACCAGGCCATAGATATCCACAACCCCAAGGCCAATGCCAACAGTTCTGGTTTCCTGCCGGAGGAACGCAACTGGTTCAGCGGCTTTTTGCAAGACGGGTACATTGATTCCTTCCGGCACTTCAACCCAGAACCTCATCATTACACCTGGTGGAGCTACCGTTTTAATGTACGGGAGAAGAACTTGGGCTGGCGCATTGATTACCTGCTGGTTTCTGAGCACCTGAAGCCGCTCATGAAACGGGCCGCTATTCTACCCGAAGCCAAGCATTCTGACCATTGCCCGGTGCTGCTGGAGATGCACCCGGTAGAGGCCTAAGATATCTTATTTTCCAAAGCCGTGTTTTCGGCCTGTTTTCTCAAAAACAGGCTGAAAACACGGCTTTTTGTTGTTCATACCTCACTTTACTATCAACAGATGTTCAAATTATAATTGAGCCATTCTACACTTACTTCAGAACATAAACATTTGTCTACTACTACTTTAAAATTTATTTTCTCTGATAGTTTATAAGAATTTAGGTGGAAAACTTTAGAAACAAATTTATTGGACACTATTCCCGTTCATTACTAAGATTCTTTTCAGCAAGACAAACTATGTACTCTTTGTCTTTATATCTACATGCCTGTACGGCTGAAGAATCTTGTGGAGAAGTTAGATAAATAATTACTGGTCTCTACTCCTGCTCGATATAAAGCGTTATCAGTACTATTGAAGAAGTCTTTAAAGGTTACTGTCTCTGTGCTTAGCTTCAAACCTGTTGAGAAGAATTTATCTGTCTGGCGCCAGCGTCTGCATGTGCAAGGCTTAAACCTGCAGTTTGAATCAATCTTATACACATCTTCTATCCGCAAAGGCAGGTACTTGCGCCAGAGACAAGAAAAGCTATAACCAGTGTACCAATCAAAGAACAGCAGTGGCAGGAAAGGCGCCTTACTTCTCTCTGCTTTCTTCTTTTACCTGTTCAACTATCAAATCCTTTCAGGTGCACGGGAGGGAGTAGCTGCGGGGCCTTCTTTTCTAATCTTATTTTCCCTCTCTGTTTCTGTTTTTGGCTTATTTTCCTGAAAACAGGCCAAAAACAGGTGGCACTTTGGTCAAATCAGAGAATTAACAATAAATTAGTAAGCCTAAGAGTTACTACTCTACAGATCAAATACGTATGGGTATAGTGAAACAGTGCTCCAGAATCTTATCTGAGAGGCTGTAGGGGCTACTTTTCTTTAATCAATTACAAAGTATGCGGGCTGCCGGATCATTACAGACTGTATTAGAGCAGCTTCAGGCGTTCAAGCGCAAGTTTTATCTGAACCTGCTGGTAAAGGGAGCATTGTTGGCAACGGGGCTGGTGCTGTCTTCTTTCCTGCTTATCACGCTGCTGGAGTATTATTTTTATTTCCAGCCAGAGGTGCGGGCATTTCTCTTGTTTTCGTTTCTGTCCATTAGCGCGTTTGCGGTGGTAAGATGGCTCTGGACACCGCTACTGGCGTTGGCCAACCTGAAAAAGCTGCTCTCAGATGAGCAGGCGGCCCGGCAGGTGGCCCAATATTTCCCCGAGATCCAGGACCGGCTTCTGAACCTGCTCCAGCTTAAGAACGTGGCCCTGACCAATGAGCTGGTGGCGGCCAGCGTAGAGCAGCGCTCAGAAGAACTGGCCACCTACCAGTTCCCTGAAAGGATAAAGCTTACCCAGAACAAATCTTACTTCAAGTACCTGCTGCTGCCCTTGGTCCTGGTACTGGTGCTGGCGTTCATTTACCCTACGCTGTTTGTGCAGGGCACCGAGCGCATTATCAACTTTAAGACCCATTACTCCCCAGAGGCACCGTTTAAGTTTCAAATTGAAAATGAGTTGCTGCAGGCTTTTAAAGGAGAGGATTTCCAACTGAAAGTATCTATTGAAGGCAATTCAGTGCCCGAAGAAGTAGCGTTGGTTCTTGACGGGAGGGAAATCCCGCTGAAGAGGGAGAAGGGCAACACGTATGTGCATGAGTTCCAGAAGGTGCAGGAGTCAGTAGACTTTCAGTTAACCGGAGCGGGTTTTTATTCTAAAACCAACCATTTGCGGGTGGTGGCACGTCCGGCGTTACGGCAGTTGCGGGCAGAGCTTAAATACCCCGCTTACCTGCGCAAACCCGCAGAGACCGTGACCAACACCGGCGATTTTACCGTGCCTGAAGGCACCCAGGTGACATGGCATCTGGCGGCAGAGAACGCAGACTCGCTTTGGTTACAGTTTGAGGCTCCCGCCCAAAAGGTGAAAGCGCAATTGCAAGACGAGGAATATGTAGTGAACAAGACTTTCATGCAAAGCCAGCGTTACAGCATGCACCTGCGCAACCGGTACTCCAGCAACAAAGAACAGATCTCTTACCAGATCACGGTGATCCCAGACCGGGCTCCTGAGATAACCTTAGAGCAGTTCCGGGATTCGGTGATGTATTCTTACCTGGTGGTAGGGGGAACCATTTCAGATGATTACGGTTTTAGCCGTCTGGCGCTGCATTACCGGGTGCTCAAAGGCAATAACGGTAGCACAGGCTACAAAACGGTTTCAATTCCATTTAATGGCTCCCTGCCCACCCAGTCTTATTTCCACCAGCTCAACCTGAAGCAGTTCAACCTGCAACCCGGTGACAAGCTTGAATATTTTGTGCAGGTGGCTGACAATGACCAGGTGCCGCAACCTAAGAGCGCCCGCACGTCTACGTTCACCTTTAAATACCCAGACCCGG
Organism: Rufibacter ruber; assembly: GCF_014138425.1. Classification (NCBI taxonomy): domain Bacteria; kingdom Pseudomonadati; phylum Bacteroidota; class Cytophagia; order Cytophagales; family Hymenobacteraceae; genus Rufibacter; species Rufibacter ruber. The sequence goes on from NZ_JACJIQ010000002.1 coordinate 106,969, forward strand.
CTGAACTGCAGAAATCAATTGAGCAGACGTCTCAGCAGGTGCAGTCACAGATGAAGTCTTCGCTCAACAAGGCAGAGGAACTCAAGAAATCACTGGAACAGAACGAAGAGAAGACCAAGCTCAAGCGGGAGCTTTCTTACCAGGACAAAAAGGCGCTGCAGGAACTGGCTGAGAAGAAGAAAGCCCTGCAGGAAGACCTGGAGGCGCTCAAGAAAATGAATGAGCAGCTGAACCAGCAGCAGGACCAGTTTTCGCCTAAAAACGAAAAACTAGCCGAGAAACGCGACCAGCTCCAGAAGATGATGGACCAGCTGCTGGATGAGGAAACCAAAAAACTGTACCAGGAACTGGAGAAGCTCCTGCAGCAGAAACAGCCAGACCCCGCGCAAATTCAGCCGTTGCTAGACAAACTCAACAACAAAGAGGAAAACCTGCAGAAAGAGCTGGACCGACTGCTGGAAATGTTCAAGCAGCTGCAGGTAGAACAGAAGCTGGACAACGCCATGCAGAAGCTAGAAGATATGGCCAAGAAACAGGAAGACCTGTCAAATAAAACGGCTAATCAGAAAAACAAAGCTGACCAGAACCTGCAACAGGAGCAGAAGAACCTACAGGAGCAGTTTAAGCAAATGCAGGAAGACCTCAAAGAGGCTGAAAAACTGAACGAGCAGCTGGAGCACCCTGAAGACATGCCAGAGACTGAGCAGCTGCAAGAGCAGATAGAACAGGAGCAGGAAGGGGCGCAGGAATCACTGCAGAAAGGGCAGAACCAGAAAGCCAGCCAACAGCAGAAATCTGCCGCCCAGAAAATGCAGAAAATGTCACAGCAGATGCAGAGCCAAGAAGCCAGCGCAGACATGCAGCAGATGCAACAGAACTTAGACCACCTGCGGGACATTCTGGAGAACCTGGTAACTCTATCCTTCGGTCAGGAGAAGCTGATGAAAGACTTTAGAAACGTGCAGCAGAGCGACCCCCGTTTCATTTCTATGGCGCAACAGCAGCTTAAACTGTCTGATGATGCCAAAATCATTGAAGACAGTTTACTTTCCCTGGCCAAACGCGTAATGCAGATACAGTCTTTTGTGACCAGAGAAGTGGGTGCCATGGAGGAGGAGATGCGCAAAAGCTCTGAGTCCATCAAAGACCGTAATCTAGGTAAAACGGGAACCCACCAGCAGTTAGCCATGACGTCTATGAACAACCTCGCCCTCATGCTCAGTGATGTGCAAAAGCAGATGCAACAGGCTATGATGGCGGCGCAGCAGAGCGGACCCGGCAAAAAGAAAGGCAAAGGCAAAAACGGCAAAGGCCAAAGTATGATGGGGCAGATGCAGCAGCAACTGAATGAGCAGATACAGCAGTTGCAAAAAAGCGGGCAAAGCGGCAAAGCGCTGTCTGAGCAGCTGGCCAAATTGGCGGCGCAGCAGGAAATGCTGCGCAATGCCATGAAAGAGCTGGCGCCGCCCTCTACGGCGCCGGGCAGCAAAGAAGCAGGGGAGAATCTCAGCAATTTGGGCAAGCTCATGGAACAAACCGAAACTGATCTCGTTAATAAACGTCTCACGGAGCAGACAATGATGCGGCAGAAAGAGATTTTGACTAGATTGCTGCAGGCTGAAAAAGCCGCCAATGAACGGGACCTGGATGAAAAAAGGGAAGCGAATACGGCTAAGGAGTTGCCTGCCCGCATTCCACCTTCATTGCAGAAGTACCAGGAACGGCAGAAACAGCAGACAGAATCGCTCCGTCAGAACCTACCGGCTTTAACTCCTTATTATAAAAAGCAAGTAGATGCTTATTTTAAGCAATTAGGTTATTAGATTTGCAGACATTTCAGATATAGTAAACATATTATGAATCAAGTAAAAATTCAGATTCCGTCCATCATTGAGAATATCAGGATCGTGGAGAGCTTCATTGACAACTCGCGTGAGAAATTCCAGATTGAAGACGACATCTATGGCAACATTATGGTTGCTGTTACGGAATCTGTCAACAACGCCATTAGACATGGTAACAAGTTTGATAAGGATAAAAACGTTTATCTTTCTCTTTTTGTAGAGCCCAACCAACTGCGGTTTGAAGTAGAAGATGAAGGAAACGGGTTTGACCCTGAATCATTGTCTGACCCAACCGCCCCAGAAAATCTGGAGAACCCGGGCGGGAGAGGTATCTTCTTAATGCGTAACCTCTGTGATGATGTTTCTTTCAGCAATGACGGCCGCACCGTATCGTTAACCTTCAATATTGCCAATGCCTGAGTTGCCCATTGAGTTTTTTGCTGAAGACGTAGAGTTTGAGGTAAAGAACGAGCAAAGAGTTAAAGAGTGGCTTTTTGAAATAATAGAAAATTATTCCTTCGAGTTAGAATCTTTGAACTACATTTTTTGTTCTGACGAATATCTTCATCAGATGAATGTAGAATACTTAGATCATGATACACTCACTGATGTCATCACCTTTGATAATTCCGATGTAGAGGGAGTTATTGAAGGTGATGTTTTCATTAGTATAGACCGCATTGTGGACAACGCTGCCTCTTTCCACATTTCACCAGAAGAAGAACTTCACCGGGTTATGGCCCACGGCCTTCTTCATCTGCTTGGATTTGAAGATAAAGGCGAAGAAAACCAAATTATAATGCGTTCTAAAGAAGATGCGTGTTTACAACTACGCAGGTTGTAAACACCAGACTGTATAGTTTTACCTCACTTATCAACAATGTTTCACGTGAAACATCAAAGTAATCCACACCATGTTCACAAGTTATGATGTAATAGTAGTAGGGGCGGGACATGCCGGATGTGAAGCTGCACATGCGGCCGCCACCATGGGATCGAAGGTATTACTCGTAACCATGAACATGAACACCATTGCCCAAATGTCATGCAACCCAGCTATGGGGGGCGTAGCTAAAGGCCAAATTGTAAGAGAAGTAGATGCCTTGGGCGGTATGAGCGGGATCATTACAGATAAGACTATGATCCAGTTCAGAATGCTTAATATGTCTAAAGGTCCCGCCATGTGGAGCCCCCGGGCTCAGAGTGACCGCATGCGATTTGCAGAGGAATGGAGACTGGCGCTGGAACAGACACCTAACGTAGATTTCTGGCAGGAAATGGTGTCAGAGATAATAGTAGAAGGTGGCAGGGCAGTAGGGGTGAAGACAAGTTTGGGTCTGGAGATACGGGCCAAAGCCGTTGTGTTAACGAACGGAACCTTCTTGAACGGCATTATCCATATTGGTGAAAAGCAATTAGGTGGCGGTAGAGCCGCTGAAAAAGCAGCCAAAGGAATTACTGAGCAACTGGTGCAGCTAGGGTTTGAGGCAGGCCGTATGAAAACCGGTACTCCACCCAGAGTAGACGGCCGTAGCCTGAACTATGAGGTCATGGAAGAACAGAAGGGAGATGAAAACCCATCAAAGTTCTCCTATACAGATACTCCGGCACTGGGCAACCAGAGAAGTTGCTACATTACCTACACTAATTCTAAGGTGCATGAGATTCTCAAAACGGGTTTTGAGCAATCACCCATGTTCCAGGGTAGAATCCAGGGGTTGGGTCCGCGGTACTGCCCATCCATTGAAGACAAGATCAACCGCTTCGCGGAACGCGACCGTCACCAAATCTTTGTAGAACCAGAGGGATGGAACACAGTTGAAGTGTATGTGAATGGCTTCTCCAGCTCCTTGCCAGAAGATGTGCAGTTCAAAGCACTGAGAGAAATCCAGGGGTTTGAAAACGCTAAAATGTTCAGACCTGGTTACGCCATTGAATATGATTTCTTCCCGCCCACCCAGTTAAACCTGACTCTGGAAACAAAGCTGGTGGAAAACCTCTATTTTGCGGGGCAGATTAATGGTACTACAGGTTATGAAGAAGCGGCGTGCCAAGGCCTTATGGCGGGAATTAACGCCCATAACAAGGTGCATAACGCAGAACCGTTTGTTCTGAAAAGATCAGAGGCATACATTGGTGTTTTGATTGATGACCTAGTAAACAAAGGCACCAATGAGCCTTACCGCATGTTTACCTCACGGGCAGAGCACCGCATCTTGTTACGCCAGGACAACGCTGACCTTAGGCTAACAGAAAAAGGCTTCCAATTGGGCTTGGCCTCTGAGGAGCGGCTGCAAAAGGTAAACCGCAAGAAACAGGAAACCCAGGAGGTACTGACGTATCTGCAGCAAAAGGGAATAGAGCCAGAAGAAGTTAACGCCATGCTCCTTTCGCTGAATTCTGCCCCCATCAGTGAAAGAGCCAAAGCCGGTAATCTGCTAAAGCGGCCAAACGTAGAACTGGAGCATCTGCTGCAATCTTCAGAAAGCCTGAACCTGTACCTGAGCAAGTATTTGCCAGAAAGTTTAGAGCAGGCGGTTATTCTTTTGAAATATGCGAGCTATATTGACAAAGAAAACCAGATGGCCTCTAAGATGGAGGAGCTGGAAAATTACCGCATTAAAGACCGGCTGGACTACAAAGCTATCACCGCGCTTTCAAACGAAGCCCGTGAGAAACTGCTGAAAGTACAGCCAGAAACCTTAGGACAAGCATCGCGCATCAGTGGCGTGTCTCCCGCAGATATCTCCATCCTGATGGTATACTTAGGAAAATAGAATGAGCTACGAACGGCTAGACCATTGCCCCATTTGTTCAAAAACAGATTTTAAGAATTTTCTAGTAGTACAAGACAAGAGTGTGAGCCAGGAGAGCTTTGTCATTGTGCAGTGTACCAACTGCCAGCTCAAGTTCACAAATCCGCGGCCAGAAGAAGGAAGCATTGGTCCATACTATGCCTCTGAAGCCTATATTTCACACTCAGACACCAGCAAAGGTCTACTGAACAAAACCTACCGGCTGGTCAGGTCCATGGCAGTAAAAACCAAAGTAGATCTGGTAAACCGTTTGGGCAACAAAGGCAAAATTCTGGACTACGGTTGCGGGGTGGGGTATTTCCTGCAGGCGTGCCAAAAACAGGGTTGGGAGGTAGAAGGCATAGAGCCAAATGAACAGGCCAGAAAACAGACTGAAGAGAAAATTGGGAAACCCTTGGTTCAAGGCCCGCTGCAGAATCTGGCTGAGGAAACTTTTGAGGTGATTACGCTTTGGCATGTGTTAGAGCACGTACACACATTAAATGAAACGCTCAAAGAATTGGTGCGGGCAACCAAAAAAGGGGGACATTTAGTCATTGCCGTACCTAATGCAGATTCATATGACGCCAAAAAGTATGGAGCAGATTGGGCAGCGTATGATGTTCCCCGGCATTTGTACCACTTCAACAAAGCCAGCATGCAGAAGCTTCTGAAAAAGCACAAGCTGGATCTAAAGGAAGTTCTCCCCATGAAGTGGGATTCTTACTACGTGAGCATCCTGAGTGAGAAGTACAAGCACGGGCAAACCAAGATGCTGGATTCTTTCTTTACCGGTTTCAGGTCTAACCTGCACGGGGCCAAAAACGGAAACTCCTATTCAAGCCAGATCTTTATTGCCCAGAAAAAATAAAAGACGATCACACAAAATAAAAATGACCTTATAGCGCTACTATAAGGTCATTTCCATTTTACCGCCAAAAATGAAAAAACAGCTCAAAAACGCAGTGTATTGGGTTTCACTCCTCATGATAACCGGGTGCGCCAACATTGGGAGTCCCTCTGGTGGACCCAAAGATGTCACGGCTCCAAAATTACTCAGCACCAACCCAAAAGACGGCCAAACCAACGTAAAGCCTAAAACCATTGTCTTAACTTTCAATGAAGCCATACAAACCATTGATCTTTACCGCCAGCTCATTGTGGCCCCTTATACAGAGGCTACCTTCAAAGAGAAGATAAAAGACGGCACCCTGGAGTTGGAGTTCACGCAACCCTGGGAGGAAAACACCACCTACAGCCTTAACTTCAGAAACAGCATAGCAGATGTCACAGAGAAAAATTTAGCAAAAAGCGTGGTCATTACCTTTAGTACCGGTAGCCAGCTAGATTCAGGGAGAGTAAGCGGCACGGTAAAAGCCTTGTATAGCGCCACTGTCCCAAAAGACGTGAACGTACTGCTGTACCCAACCAGGGACACCGCTCAGATCAGAAACGGGCGGCCTCTGTATGTGACCACAGCAGATTCTACAGGTACCTTCAGCTTCAGGAACATAAAAGTTGGCAACTATTACATCTATGCGCTGTCAGAAACCAACAATAACCTCAGGTATGACAATGAAAGTGAACTGATAGCATATGCCTCAGACTCCATTGTGGTACAACCGGCCGTAGAAGAGCTCACCATTATCTTGCATACCCAAGACATCACACCGCCCCGGGTAATCACCAAAAGAAGTTTTACCAATGTGTATGAAGTAGAGTATGCAGAAGGCCTCACCAACGTACAAATAACCAGCATTGAGCCAACCCCCAGTGAGGCTAGATGGACTTTAACTGAAAACGGGAAGACCGTGAGGGTCTACCCGGTAGTGGCAGAAGAGCAGAAATGGCTGTTCCTGGCCACAGACAGCGCCTCTATTCAAAGAACAGATACAGTCACCACCCGTTTGTCTGGGAAAGCAGCACCCAGAACCATCAAAAACTTTGAAGTGCTGAATGGAACCGCAGTAAAGGCCACAGACACGTTAAAACTGAGATTTGAGCTTCCTACCAAAGTTATTAATCCGGCGGGAGCCGTAACACTCGTCTTTGACACCACCACCACAGTAACCACTACAGACGCAAAACAATTAAGGTGGAACAAAAACCAGACAGAGGCCACTCTACTACTGCCCTTGCAGGCAACCCGTCAAATCAGCCTCAGCATTGACACCACCAAAATAGTACCGTTCATTGGGGCACCGTATGCCAGTGCCACCACTAAGCTACAAGTGATCAAAAAGACCAATACCGGTAGCTTAAAAGTAGTCACCAGCACGACTGAAAAAAACTACACCATTCAGCTGCTGCGGGAGAACAAGGTGGTCAGGGAGGCCAGAAACGTAAAAACTGTTTTATGGGAAAACCTGGTGCCAGCTAAATACCAGGTACGGGTACTGGTTGACACCAATGGCAACGGAAAATGGGATAACGGCTTATTAAGCCAAAGAAGGCAACCCGAACCAGTCATCCTTCACCCGGAAATCTATGAGATCAGGGCAGATTGGGAAATTGAAATGAGCCCTCCGCTTACGTTTTAACCCAACCCTTCCAATAACTTTCATTTTCTGACATTCCTGTTTTCGGGCTGTTTTTCTAAAATCAGCCCGAAAACAGGAATTTTTTTTGCCGTATCTCTGAAATTAGACCCTTCCTCCACAAATGGTGGAAACAACGTGGAAAACTGTGGACAAAAATCGGGATAAACTCGCAACAAACTTGATAATTGAGAGTAGCCCACCGTGAAACATAGCACGCAAAGAGCAAAATGTGGGAGACGGTGAATAAAATCTACAGAAACAAAAAGTTATTCACCTGCGAATAACTTTAACCCTCTTTCCACGGCCATGAATGTGAAAAAGTGGAAAGACCATTTAAGTACTTGAAGAAGAACCCAAAAGAATCCACAGCAGAAAGTAAAAATGTGAACAGAAGACTCCTTTCTTAACACTGATCAGGATAACTCCGGGCTTTCCACAGTTGTCCACTTCTGCACATCCCTAATGATGAAGAAAATTCTTATTTAAAAATTCATTTTATAATAGATATCAGGTGGAACCCGTGGAAAAGTGGGAAACTCGCGCAGACCGGAAAGGAGAAAGGGGAGCTGGGGCGCGGCCCGGTTCAGAAATAAGGGCCTCTGCCGCCTGAACATGTGGATACCCGGTATTTTTTGAGTAGTTTTATAAAAAGTAAGCCAGAAACGGCACCATACAACCGTAAGAAAACTATGGAACAGGACAAAGAGCAATTCGATCATGAGATAAAGCTGGGCTACGGCATTGGCGACTTAAGATTTGGTTTGACCATGGACGACGTGGAAGAGATCATGGGCGAGCCCGAAGAAATAGAAGAGTCAGATGAGGAAGACGAGTTTGAGCACAAGGCCTGGAACTACTGGGACACTGGCTTCTCCTTCTACTTTGACCAGGAAGACGACTACCGTTTGAGCTGCATTGAGACGGCCAACCCCAACGTGACCCTCTGGGGTAAGAAGATATTTGAACTAAGCCAGCAAGAGGTAGAAGACCTCTTCAAGCAACACGGAATACAGAGCGTTGAGAAAGAGAAAATAGAAGACAACGTGACCTGCCTCTCTTATGACAAGGAGATGATTGACCTTTACTTTGAGCAAGGCAAACTATTGGCCGTAAACTTCGGGGTGCACATGGATGACAACCTGGAGGTACTATGGCCAGCTGAAAGCAACGAAGGCTAAAAGCCGTTTTTGGGCTGTTTTTAGAAAAACAGCCCAAAAACGTGAAACATCTACCTAACAAAAAAGGGCGGTCCAGATCTGGATCGCCCTTTTTTGTTGGGTAAGAGTGGAGGTTTATCGTGTGAAAAAAGCTTTGATTTCATCCTGGATGGCAGGATTGATGGCAATGGCCAGAAGCACAGAGATCACCAGGCCAATGGCTACAGAGAAAACGTCTTTCCCAATGAGTTTAAAGGTTTTAGAGAACTTGCTGCCAGAATCTTTGGCCCTGATGCGCATGCCCAGCTCACGGCCCGCCAGCAGCCCCACAAACACCCAGGTGGTACTCATAGGAATATTGTTCACCTCTTTGAAGAAGTACAAGATAATAGAGTAGATCAGGTCAATAATGGTGGCACTGCGCACATCCCGTACTTCAGACTTCTCATTGATAATATGCTGGATCTTCTCACCGCGCCTGTAAAAAAGGTACGCCAACCCAAAGAAGATGAAACCTGCAAACACCGAGAACTCCACCCAACTGAGCTGGCGGGGCAGGTAAACCGCCACATTGGCCAGATCCTGCGCCAGCCAGGTGTGCCATAAAAACCCACTAATGATCCATTGGGCCCAAATCCAGGCGCCATGAGCTTCGCCTTTGATGAAACGCTTGATGATAGGGGACAGCCCCAGGTAAAGCAGCAGCGCCGCCAGAAAGGCCGCCACATACCCTAGCAGGCTTTTGTTCACCATGCTGAAAATAGCGGAGGAGTCAATGGTGAACACACTCAGCAGCATGAACGTGGTAGACACCGGAATTCTAAAGCGCGTCAGGAGCAGGAGAATCACCGGGGAGGCCAGCTGCAGGAACACAAAATTCTCTGGCGTGTCTTTAAAGCCTTTAGAAGCCAACCGCTGGTACGTCACGTCACCGTTAAACATGTACCAGCTGTAGAAGACAGTAGCCAGAAAGATGCCGCCCATGAAAAGCCACTGCCAGTACCATTTCTTGTCTTCATTAGAAACAATGAACGTGCCTATGGTCTGGATGCTGTCATTGGCAATGGCAGAATACCCGGCAAAGGCAAAACCCACCCACATGGCCACCGGCGTGTAAGGATAAACTGCCCCGCACAGAATAAGGGAGAAGGCAATGAAGTAAAGAAAGTTCTTTTCCTTCCGGATTAGCAGGTCCAGCACACCGGTTCTCTTTCTGAACTTGTAAGGTTGGGCAGGAACCAGCGAACCTTTACTCTTTCTTGATTTAGCCATGAAAATTAGGGAGGGTTAGTTGAGGCATTTTGAAAGTAGGAGAAGCTGAAATTATCAAAATACATACGAGATAAAAACTACCAGGTACATATTCAATCCCACCAAAGCCAGTTCCTGAATGCAGGAGAAACCTCTGTCACCTAGTGCGTTTTTGAGCTGTTTTTCTGAAAACAGCTCAAAAACAGAAAAAGTAGAAGTAAGGTTATCCACCAGAGACCTTTATACAAAATACCGGCTCCGCGTCAAAAAAGGGCATAATTTGAGAAAGAAGAGGTCAAAGAGTGAGCCCCCTTCTCTAACTTGTCAACAGACACCGTAGGTGGAAAAACGGCAGGTGCGGGGCACAAAAAAGGGGGCGCTGAAATATCAGCACCCCCTTTTAATTTATGGGAAATTACAGGTTAACTGAACATCCACCGGAAGAGCAGAAACAGCGTGCCTGATAAAAACATAGAAACCGGGAGGGTTAACACCCAGGCCATGGCTATGTTCCTGATGGTGCTGGGGTTCAGGTTTTTGATACCGCGGTTAGCCACCATACTACCGGCAATACCAGAAGACAGAATGTGGGTAGTACTAACGGGCAGTTTGAAGACAAACGTGGAGAAGCCAATCACACTGGCCGCCATAAACTCAGCAGAGGCGCCCTGGGCGTAGGTGAGATGCTCTTTCCCAATCTTCTCGCCAATGGTTTTTACAATGCGTTTCCAGCCAATCATGGTCCCTATGCCCAGTGACAGTGCAATCATCATGATCACCCAGTTAGGCGCGTAGTCTGTGAAAGCCCGCATACCCGTTACGCCTTCTTTCAAGGTACCACGGTCACGGGGGCTCAGGCTCACGTCTTTGCTCTCCATCAATTTATCAGTGCCTTTGGTGATGAGCAGAATGTCTCTTCTGAGCTTAAAGCGGTCATCTTTGGGTAATTCTTTTAAACCGGCGCTGGCGGCAAAAATCCCTTTCATCTCCAGCACTTCGGCGTTTAACTTACGCAGTTCCTCTGCATCTGAGGCAGAAAGAACCGTGCTGTCTACTTTGCCCAACACCTGCTCTACTTTTACCAGCGAGGTCTGCAGCTCAAACGGGTTCTTGGTATGGTCCAGGGCGAAATAGGTAGGGACAATGGCAATCAGAATCAGCATGACCAGACCCACACCTTTCTGTCCGTCATTAGAACCATGGAAGAAAGAAACCAGCGTACACGTGATGATCAGGATAATTCTGATCCACAATGGCGGGGCTTTGCGTTTATGCGGCTCCTTGAAAATGGTCTTGTTCTTCACAAAACGCTTCAGGATGAACATCAGGAATACCGTGAGGGTGAAGCCCAGGAACGGAGACACAATCAAAGACATGCCGGTTTTGGTAGCCTCGCTCCAGGCAAAAGTGGCGCCGTTGGTAGACGGAAGCAGGGAGTAAGCAATCCCCAGACCCAGAATGGAGCCAATCAACGTGTGGGAACTGGAAGAGGGAAGGCCGTAGTACCACGTGCCCAGGTTCCAGAGAATGGCGCTGATCAACAGGGCCCCAATCATGGCAATGCCGTGCCAGACGTCCTGGTCAATGAGCGTCTCAATAGGCAGGAGGTACACAATACCCATGGCTACCCCAATACCGCCGGCAAACACGCCAATGAAATTCCAGAAGCCAGACCAGATCACGGCCGCCCAGGGGCGCAGTGTGTTGGTGTAGATAACAGTGGCCACTGCGTTTGCCGTATCATGGAAACCATTCACAAACTCAAAGGCGCAGGCTGCCAGTAAACAGATTACCAGCAGGATCAACAAGTCAGTTTCTAAGCCGAACATAGATTTAAAGAGTAAAAAAAAGACGCCAAAAGTACCTGTTTAATTTCCTTTCAATGTTACCGAATTGTTAAATCAGATAACATTGCGGTAACATACGCCCAACCGCTACTAAAAAGCGGTAAAATGTCTCAGAAAGATGCGGTTCTATTTCGCCTTTACCCTAGTTCTCTCAAATTGAAAAACGTATGTGCCACCAAAACCCCTATATTTGCGCGTATGAGCACTACTGAGAAAACCACAGAAAACGCACAGTTAAAAGATATCATTTCGCACGCCAAGGAATACGGCTTCGTGTTCCCGTCCAGCGAGATTTATGACGGCCTGCAGGCCGTGTATGATTATGGCCAAAACGGGGTGGAGCTGAAGAACAACCTCAAAACACTTTGGTGGAAGTGCATGACCCAGCTGCACCAGAACGTGGTGGGCATTGACGCCGCCATCTTCATGCACCCGCTCACCTGGAAAGCCTCGGGCCACGTTGACTCGTTCAACGACCCCATGATTGACAACAAAGACTCCAAGAAGCGCTACCGCGCCGATGTCCTGATAGAGGAGAAAGCCGCCGAGTATGAGAAAGCCGGTGATGTGGAAAGAAAGCAGAACCTGCTCAACCAAATGGCGCGTCTGCTGGAGGCCGAAGACCTGAAAGGTGTACAGGAACTCATTATCGCAGAAGGCATAAAGTGCCCCTTGTCAGGCACTTCCAACTGGACCGAGGTGCGCCAGTTCAACCTCATGTTCTCCACACAAGTAGGTTCGGTGGCCGAGGAGTCCAGCACCATTTACCTACGCCCCGAGACTGCCCAGGGAATTTTTGTGAACTTCCTGAACGTGCAGAAATCGGGCCGTATGAAAGTACCCTTCGGGATTGCCCAAATTGGAAAAGCCTTCCGGAACGAAATTGTGGCCCGTCAGTTCATCTTCAGAATGCGCGAGTTTGAGCAGATGGAGATGCAGTTCTTCGTGCGGCCTGGCACTGAGATGGAATGGTACCAGCACTGGAAAACCATGCGCCGTAACTGGCACGAGGCCCTCGGCGTGCCCGCCGAAAAACTACGCTACCATGACCACGAGAAACTGGCCCACTACGCCAACGCCGCCGTTGACATTGAGTTTGAATTCCCGTTCGGTTTCAAAGAAGTGGAAGGAATCCACTCCCGCACTGACTTTGACCTGACCCAGCACCAGGAACTAAGCCGCAAAAAACAGCAGTACTTTGACAACGACCTCAATGAAGACGGCAAACCCTATGGAAACTACGTGCCATACGTAGTGGAAACCTCCGTAGGCGCCGACCGTCTGTTCCTGATGACGCTCTGCAACGCCTATCAGGAAGAGGAGATCACCGAAGGCGAGAACACCAAGACCCGTACTTTCCTGAAGTTCCACCCGGCCATTGCCCCAGTAAAAGCCGCCGTGTTCCCGCTCGTGAAGAAAGACGGACTACCAGAAAAAGCCATGGAAATCTTCAACGACCTGCGCTTTGACTTCAACATGATCTATGAAGAGCGCGATGCCATTGGCAAACGCTACACCCGCCAAGACTTGATTGGAACCCCATTCTGCATTGCGGTTGATTACGAAACCCTGGAGAACAACACCGTCACAGTCCGGGACCGCGACAGCCGCGAGCAGAAGCGCATGCATATTTCAGAGCTTCGCCAGTACATTGGTGATGCGGTGAGCTTCAAGCGTATTTTCGAGAAATTGTAGCTGTGTGTTTCTGGCCTGTTTTCACCAAAACAGGTCAAAAACGAAAACAAACAAAAGGCGCTCCTACCGCAGGAGCGCCTTTTTTATTGTGGAAAGATGCAGACAGTGGTGAAATAGAGAAATAAAGTTTCCCACATGATAATCCTTCCACTCTAGGAGATATTCCCTAACTCCAGTAGATATTCCCCCTTTGAAGGGGGCAGGGGATGTTGACACCAGCCGGTAATGGCGTTCCCAATAATTGCTATCGCGTATGTCACCGCTGTTCGGGATTTCAAATCCCGAACTTGAATATCCTGCGGATTTCCAATCCGCGGCTTTTGCCGCTCAAAGGTGCAGATACGGGGATTACAAATCCCCTCCGTACTTGCTTCCGGATTGCAAATCCGGAAGAGCAACCTTAGCATCTTGTAGTTAGAATATAATCTGTTCTATTTTCAAAGGGGGAGTATCTACATAAGAGGCTAAAAAACAAAAAAGCGTTTTCGGCCTGTTTTCCAGAAAACAGGCCGAAAACGCTTTCACAAGCTTTATCAGGAATTTTACCCAACCATCGGCGCAGCCATCTTCACCCCATGCCCCGCCACGTCTGCCTGCAATCTTAAAGAAGGACCGTTTTGGTCAAAGCCGCCGGTGAACGGGTGCTCGGCAATGAACAGGGGCGTATCTAAATCTACAAAGTCAAACCCGCCAATGCCCGCTGCAAAGTGCGCGGAGAAAGTCATAGCCAGCAGGCTTTCTACCATGCCGCCAATCATGAGGCCCAAGCCATGCACTTGCGCCAGCGCCGCCATCTGCAGCGCTTCCAGCACGCCGCACTTCATCAATTTAATGTTGACAACCGCCGCGCTTAGGTCTTGAGCGAGGCGGGCCACATCTTCGGCGCTGCGCGCCGATTCATCTGCGGCAATGGGGAAAGGGCAGGAGGTTGCCAACACATTCAGGTCTTCCCAGTTTTCCCTGGCGAGCGGCTGTTCCAGCAGAATAATAGGAAGTTTCGCCTCTACAGCTTTGTGGACAAATGCTTGGGCGCGGGCCAAATCATAGCCGCAGTTCCCGTCAACAATCAACGTGGCTTGGGGCGCGGCGGTGTGAATAGCTTGCAAACGGCGAATATCATAGTCCACATCTACGCCTTCAGTTTTGACTTTAATCACAGAGAAGCCGCGGTCTACAATAGATTTGGCAGATGCGGCGGCATGGGCTTCATCGCCGGCGGTAATGGTTAAATCAGTACTCAACTCAGTTCCCACCCCTCCGAAGAACACGTAGAGCGGCATGTTGTACTGTTGACAAAGGGCATCCAACAAGGCCATTTCCACACCGCAACGAGCTGCGGGTGTGTCATAGGCGAGGGTGGATAATTCTTTTGCCAGCGTACGCCATTCCCGCACGTCTTTCCCTAGCAGCATCGGCTCCAAGCCTTTCAACGTGGAAAGCGTGCTTTCCTGCGTCTCGCCGCTCACCGCCGGAAACGGCGCAGCTTCACCCAAACCCACTATTCCGCTGGATAACTCCACCTGTACCAGCACGTTTTCCACGTTGTATTGTGTGCCCGTGGCAATGGCAAAAGGTTCTTTCAAAGGGAGGTTCAGCGGTTGAAAACGTACCGAGACAATTTGGGTGGGAGCCATAGAATAGGTGAATAAATAGAGGAGCAAAGAAAAGCAGGATTTTCAGGATTCTTTAAAATTTTCAGGATTTAGTTACCGCGGCTTAGCTCAAGTAGAAATCAGCAGTTGTTCATGAATAAATAACATTGCGTTTCTGGCCTATTTTTCAGAAAACTGGCCAGAAATGGAAAAGAAGTTTATTGGTTCTACCAATTTCTGGCGCGAGTCTCTGACTCGTGACAAAGGTGATGCGAGTCTCCAGACTCGCCGGAAACCATAAGCCGGAACCGGGAGTCTGGAGACTCCACGCACTAAAAGGCACGAGTCAGAGACTCGCGCCAGCACTAATTAGCCAGCATCAGTGAGAGAATGTTCTCTTAGAAACCTAAGAACTTTGAGCTGGCTTTTCCGTTTTTGGGCTATTTTCTGGAAAACAGCCCGGAAACGGAAAAAACGGGCAGAACCCGTGCACAAGTTAATTATTGCTTAACTTTGCTAAGTTGAGCCAAAGAAGCTGTGCGCCAATATGTCGGCGGCAGCCGGTTTCAGCAAGCGTTGCTTCAGGACAAGAGACGTTCTGAAGCGCCAGCCACGTAAATTTCAGCGAACCCACCATACATTCAAAAAGGTGAAGTACAACGAGTATAAACAATTAGACTATGCCGGTCTGGCCGAAGAGGTGAGAGCCTACTGGAAGCAGAACCGCGTTTTCGAGAAGTCGGTAGAGACCCGCGAGGGCAACCCCACCTTCGTATTTTATGAAGGGCCACCTTCGGCCAACGGTGCCCCGGGTATTCACCACGTGATGGCCCGCGCCGTGAAAGATATTTTCTGCCGCTACAAAACCCTGCAAGGCTTTCAGGTAGTGCGTAAAGGCGGTTGGGATACTCATGGCCTGCCTATTGAGCTGCAGGTAGAGAAAGAGTTGGGCATCATCAAAGATGACATCGGCAAGACCATCTCGGTAGAGGAGTACAACGCCCGCTGCCGCGAAACCGTGATGCGTTTCAAGCACCAGTGGGACGACCTCACCGAGCGCATGGGCTATTGGGTGGACCTGAACAACCCGTACATCACCTTTGACAACCAATACATAGAGTCAAACTGGGCGCTGCTCAAGAAACTCTATGACAAAGGTTACCTGTATAAAGGCTACACCATTCAGCCGTACTCGCCTTCAGACGGAACGGGGCTTAGCTCGCATGAGTTGAACCAGCCGGGCTGCTACAAAGAAGTAAAAGACACCTCTATTGTGGCGCAGTTCAAAGTCACTAGAGACGCGCAATCAGATTTTCTGTTCACGCGCCCTACGGGCGATGTCTTTATCCTGGCCTGGACCACCACGCCCTGGACCTTGCCGTCTAACACCGCTTTGGCCGTGGGTGAGAAAATCAGCTACGTACAAATCAACACCTTCAACCCGTACACGCACCAACCCGTGAGCGTGGTGCTGGCGAAGGCGCTGGTAGGCAAATATTTCTCTGAGAAGAACAAAGACTTAGCTCTTGCAGACTACAAGCCCGGCGACAAAGCTATTCCGTATGAGATGGTGCAGGAGTTCACTGGCCGGGAATTAGTAGGTCTAAGGTATGAGCAACTTATGCCGTATCTGCAGCCGTTCTATGACGCAGACCAAGCGTTCCAGGTAATTGCCGGTGATTTTGTGACCACCGAAGACGGAACCGGCGTAGTACATACGTCGCCTACTTTCGGGGCCGATGACTTTAGGGTAGCCAAGCAGCACGGCATTCCGGCGCTTACTATTAAAGATGAGTTGGGCAATGAGTTACCCACTGTTGATAAACGGGGCAAATTCATCAACGAGATTGGGCTGCGGCTGCAGGAAGGCGTACAAAAGTACAACATCAAAACCCACAAACCGCTGGGCGCAGATGACTTCTACGTGAAGAATTACACCAATGAAGATGAAAGTCATCCGGATTACAAGAACACTGATGTCATCATCTCCATCATTCTGAAAGAAGAGAACAAAGCCTTCAAGGTAGAGAAATACGAGCACACGTACCCACACTCGTGGCGCACCGATAAACCTATTCTCTATTACCCGTTAGATGCCTGGTTCATCAAAACCACCGCGGTTAAATCACGGTTGATTGAACTGAACAAAACCATCAACTGGAAACCAGAATCAACCGGAAGTGGCCGCTTTGGTAACTGGCTGGAGAATCTGGTAGACTGGAACCTGTCGCGCTCGCGCTACTGGGGAACGCCGCTGCCTATCTGGCGCACCGAAGACGGCGACGAGGAAATCTGCATCGGCTCGGTTGTAGAACTGGACCGCGAGATTGAGCGCAGCATCGCCGCCGACGTGATGACTGAAAACCCGCTGCGCAAAGCAGGAGGGACGGGCGCAACCGCAGAGGCTAATGAGAAAGAATCTTTGCTGGACAAAGCCGAGGAGCTGTTGAAAAAAGCCATTGGCGCTGAGGACGAAAATGCCCAGTTCCAGATGGGAGACTTTGATTATTACAGCTTTGACCTGCACCGCCCGTATGTGGATAACATTGTGTTGGTAAGCCCCAGCGGCAAACCCATGAAACGGGAAACCGACCTCATTGACGTGTGGTTTGACTCGGGCGCGATGCCGTATGCGCAGTGGCATTATCCGTTTGAGAACAAAGAGATTTTTGAGCAGAACTTCCCGGCAGACTTCATCGCCGAAGGCGTAGACCAAACCCGTGGCTGGTTCTTCACGTTGCACGCGCTGGCTGTGATGCTGGAAGACAGCGTGGCCTTCAAGAACGTGATTGCGAACGGCTTGGTGCTGGACAAGAACGGCAACAAAATGAGCAAGCGCCTCGGCAATGCCATTGACCCGTTTGAGACCATCGGTCGGTTTGGTCCGGATGCCACCCGCTGGTACATGATTGTGAACGCTCCGCCTTGGGATAACCTCAAGTTTAATATTGACGGCATCACTGAGATTCAGCGCCGTTTCTTCGGCACGTTGCAGAACACGTACTCGTTCTTCGCGCTGTACGCCAATCTTGACGGGTTCACGTTCCAGGAGGCCGAAGTGCCGGTGGCGCAGCGTACCGAAAGTGACCGCTGGATTATCTCCCGCCTGAACACGCTGGTGCAGGAAGTAGCCGCTTTCTTTGACGACTATGACCCTACCAAAGCCGCCCGCGCCATTCAGGATTTCGTGACCGATGACCTAAGTAACTGGTACGTGCGCCTGAACCGCAAACGCTTCTGGAAAGGCGAACTGAACCAGGACAAACGCGCCGCCTACCAAACGCTCTACACCTGTTTAGAGACCGTGGCTAAACTGGCGTCACCCATTGCGCCTTTCTACATGGATAGGTTGTTCCTGGATCTGAACCGCGTAAGTGGCCGCAGCCAGGCCGAGTCTATTCACCTGGAGTTCTTCCCAGACGTGCAGCAAGACCTGATTGACGTAGATTTGGAGCAGCGCATGCATTTAGCGCAAACGGTTTCTTCGCTGGTGCACTCGCTGCGCAAGAAGCAGATGATTAAAGTGCGTCAGCCGTTGAGCCGTATCTTGGTGCCTATCTTAGACGAGAAAACGAAGAACCAACTGCAGGCTGTGGAAGATTTGATTCTGTCTGAGGTGAACGTGAAAACGCTGGAGTACCTGGAAGACACCACCGGCATTCTGGTGAAGAAAATTAAGCCCAACTTCAAGCGTCTGGGCCAGGTATTCGGGCCGAAGCTGAAGTTGGTAACCGCGCAAATCCAGCAGATGGGACAGGAAGACATCGCCAAAATGGAGCGCGAAGGCTTCTTTGAAATCGCCTTGGGCGAAGACGAAACCACCGTGCTGAGCCGTGAAGACGTGGAAATCCTGAGCGAAGATATCCCCGGCTGGCTGGTGGCTTCTGAAGGTTCCTTGACCGTGGCCCTGGACATCACCATCTCTGAGGACCTGAAACTGGAAGGCATGGCCCGCGAACTGGTGAACCGTCTGCAGAACCTGCGCAAAGACAGCGGCCTGGATGTGCAAGACAAAATCAGGGTGTTCCTGCAGGAAGGCCAGGAAGAAGTGGCAGCGGCCTTGAGAGCCTACGGCGCCTATATTTCTGAGGAAGTACAGGCCGTGGAGCTGAAGCTGGTACCGGAACTCACTGACGCCACCGTACTGGAACTAGACGAATTCAACCTGCCGGTACGTTTGGAAGTAGCCCGCTAATCAGCAACCCCTGAAATAGAGCATAAACTGCCGTCTGTTTTCGGCCTGTTTTCAGAAAAACAGGCCGAAAACAGACGGTTAACCATAACTCATGAAGTATACTAAATTTTATCTGGCCGCCCTGCTGGTGATCATCATTGACCACGTAGTAAAACTGTTGGTGCATTACAACATGGAGATGGGCCTGCCTGGCCAGATCCCGGTGTTTGGGGACTGGTTTAAGCTGCACTACACGCTGAATCCCGGCATGGCCTTTGGCGTGCAGTTAGGCTCAGAGTACGGCAAGATTATTCTCACGGTCTTCAGAATGGGAGCCGCAGTGGGCATTGGGTACTTGATTTACTACCTGGTGCAGCACCGTTACCCCAAAGGGCTGATCTGGTGCGTAGGTCTGATTCTGGGCGGGGCCATTGGCAACCTGATTGACAGTATTTTCTACGGTGTGATGTTAGACAATGCGCCCTATGATGCGCCCACGCCGTGGCTGCACGGCCAGGTGATTGACATGTTCTACATTGATATCTGGGAAGGGATTCTGCCGCACTGGATTCCCCTCATTGGCGGAACGCCTATGTCGCTTTGGCCAATCTTTAATATAGCAGACGCGGCTATTTTTGTGGGTGTGGCCATTATTATTCTCAACCAGAACAAGTTTCTGAACCACCAGCCGCAAAAGCAGAACCTGGAGAACAGCAATCCGCAGGAGATAAACATAGTAGAAGCATAAAAAGAAAGGCCGCTCCCAGAAGCGGCCTTTCTTTTTATGGTACATCTGTTTTCAGCCTGTTTTCAGAAAAACAGCCCGAAAACGCAAAATCTTGAGGTTACGAACAACAAATAACCAAGAACGAACAACTAAAACGAGTAGCCCATGGTCAGGCCGGCAGAGAAGATAGACGTACCGGCATTGTAGAAGTAGCCAGAGGCCCTCCAGCCAAAGAACAGGCGGTTGTCACTGAAGAAGTCGTTTTCCAGCACTACCTTTCCGCCAAAGTCCTTCTCCCGGCTATGGATGAAATTTTCACCGGCGGTAGTTCCCGGCGTGGTATTATTTCCCAGGACGCCCTGTACCAGGTCTACCTCAGAACGTCTCCGCACCGCCGGACCCGCGCCAATTCTAATGGAATATTTCTCACTTTCAATTAAATCAAAGAAAAGCGAGGCATCAAACATCACAAAGGCCTTGCGGGAGGTAAAAATCTCCTTGCTCTGGTCATAGCGGGACGAGCTCAGGTACTCGCCAGAGATAGAAAAGTTCAACCGGTCACTCAACTCGCGGGTATACTGTTGAGTAAAGATGGCGCCGCTGTTGTCGCCTTCCACAATATAGGCGAAGCCCACACCCGTTCTAAAGTTGTTTTTATAGATATGCTGGGCAGAAGCACTTTGAGCCACTAAAAGGCAGAAGATACCGGCTAAGAATGACTTGAATAAAAAGGATGCGTAGTAGTGAATGTGTTTCATAAAAAGGTGTGGTATTGAAGATCTGAAAGCAGAAGCCTATCATGCGGTAAAGACCATTACTTAAGAATCTCTATTTTAGTTGTGCCCAATGCCAAATTTGCTTCGCTTTTGCCTCTATACGAGATTCTGGTTGTAAGGGTATTTGGCTATCTTTGGTGTACACCGCCTGGCTTATTAGTGGGTATTTAAAAAGGTGTTTTGGAGCTGTTTTCATAAAAACAGCCCCAAAACAGGAATCATAAAACTTTTGACGAAGCATAGTGTGAAAAATCTGTTCCTCATCTTCTTCTTGTTTCTTACAGGTTACTGCTTTGGGCAGACGCAGGCCGAAATGAACCGCCAGGCGTACGCTGACTACCAGAAAGCTGATAAAGAATTGAATGAGGTGTACCAGAAGATTCTCACTGACTACAAATCAGATACCGCCTTTATTTCTAATCTCAAAGCCTCACAGAGAATCTGGGTTTCCTTTAGAGATGCTGAACTCAAAATGAAGTACCCAGAGCGGGAGCCAGGGCACTATGGCTCCATTCATGCCATCTGCAGGGCAGCCTTTCTGGAAGAACTCACCAGTGAAAGAATTAAAAAGTTGCGGGTATGGCTCACAGGTGTCAAAGAAACGGATGCCTGTACCGGCTCTGTGAAAGAGAAAGAATAAGCCCCAATTCCTTATTTTAAAATAGCTCCTAAAGAAAAGTGCCCTCAACATCTCCTCCTTGAAAAAACCGCTTCTACAAGTTGACCAGTTAAGCATACAGTTCCAAACGCGGCAGGGGCTGGTGCAGGCGGTGCAGAATATGTCTTTTCAACTGCAGAAAGGGGAGACGTTGGCCATAGTGGGCGAATCCGGCTCCGGCAAAACGGTTACGGCGTTGTCATTGATGCAGCTGCTGGAGACGCAGTCAGCCACAGTAGCAGGAAATGCGCTTTTCAATTCTCCCAAGTTAGGGGAGGTAGACTTATTTTCTCTGCCCGAGAAGCAGATGCAGAAAATAAGGGGCAATGATATCTCCATTGTTTTCCAGGACCCCATGTCTTCTCTGAACCCCGTTATCTCCTGTGGAAAACAGGTGATGGAGGTCTTGCAAATCCACTTGACTATTTCCAAAGAAGAGGCGTACCAGCGTACCCTGCGGCTTCTGGAGATGGTACAGCTGCCGCAGCCGGAGAAGATTTACAGGAGTTTTCCACACCAGCTGTCAGGGGGGCAGAAGCAGCGGGTGATGATTGCCATGGCCATGGCCTGTGAACCGTCTATCTTGATTGCCGATGAGCCTACCACCGCCCTTGATGTCACCGTACAGGCCGCCATTCTGGACTTGCTGAACGAGCTGCGCTTGAAAAACGGCACCTCGGTCCTCTTTATTTCCCATGACTTAGGCGTAGTGGCTCAAATGGCCGACAGGATTCTGGTCATGTTCCAAGGCCAAATAGTGGAACAAGGCACCACCCTTGATATTTTCACCCAACCGCAGCACCCGTACACCAAAGCCCTGCTGGCCTGCCGGCCTACGCTCAAGACGCAGGTAAGTGTGCTGCCCACCATTGCAGATTTCCTTTCGGCCAAGGCCGATAAACAAGTTGTAGCAAGGGAGGAAACCTTTTCTCCAGAACCATCTTTTGCTGTGGACAAAGCAGCACCTATCACGGCAGAATCACACAATCCACAGCCAGAAAAGGAGCCGGAGCAGCCGCTGTTGCAGGTAGAAGATGTACACGTAGGCTTCTCTGTGAGTAGCGGCTTTCTTTTGAAGCAGAAAGAGCGAATAACTGCGGTTAACGGTGTTTCCTTTGAAGTTTTCCCCGGAGAAACCATGGCCATTGTAGGGGAGTCTGGCTGTGGAAAAACTACGTTGGGCCGCGCGTTAGTACGGTTGATAGAACCCAGTTCGGGCAAGATACTTTTCAACGGCAAAGACTGGAGCAATCTGCCCAAAGAAGAGCTGCGTAAAAGCCGGAAAGACTTCCAGATGATATTCCAGGACCCGTTCGCATCGCTCAACCCGCACATGAAAATTGGGGAGGCTATCATGGAACCCATGCAGGCGCATCAGGTGTTGAAAAGTAGCAGGGAAAGAAGGCAACGCGCGCTGGAACTACTGGAAACGGTAGGGCTGCTCCCCGAACATTTTAACCGTTATCCCCATGAATTTTCCGGCGGACAGCAGCAGCGCATCTGTATTGCGCGCGCCCTGGCGCTGGAACCCACGTGTATCATCTGTGACGAAGTAGTTTCGTCGTTAGACGTATCTGTGCAAGCACAGGTACTTAACTTGCTCAACCGCCTCAAACGCGAGTTCCACCTTACCATCTTGTTCATCACGCATGATTTGGCAGTAGC
Source organism: Rufibacter ruber (assembly GCF_014138425.1). NCBI lineage: Bacteria > Pseudomonadati > Bacteroidota > Cytophagia > Cytophagales > Hymenobacteraceae > Rufibacter > Rufibacter ruber. The sequence continues at coordinate 129,690 of NZ_JACJIQ010000002.1, forward strand.
CAAGTTTATGGCAGACCGCCTGTTGGTCATGGACAAAGGCCAGATTGTGGAGCAGGGCCCCGCGCCGCAAATTTTCAGTAATCCGCAGCACGCGTACACCAAAACGTTGCTACAAGCTGTGCCCACCGGAGAATTAGCAGATATTTTAGCGGCGCAAGAGAAACGAAAAGCATATAAAGCAAGTATAGACGAATGAATATATTTGCGAAACGCTAAGGTAAGCCTACGTTTTCGGCTCATTTTCCTGAAGACAGGCCAAAAACAGCAGTTGCATTTACTTAGCCATGGCGCAAGCGTCCGCTTGTGCCGGCGTTTTTGATCTGTTTTCGCCAAAACAGGCTAAAAACGGAAAAGTAGCCTGCGCAGAAATTCAGGAACTTGATAAGATGGAATTCAAAAGCTTTCTCTCTTTTTGTCTTCCTGAAAGGAACAGGTGAAGAACGGTAATTACTGTTGAGTAAACGCTTTTCTAGCTTGCCCACAAGATTCTTCCAGAATGATAAAATGGGGAATATAGATGTATGTGGGTGGGATATAAAGTAGTGAAGGCGCAATAGGTTGCCTCTGAATCTAGGGACGTTTTTAACCTATTTTCCCAAAAACAGGCCAGAAACAGAAAAACGTTTTCCGCCGCGGCGGAAAGCAAAAAAGAAATAAATTGATAAGGCAGAAAAATGAACTGCCACCCTTGGCGAACCGAATAAGAATGCGCCAAGTACTTTTGAGAAGAATTAATGGAAAGAAAAAGAAGAGGCCCAGGCGCTGGCAAAGATGCCGCCCCACGGTCTGATAGTAGAAGAAAAGAAGGCGCCCCCAAAGGCGAAAGAGGCGGTTCGCGCGGCCGTGGTGGCCGTACCCAAAATGTGGGCACCGTCTCCAGGGAAGTATTACTGAACATTTTCAGCCAGGAGCCTAAGAAAGTATTCACCTACCGCCAGCTGCACCGCCGCCTGGGCGTCAATGACAAAGAAGGCCGAGAAGAAGTGTTTGGGCTGTTGAAGAAGATGCGCAAAAACGGCGAGCTCATTCACCTGCAGGAAGATGCCTATATCTTCAACCCAGATTTTAAAGGCAGCAGTTCTTCTGAACGTAGCTTTGACCGCGGCGGGCGCGGAGAGCGCGGCAGCAGCCGTAGAGATAGTGACCGTTCTGGTGGCGCTTCCCGCAGAGGCGGGCCTACTATTGTAGGTAAAGTAGACTTGGCCAACGGCCGCCATGCCTATGTGATTAGCGAAGACTCAGAGCAGGACGTGCGCGTGCCTGTGGAGAAGCTTATGTTCGCCATGGCCGGTGACACGGTGCGCGTGCAGTTGCGCAAGAGCAGAAGACCCAACGAGCGCCCAGAGGGCGAAGTGGTAGAGGTACTCAAACGTGAGCGCGAAGAGATTGTAGGTCGGCTGGAGATGTCAAAAGGCTTCGGGTTTGTGGTGGCAGACATGAAACGCATGTACTTTGACGTATTTGTGGGCGAACGCGGCCTCGCCGATGCCCAACACGGCGACAAGGTGCTGGTGAAGATTACCGAATGGCCTGAAGACCCCAATAAAAGCCCCACGGGCGAAATCATCCGGACCTTCGGCCCTGCCGGGGAACACAACGCTGAGATTCACGCCATCATGGCCGAGTACGGGTTGCCGTTTGAGTTCCCGGAGAAAGTAGAGGAAGAAGCCAACGCCATTCCAGACGTCATCACGCGTGAGGAAATTGCCAAACGCCGCGACTTTAGGGACGTGACCACGTTCACCATTGACCCCGCCGATGCCAAAGACTTTGATGATGCCTTGAGCGTAAGAAAGCTGGAGAACGGTAATTGGGAGATTGGGGTGCACATTGCAGACGTAACGCATTACGTGCAGCCGGGCACCAGATTGGAGAAAGAAGCCTACCGCCGCGCCACCTCGGTGTACCTGGTAGACCGCACCATTCCCATGCTGCCTGAGCGCCTGTCTAACGGACTTTGTTCGTTAAGACCGAATGAAGACAAGCTGACCTTCTCCGTAGTATTTGAAATTGATGAGAACGCCAAAGTACACCAGTACTGGATTGGCCGCACCATCATTCACTCAGACCGCCGCTTCGCTTATGAAGAGGCGCAGGAGGTGATTGAAACTGGTGAAGGCGATTACAAAGAGGAAATCCTGAAGCTGAACGAACTGGCCAAGAAATTCAAAGACAAGCGCTTCAAGAACGGCGCGGTGAACTTTGAAACCATTGAGGTGAAATTCAAGCTGGATGAGAACGGCATGCCGCTTTCTCTGTATGTGAAAGAGCGCAAAGACGCCCACAAACTCATTGAGGAATTCATGCTGTTAGCCAACAAATACGTGGCCGAGCATGTGTACAAGATGCGCAAAGGCAAGAACAAGCTCACCATGGTGTACCGTACCCACGGCGCGCCAGACCCAGAGAAACTGATGAATTTCTCGCTCTTCGCGCGTAAGTTTGGCTACAAGGTAGACCTGGAGGAAGGCAAAGACATCTCTAAAGAGCTGAACAAGCTGGCCGATGCTACGGAGGGCAAACCGGAGCAGAGCGTGCTGCAGAACCTGGCCATCAGAACCATGGCCAAGGCCAAGTACAGCACCGAGGAGGAAGGCCACTTTGGGTTGGCATTTGCGCATTATTCGCACTTTACCTCGCCCATTAGGCGTTACCCAGACATGATGGCGCACCGCCTCATTGACCAGTACAACCACGCGCAGTACACCGCCGAGAAAGAGGAGTACGAAGAGCGCTGCCTGCATTCGTCAGACATGGAGAAACGCGCCGCAGACGCTGAACGGGCTTCCATCAAGTTCAAGCAGGTAGAATATATCTCCGGGTTCATTGGTCAGCAGTTCAAGGGCATTGTCTCTGGCTTGACGGATTGGGGCATGTACGTGGAGATTGAGGAGAACAAGTGCGAAGGCATGGTTCGGCTCGCCGATTTGCAGGATGATTTCTACGAACTGGACTCCGCCAACTACCGCATCATTGGGCAGAACAACAAACGCATCATTTCTTTTGGAGATGAGGTGATTGTGGAGGTGAAAGCCGCCAATGTGCTGGAGCGCACCATTGACCTGGAACTCATTGATACCGTGGCCAAAAAGTAGTTGGCTAATAAGGTAAAGGCGTTTTTGGCCTGTTTTGAGAAAAACAGGCTGAAAACGCTTTTTTCTTCTTTCCCAGAAAACAAAACCGCCTGTTTCCTGATTTTACAGTAGTTTTGGGTGTGTGTCACTCCCCCTTATGTCTTCTGAAAGGATCTTGTGGACGAACTTTAGTAGGAGTTGTCTTTCTAGCTTGCCACCAAGATCCTTTCAGGATGACAAGAGAGAAGGGGAAGAACTTAGGGAATGGCCACGTTATTACTAATTTGATCACCTCAGCCGCTAATCGGCTTGAACATTAAAGATTTCTTCTGTGGATATTTCACATTTCTCTGAACGAATAAACCAGACGCTGTCCACGCTCACGTACGGGCAGCAGCCAGATGAACTATATGCGCCCATCCGGTATATGATGGAACTGGGCGGGAAACGGGTGCGTCCGGTGCTGACGTTACTAGGGGCGTATCTTTTCCATGATGATGTGGATAAAGCCTTGATGCCCGCCATTGGGGTAGAGGTTTTCCACAACTTCACGCTCATGCATGATGACATCATGGACCAGGCCCCGCTGCGCCGCGGAAAAGAGACCGTGCACGAGAAATGGAACACCAACACCGCCATTTTGAGCGGAGACGTGATGCTGGTGCGGGCCTATGAGTTCTTCTTAGGGATTGAGCCGGAGAAACTGGCCACGGTGCTGCGACTTTTCTCTACCTGCGCCGCCCAGGTCTGTGAAGGCCAACAGCTGGACATGGAGTTTGAGACCCGCCAAGATGTGCAGATTGACGAGTACCTGAACATGATTAAGCTGAAAACAGCCGTTCTGCTGGGTTTTGCCTTAGAAGTGGGCGCACTTATCAACAACGCCGCCCCAGAAGATGCCCGGCATCTGAAAGAGTTCGGGATTAACATGGGCCTGGCGTTCCAGCTGCGCGATGACCTGCTGGACGTGTACGGTGACCAGGCCAAATTTGGCAAGCGCGTGGGTGGTGACATTGTCTCAGACAAGAAGACCTACCTTTTGCTGACTGCCCTGGAGCGGGCATCTGCCACGCAAAAGCAGGAGCTGTTGCAATGGCAGGGGCAAACGGCCAATGAGCAGGAGAAGGTACAGGCGGTAAAGGAGATTTATGACGGGCTTGAAATCCAGAAAGTGACCCAGAACCAGATTAACCACTATTTCCAAAAGGGGTTGCATCATTTGAATGAGGTAAACGCCTTGAACAGTAAAAAGGAACTGCTGCGTCTTCTGGCTATTCAACTGATTGAGCGGGAGAGTTGACAAACGGAGTGGTGCCTCCTGTTTTTGGCCTGTTTTTATTAAATTAGGCCGAAAACAGGGGTATAGAATTTTCAACAAAGTTCATTCCCCTCGCATGAAGGCTTCAGCACGGTTTTTGTTCTTGAAGGGCAGAAGCTTACTTTTGGTATCATCTCTATTCTCTGTTCCATGCCCCTTAGTATCACCTTTATCATCATTGCCATTACGGTAGTTGCCTCGCTGTATGCCTGGAGGAACCAGAACCTGATGGAAAACTGGGTGCACCACCCGCAGAGTGTGGCGCAGCAGAACGAGTGGTGGCGGTTGTTGACCTCTGGGTTCCTGCACGCAGATTTCATGCACCTGTTCTTCAACATGTTCTCCCTGTACATCTTTGGCAACGTGGTAGAGCAGCAGTTTATGGGCATCTTTGGGGTAACCACAGGGGCCATCATCTATGTGGGGCTGTACCTGGTGGCTATTATTGTGTCAGATTTGCCTTCCTACTTCAAGCATAAGAATGACAGCCGGTACTATTCATTGGGTGCCTCTGGTGGGGTGGCGGCCATTATCTTTGCCAGCATCTATTTTAACCCCCTCACAGAGCTGATTATTTTCCCTATCCCGTTGCCCATCAAGGGCTACATTTTTGGGGCGCTGTACCTGTTTTACTCCTACTACCTTAGCAAGAAAGGCAATGACGGCATTAACCACAGCGCTCACTTTTACGGGGCCGCCTTCGGGTTTATCCTGAGCCTGATCCTGGTGCCCGGCCACCTTTCTGCCTTCCTGGGTATGATTAGGAGTTCAATTGGACTTTTCTAAAAATAGCGATTTCCATCTTTTTTTCCAGAAGTGCCGTATAATCAACTATAAACGGCTAAAGGAGAGGAGGAACAGATGGAGCGGAAATTACATTCTATAAAGATATTCTTATTGCTATTCTTATGGGTAGCCATTCAGACCAGCGGCCAGGCGCAGGCGTTTCTGGCCACGGGAACCTCAGCGTCTGCTAAAACAGCCCGCATGAGCGTGGGCGAGGGGCTGGCAGCGAACAACCAACAGGAGTTACTGGAACTGGTGACCAAAGCCGGGCTCATGCCCTTGCTTTCTAACGGGGAGGCGTATACTTTTTTTGCCCCTTCGCCGCAGGCACTGGCCAAATACCAGAGCGAAGCACCAGAAACGTTGAGATCATTTCTGTCTAAGCACATTGTCAAAGGGGCTTATACGGCCGCAGACCTGAGAGACGGGGCTGATGTGCAAACCATTAACGGCGGCAAACTGCGCATCTGCAAAAAGAAAGGAGCTGTCATTGTAGACGGGGTTAGGCTGCAGGCCACTGACCAGGTATTTGCCAACGGGGTGATGCACCAGTTGAAAGGAGCTTTTCAGCCTGCCGCCACGGCTTCAAATTTCTAGAAGACTATTGTATAGTGAATGTTAAAAGGCTGCCCCAGTTGGGCAGCCTTTTTTATGTCTTCTGTTTTGGGGCCGTTTTCAGAAAAACAGGCTAAAAACAGAACCGCAGAAATTTTCTTAGAAATTTTTGCCTGCAGAAGCAACCCTCAGGCCTTCTCTTTCATCTTTAGCATGTAACAAAACCCAAATCTGTCATGAAAAAGCTGAACCTTCTCCCGTTGCTTGCCTTTGTAGCCTTGGTGGTTACCCTGTCTTCTTTCACCTTTGCCCGTCTGGTGGAGGAGCAGAGCCGGAACGTGGGCGCTTTCACCAAAATAGGGTTGAGTTATCCGGCCAACGTTGTTCTGCGCCAGGGCAATACCCACAGCGTGAAGGTAGAAGGCGACGCTGACCAGTTAAAAGATCTGGTAACCGAGGTAAAAGACGGGAAGCTGAACATCAGAACCAAAGAACGCCACTGGAACATGAGCTGGAACAACAAGGAGCGCGTGAACATCTACATCACTATGCCCCGGGTAGAAGCCATTGCAGTGGCCGGTTCCGGTAAAATCACCAGCGAAGATACGTTCAAGGCAGATAATCTGGACCTGGCCGTGAGTGGCTCTGGTAGCATTAAGCTGTCTGCCAGGGTAAACGAAGTTTCCAGCCGCATTGCAGGCTCCGGTAGTATTGTGCTGAAAGGCGAAGGCAAAGAGAGCAAAGTGTCTATCAGCGGGTCTGGTGCGTTGCGTGGGTATGCCTTTGAGACTGACCAGGCCCAGGTGAGCATCAGCGGCTCTGGCAAGTGCGAAATAAATGCCAAGTCTACCCTCAAGTCCAGCATTAGCGGGAGCGGCAACGTGTACTATGACGGTTCCCCCAGTGTAGACAGCCGGGTGAGCGGTAGCGGTTCTGTAAAGCGCCGGAGCTAACTTCATACCTGGTTTCAGGTTATTTCCTGTACTTTTGCAAAAAAGTACATTTCCCCTTTTGAGCTTTCTTCCTTTGGTTTTATTCCCTAAGCCAAAGATATAGCCGGACAGCAGGCAGCCCCACTCTGCGGTTTACCGCAGATGCCTGCTGTTCTTTTTTTTCTTTCGGCGCTTCTTTTAAGTAGCCACCACCATCTCTAGTACCGTTTCTCCCCCAAGTGCCTTCCCTAAGCTAACTCTCTGCCCGGTATGGTACAACCCTAACCGAACAGGGACCTTCTGTTTCTGGCCTGTTTTCAGAAAAACAAGCCGAAAACGCTACTGTCCTCTTGCCCGTGCATTCTGGGGAAAAGAAAAACAGCAGATGGAATAGTGTGGATAACCTGCAATTAATGCTTTCCGCTGCGTCTGTTTATAAAACGTAAATACTGGAATTCTGAGCCGCTAAAGACGTTTTTGGCCTGTTTTCTGAAAACAGGCCAAAAACACGGGAGCATTTATCCACAGGGGCTATTTCTATTGCAGCGTACGGCCTCTGAACAGCAGAAAGCCTACGTGGCCAAAGACAGACCAGCGGTGTACTCTGTTGTCATAATGAATGACATGAAGGGCGGCGGGGCCAATGGGGAGCTGCATGATGATGCCAGAGCTGGCAGTGAGGTAGGGCCGGCTGAAGGTAGAACTTCTAACCGCTTGCTGCAGCTCGCCTTCTTTCCAGGGCTGGTGCAGAACGTGGGTGAACACCTCAGTGCGCCATTCAAACCTTGTCCAGAAGGTGTTAGAGTACCGCAGACCGGCGGCGGCGTAACGGGGGGCGCGGTAATTGTCTAAGAAAAGCGTTCTGGAGTCTGGCAGCGGCAGAAAAGTGGGGGCCGTGGTGAGGGAAGACCTATAATTGGAAAACTTGCCCTGGGTGCTGACCATTCCTTCAAAGAAGTAGCCCCAGCTTCTCTTGTCATTCCCAGACGGGAAATAGCCTTCATACGTGGCCGAAAACTGGAGCCACTGGTGGTCTGCCTCTCTGGTGTCTGTGGCGAGGGCGGTAGAGCCGGGGCGGTACAGTTCAGACCCCTTTACCCCTCTAAGGCCCAGCACGGCCCGGTGCCCCTTGGTGGAATACATCTTCCGGTTGAGGGAGTTGCGCTCAAACCGGACGGCTGCTGTGAGGCCACTTAAATCTGTCTCATCCAGCCGGTCAGCTGATGAAACATTCTCCATGTTGGCATACTGGTCTTCATTGGAGAACCACGCCCCATCCAGCACAAACCGGCTCCTGAAGTTATGGCTAATGCCCGCTTGCAAGCCCACCTTGAAGTCCCTGAGGCGCACCTGCGTGCTGGCGGCCACCCCGCGGTCTAGAAAATCATTGGTGTCCTGGTAGTTCAGGCTCTGGTACATCACAGAAGGCTCCACATAGAAAGGCAGCCGTGCCGGCACGTTTACCCGCAGGCCAAACTGGCCTGCAGAATAAAACCGGCCTATGTTGGCATTGGCACCCACGGTGTACAGAAGCCGGTTGAGGTAACGGTACTCCAGCCCCAGGTAGAGGTTGTCTACCGGGCGGGTGCTGAACACGGCACCCACCTCTGCGGTGGCATTGTTGCTTTGGCGGGCATCAACGCTCAACACGTAGCCCCCGGCAGCACTGTCATAGTTGATGCGCGGGTAAATACTCCTGAAAAAGTCATTGGCGGCCAGCCGGTAGTAGCCCTCTTCAATCTCATCAATGGTGTAGTTTTTCCCCTGCTTGAGAAAAAATTTGCTTACATAGTCATTCTGACTTTCTTTGAGCCCCTGCACCTGCACGCGTACAAATTTGGGGGTAGGGGCCTTCTCCCTAAAATTATGCCGCCGTTTCTCCAGCTGCACTGAGTCTGCTTTTCTGGCGATGCGCTGTTGCAGCTGGGGGAGTTTTTCTTCTGTGGTCTTCACGCCAATGTCTATCAGCTCTTTTACCCGGGCAAAGTCAGTGGTGGCATAGCCTTCCAGGTCAGGTTGGATCAAAACGCCGCCAGGGCCAACGGCGGTGGTGTCTGCCACGTCAAAGCTCAGGAAAATGAGCGAGGAGCCCAGAATCTCATCATCTTTCTCATGCGGGTATTTCTTAAAAGAGACATCGCCCACGTTCACGCCAATGATCACATCTGGTTTGAACTCCTTCCGCATCACGTCTGTGGGGAAGTTGTTGAAAAGGCCGCCGTCAAAAAGGTAACGCCCGTCTGCCTGCCTGATGGGCCGGAACGCCAGCGGAACCGCCATGGAGTTTCTGACGGCGTCTGCCAGGGAGCCGCTGCGCTGCACAATCTGCTGGCGGGTAAAGATTTCGGCGGTAAGCGCTCTGAACGGCACAAACAGGTTGTCAAAATTATATCGGGCAATGGCACTGCCGGCAGACAGGGTAGAGGCCAGGGCATAGTTCAGGTTCACGTCATTGATCAGGCCCCGGCTGGTCTGCACCTTAACTTTTGACTTAAGCACAAGCGGTAACCTCAGGGCTGCCGGGGAGGGGTCCAGGCTGAAGTAGTTGAACGCATGGTCTTCCAGCTGCCGGCCAGACACCCAGTACTGGAACCTGGGCGACAGCACCAGTTCTTCAATGTCTTCTGGGGAGTAGCCCGCTGAGTACAGAGCTCCCACCACGGCCCCCATACTGGTCCCCACAATGTAATCAATGGGAATCTGGTTTTTCTCCAGCACCTTGAGCACCCCCACGTGAGCCAGCCCTTTGGCGCCCCCTCCGCTTAAGACCAGGCCTACTTTTTGGGCAGGGGCCATGCCGGTACACAGGAGCACCAGGGCCAGAGGGAACCAGAAGAAAGAACGGTTGTGACGCATATAGGTAGCAATTTGAACTTCAGGTAAGAAAAGCAGTGCGCCGCTTCACCCCATGACGCCTTCCTAAGGAAGGTGTACGTGCGGCCGAATATAGAAGATTGAACATACTTTACCTGCATTACCCATCTGCTCCAGAAAAGTTTTGCTTTTCAGGGTCTTCTGGGGGAAAGAAGGAAGAATATTCTGCTGTGTAGGAAAGCGGCCAATAAAAGGGAACGTTTTAGGGCTGTTTTCCAAAAAACAGCTCTAAAACAGAACGTTGGCGTTGCGGCTATTTTCCCTGGAGCGGTACAATCCAGGAAGCAGGGGTGAAGGGCCGCCACGGCACGGCCGCCAGGTTTACGGTAGAGTCTACCAAAGGCTGGGAGGGTCTTAGGTTCAGGCTGGCCTGCGCATGCACGTATACCTCTACCTGTTGATATCCTCTGGCTTTGAAGTCACGGGCCAGGTACTGGCTGAACTGCCAGAGCAGGTCTGGGTAGGCGGCAAGTTTACGGGCCTGCTTGGGGGTGAGGTGTGCAGCGGGTTCTACCCAAAACGTGTGGCCGTCTGCCACCACCTTGAAGTTGGCCTCACCAGATTTGCTCCGGAGCATCATGTGCCAGGCCATGCGGTGCCCTTCTTCGGTCCAGTTAGGGTTGCCCGGAAACCAGAAATGGCGCAGCGGGAGCAGAACCTGGAAAACGAAGTAGACGCCCAAGAGCACCAGCAGCGCCTTTTCCCGCCAAGAGACAGGTAGCCGAGGGGTAAACTCTTCAGGCGTAACGGCCGGTTTCCTCCGGAGGAACATGCGCCGAACGCTTTCCGGCTCAAAGAAGAAAAGGCAAAGGGCCAGCGCCAGAAACGGGAAAATGCCAATGTGGAAAACCGCCTCGTTAAACCCATGAAAGAAGACGGCCACCGCAAAGGCAAACACACGGGTGCGGCGCCAGAGCAGGAGCGGCGTGATCAACAGGTCAAACGCCAGGCCACCGTACACCACCAGTTGTTGAAACCATGGCTCCTGCAAGAGCGGGCCAATCAGCCAGAAATGGGCTTTGCCCGAAAACCAGATCTTGATGGGAATGCCCGCCAGCCAGTCGGCATCTAACTTGGCCACCCCCGCATAGGTGTACACCATGCCCATCTGCGCCACAAAAATAAGCAGGCACCAGCGGGGGCAGGTGTACGCTTTTAAAGCGGGTTTCCGTCTGGCGTCTAAAGAGGCGTAGGCATGGGCGGGCACCAGCAGCATCTGGAAGCACAGCAGCAAGAGCAGGTAGTAGTGGTTGTTGTAGCTGATTTTCTGCATGAGGTAGCTGGCCCACCACATCAGGGTGAAAAGGGTCAGGCTGGCGCGGTAGTAAAAGCCCACCATCACCAGCAGCCCCAGCGCCGCCATCACCGCATAATAGTAGTACATGCCACTGCCCGGCAGCGGCGTGAGCCACTCAAAACCAATGAACGGAAAATGCCACTTAGGCTCCACCAGGTTCTGGCGCACCCAGCCCGTGGCAATGGCCCCTGCCGTCTCCAGAAACAGCAACAGCCCGAAGCACCACCTGAACACCACCAGCGGCGCATTTTCTACCGGCTGCCAGAGCCAGTTCAGGAAAGAGCGTTCTGCCGGTGGGTAAGTAGAGGTGGTGAGCATGCGTAATATTACTTAAGACAGCTGAAACAGTTGAACCAAAGTTTTATCTACGGTGCAAAGAAAGAAACAGACGCAGCACCAGACCGCTTAGCTAGTAGTTGTAAAGCTGCATAGGGTTTACCTTTTAGTCCCTGGCAAAAGCGCCGGTTTGTGCCTTGTAAGATAGCTTTTGCGTTTCTGGGCTGTTTTTGTGAAAGTAGACCCAAACCGTGGACACAGGCAGGCGCTTGCGCCAGTGGCATCTTCTAAAGTTACCCTTCTGTTTAAACAGAAACAGCCCGGCTGCTTTCACAACCGGGCTGTTTCTGGGCTGTTTTCGCAAAAACAGCCTAAAAACGCTACCTGATGGGCTTTGGCATAATAGGAAGGCTCTCGTGGCCTTCTGCGTCAACGGCCTGCACGGCAAAGAAGTAGTTGTCTTTGGAGTAGGGCAGGGTAGTGGTGGTGCCTTCCACGTAGATTTTCTTTTCCCACATGGGTGAAGCCGTTTCCCGCATCAGGATGTAGTAACCCGCCGGTTTTTCGCCTTTGGTGGGGGCTTTCCAGCGCAGTTCGGTCTGGTTGGTGAGGTTGCTGGTGACAACGCCTACTTCCTCTGGCGAGGCTGGGGCCAGGGCCAGGTTGGCCAAGGTGGCCAGGTTCAGGGTGGTGTTCTTGCGCAGGTACTCAAAATCTACGTGCTCGGGGAAATCGCCGTAGGCGATGCCGTTCTCAGTGCGTACGTTCTGGTGCTGGTACTGGTAATTTTCATTCATCTCGCAGACGCGCACGGCAGTAAAACCGGCCTGGCTGAACGGGGTATGGTCGCCGCCGCGCAGGAAACGGTCTGTGCGGTAGTTCAGCACCACGTCTAGCTGCGGCACGTACCGGGTGCCCATCTCTTTCATGTAGCGGGCCAGTTGGCGGCTGCGGCTGTCGTTTTCGCCGCCGGTGCTTTTGCGCCATGCCGCCATTTCTGGGGTTTCCAGGGCGGGTACGCCTTCAGAGAAGATGCGCACGCGGGTGTTGTCATGGAGCCTGGTCTCATCTGAGTACGAATTGCCAATCATGTCATTGTTGAGCATGGCCACCAGGTTCCAGTTCTCTTTCCTGGCGCGTTCGGCCAGATGCTTGGCTCCGTAAAGCCCCTGTTCCTCGCCCTGCACGCAGACAAAGATGATGGTGGCGGGAAATGTCTGTCTGGCCATGACGCGCGCCAGTTCAATCACGGCGGCGGTGCCAGAGCCGTCATCATTGGCGCCGGGGGCTTTGCCGGTGGCATCCATCACGTCTGTGTTGCGGCTGTCTATGTGGCCGCTCACTATAAACACGCGGTCATCATTGGGGTCAGTGCCTTTGAGGGTGGCCATCACGTTGGCCATCTCCACGTCCTGCGGAATGCGGCGGCCATCTGCTTTCACGGTATACCTGTCCTGGGTCACGGTCATGCGGCCGTTAGCGGTGGCGGCGGCTTTCTCCAGCTCTGCCTGCGCCCAGTTGCGGGCGGCCCCAATGCCTTTCTTTTTGTCTTTGGTGCTGCTGAGCGAGTGGCGGGTCTCAAAGCTGACCAGGCCGCGCACCAGCCGCTCCAGTTCCTGCGCGCTCACCTGCCGGGTAAGGTTCTGGATGGTGGGGTCAGCCTTTACAAGTACCTGGGCGTGCAAGGAGGGCGTAAAGAAGAAAATGCCCAAAGCGGCCACGCCGGCCCGGGCGAAAGAGGAGATACTGGTCATGTCTGGGTTGTGTGGTAAGGGTGGTCTTCTATTCGGTAATTTCCGTATTATTCCGCAGAAATCCATACTACCTTTGCCGCAACTTGGGCAGCGGGCCGTTTTGGGGCTGTTTTTCTGAAAACAGGCCCAAAACGGGAAAATGTTCTCCGTGGAACAATTTCAGCAGAAGCAACGCGCTCAGGGGTTAGTACGTTTTACACAAACCACCAACCGCAGAAACTATGAGTCAACCAATCTCAGGGGGCCGGGAGTTCTTAGATAGTGTGCACTACTACTATGACCAGGCTGCCCAACATTCTCAGCTCCACCCGGGCATTCTGGCGCAGATCAAGATTTGCAACAGCGTGTACAAAGTGAATTTCCCGGTGGAAGTGGACGGCCAGATCCATGTGTTTGAAGGGATCAGGGCGCAGCACAGCCACCACAAGCTGCCCACCAAGGGCGGTATACGCTACAGTATGCACGTAGACGAAGACGAGGTAGTGGCCCTGGCTACGCTCATGACCTTTAAATGCGCCGTGGTAGATGTGCCCTTCGGCGGTGCCAAAGGCGGGGTGAAGATCAACCCCCGCACCTCTTCAGACGAGATGCTGGAGAAAGTGACCCGCCGCTTCGCAAGTGAGCTGATCAAGAAGAACCTGATTGGCCCCGCCATGGACGTGCCCGCGCCCGACTACGGAACCGGCTCCCGTGAAATGGCCTGGATTGCAGATACCTACCATACTTTTAAATATGGCGAAACCAACGCGCTGGGCTGCGTAACCGGTAAACCGGTGGGCCAAGGCGGGATCAGAGGCCGGACCGAGGCTACCGGTCTGGGGGTGTTCTACGGCATCAGAGAGACCTTGGAAGATACAGAGTTGATCAAGCCGCTGGGCCTTTCCTCTGGTATTGAAGGCAAACGCTTCATTGTGCAGGGGCTGGGTAACGTGGGCTACCACGCCGCCCACTACTGCCAGGCCGCCGGGGCCATCATTACCGGTATTGCCGAGCGCGAAGGCGGTCTTTTCAACCCAGACGGTATGGATGTGGAGGCGGTGTTCAAGTTCCGGCAGCAGAACGGCACCCTGAAAGGCTATGAAGGCTGCGTGTTCCTGGAAAGCTCTGCTGAACTGCTGGAGCATGAGTGTGATGTACTGCTGCCCGCCGCCCTGGAGAACCAGATTCACGGCGAAAATGCCGCCCGCATCAAAGCCAAGATCATTGCCGAAGGGGCCAACGGACCTGTGACGCAGGAGGCGGAGCGTATTCTGCTGGAGCGCGGCATTATCATAATCCCAGACTTGTACCTGAACGCGGGCGGGGTGACCGTTTCATATTTTGAGTGGCTGAAGAACCTGTCTAACGTCCGTTTTGGGCGTATGGGCAAACGTGCCGAAGAGGCCAGCCTGAAGCGGTTGGTGAACACTATTGAGAAAACCACTGGCAAAACCCTCTCTGCTGAGGAGAAACTGCTGATCATTCACGGCGCTGATGAGCGCGACCTGGTGTACTCCGGCCTGGAAGACACCATGATCACCGCCTATCACCAGATACGCGAGGTGATGAAGCAAGTCCCTAACATCAAGGACCTGCGTACCGCCGGTTTCTACAGTGCCATTGAGAAGATTGGCGTGAGTTACCAGTCGTTGGGTATTTTTCCGTGATCTGGTCACTTTGTTCAGCATTTGCATAGAACCTGTTTTGGGGCTGTTTTTCAGAAAACAGCCCCAAAACGGGTTTTCTTTTTTGAGGTCTCTGCACCTTCTCAGGCTGTCCTGGGGGTAGGAGGGGAACTAGCGGCTTTCTCCAGCATTAAAGGCTAGAAAGATCTGTTCTGTTTTTGGCCTGTTTTCCTGGAAACAGGCCAAAAACAGAGGGAACGCCTTTTCGCGCAGAATGCTAAGTTTGAATAGGGCAGGTTAGAGATAGCCACTAGTCACAGAATTTACTTTGGCAGCTGCGGTGGGAATGTGTGGTCAGGGGTTGCCTTGGCTGCCGCTGCAGTGGTAGTGCGTAATCTGCTGTTCCTCTGGCTGGACGGCTGAATGCCGTGCCTCACTGATTGAAGCTTCTCTTTGCTGCTGTTAGCATGCGTCGTCTTGGTTTCCACTTGAGGCTGGGTTGACTGAGGCTGCCTTTGCTGGTGGAATGCGTAGTTTCCTGGTCAGTGCTGTTGGATGCAGGGCCTCACTGGATCAGATGTTTCATTTTTGCCGCTGCAGCCTGTAGCAATGCGTAATCTGCTGTTCCCTTGGCTGGGCTGCTGTGCGGTAGTCTGTTGTTCCCCTTGGCGGTGGCACTTGCTGCTGCAGAAAGGTGTAGTCTGCTGTTCCCTTGGCTGGTCTGCTGTTGACAGTGCCTCACGAGCTGTATTGTTTCATCTTTTCCGGTAAGCGCTCACGGCCGCGGGGCCCCGTCCTGGCGGTGAGCACTGCTGTTAAAACTAGGCCCTCCGGCCTTGCCGCTGGTGCGGCACCGTAGTAACAGAGGCGCTCACCCCCAGGACTGGTTTGGGTTCCTCTCCTGCTACTTTCTTACTTGCTCTGTCTGTTTCAGTAGGTAACTACTGCTGTTCCGCTAGCCTGAGTCGAGCCCGTGCTACGCACATCAGCCAGGGCAGGTGCACCTTCAGTTAGAGGAGTGGCGTTTTCAGCCTGTTTTCCGGAAAACAGGCCAGAAACGCAAAGGCGGTTTTCTTACACCTCCGTTCCCCTAATCCAATCTTAGGAACCTGTATCTGCCATGGCGGCAGTCTGCAGCGGCCAGGAGGCTGCCGCCTCACATTACCTCTGCCTCTATAGCTTCTCTATGGCCCTATATGGCGCGGAAGTTACTTCCGTGCCTTCTAACTCCAGCTGATACTCCCGCGCTGGCGCGAGTCCCCAGACTCGTGCCTACAGATGATGGGCGGTCTCTGGCTGCCCTCGCGGCACGGCAGCGAGACCAGGCATTGCGGCTTCATTCCGGCTGAATTCCCTAAGATGAAAAGAAAGGACTCAGGACTCAGAACTCACCTCGATATTCCCCCTTTGAAGGGGGCGAAGGGGGATGTTTACACAGGAGGACACGCATTCCTGATCAATTCCCTTGTTACCACATATAGTTGAGTCCTACCCGGTATCACGCTCTTCCGGATTTGCAATCCGGAAGCTGGTACACGGGGATTTGCAATCCACGCGGCGGCACGTTTGATCTGCAGGGGCCGCAGATTACAAATTCGCAAGTAAATAGGTCCGGGATGGCAAATCCCGGGCAGCCGAGATTTAAGAGGCAGGGCCTATCGCATATGCCCCACGCATACCAGATCATTCCCCTCCCGGGAGGGGTAGGGGTGGGTTCCAGGGCGGTCTGCCCCCACAGTGCCACCTGCTCCAAAGACCTGATAATGCGCGCAGCTCCTGCGGGCGTCTGCGCCAACTTCTGTTTTCGGGCTACTTTTCCCTAAACAGCCCGAAAACAGAAAGGAGAGGTGAGATTTCATTGGGAGAAAGTGTAATTTACCGGAGGCGGTGGCTACTAATACTGAAACCTTTACCCAATACGGTGGAAAATCCGGCCTTACGTGCAGAATTTGTCAAGCTCATTGCCCAGGACCAGGCGCTGATCCATAAGGTGTGCAGCATGTACTGCCGGGACCCGGAGGAGCGGAAGGACCTGTTTCAGGAGATTGTACTGCAACTCTGGCGGTCCTATCCTACGTTTAAGCACGAGTCTAAGGTGAGCACCTGGATGTACCGGGTGGCCCTGAATACCGCCGTATCTAGTTTTAGAAAGGAAAGCCGCCGTCCGCATTACGGTTCCCTCTCAGATACAGACCTGCAGATTCCGGCTGCACCAGACACCTCTGCCGAATACGAGTTGAAAATCAAGTACCTCTACGCTGCCATTGACCAGCTGAGCCAGGTGGAGAAGGCTATTGTAATGCTGTACCTGGAGGATAAATCATATGATGAGATGGCCGAGATCATTGGTATTACCAAATCAAACGTAGGCGTGAAGTTGAACCGCATCAAAGCGAAGCTAGAGAAAATCCTAACCCCGGTGTATGATGAAATTAGATAACCTCAAAGACGCATGGAAGCAGTACGCTGCCCAAGCCGCCGCCGTACACCAGGTTACTGAGGATCAGATCTCAGGCTTGATGAAAGCCCGTACAGAAAATGCGGTGACCAAACTCAAGAAGAACATTTATTTTGAACTGGGCGTGCAACTGCTCACGGTTGTGCTCTTTGGCATTGGGGCGGTGGTGGTGCAGGGAGATGAGGTGATGAAAGCCCTGTGCGTGATGATCATGGTGATCTGTTTGCCGTTTTTAGGGTATTTCTGGGCGCGCCTGCAGCATCTTCGGCAGTTGAACGTGACCACTGCCAACCTGCGCGCCACCCTGCGCAACTTGACAGAGATGCTCACCGGGCTCATCAAACTGTATTTCTGGACCAACATGCTCTTAGCGCCCCTGGGGCTGGTGGCAGGGCAGTTGGTGATTCTGAAGCTCGCCTACGGCATCAATATTTCCCATCTGCCGTGGGAGCAGATGTACCTTCGCCTGATGGTGGGCTTTGTGATTGGGGCCGTGGTAGGGTATCTGTTCCTGAAGTGGTACATCCGGAAGATGTTTGGGAACCACCTGAAAACCTTGAAGGGGGCCTACTGTGAGTTGGAGAGTTTGGAGATAGCAGCGTAACCAGAGGAATTCTTCTGCGCTTTTAGAACCTGTTTTGGGGCTGTTTTCTGGAAAACAGCCCCAAAACAGGTTTTTCTTTTTCAGTAACGGACCCTTAGGTAGTTCCTGTTGCTGCGGCTGTAGGCAGTAGTATGGAATTCAGGAAAGTACGGCATTGTCTTCATCTTACTGCTGCAACGGCAGTGCCGCACGTGCTGGCTTTTCAGTTGCTGCGGCTGCTTCTAGCTGGAATACGGGGTGGTGGTTCCCTTGACGGGGCCAATTGAGGCCGCCTTTGTTGTTGGGGAGCATGGTGTGCTGTTGCATAGGCTGAGTTTTTTGATGCTGAGTTTGGTGACTGCCAGTTGCCACTGCCACGGCAATGCCTAGTTTGCTGCTCCCTTGGCTGGGCTGTTTGCTGCAGTGCTTACTGGCGGTATTGTTTCATCTTTACCGGTAAGCGCTCACGGCCGCGGGGCCCCGTCCTGGGGGTGAGCACTGCTGTTAAAACTACGCCTTTGGCGTTGCCTTCGGCACCGTATAACAGAGGCGCTCACCCCCAGGACTGGTTTGGGTTCCTCTCCTGATCAGCCTCACTGATTATATCTGTTCCAGTAGGTAACCACAGCTGTTCCGCTAGCCTGAGGCGATCCCGTGCTGCGCACATCAGTCAGAGCAGAAGTGCTAAAAAGGAGTACCACTAGCAGAAGTGTTGATTGTTGTTTGTTTGCTTACTTATTGCTGCTTTTTTGCCGCTTTCTCTGGTTCAAGTTTCCAACTTGGACCTATGGTGGCGGCAGTCTGCAGCGGCCAGGAGGCAAAGCCTCACATTACCTCTGCCCTCTATAGCTCCTCTATGGCGCGGAAGTTACTTCCGTGCCTTCTAACGCCACCAGATACTCCCGCGCTGGCACGGGTCCCCAGACTCGTGCCTACAGCTGACGGGCGGTCTCTGGCTGCCCTCGCGGCACGGCAGCGAGACCAGGCATTGCGGCTTCATTCCGGCTGAATTCCCTAAGATGAAAAGAAAGGACTCAGGACTCAGGACTCAGAACTCACTCCGATACTCCCCCTTTGAAGGGGGCGAAGGGGGATGTTGACACAGGAGGACACGCATTCCAGATCATTCCCCTCCCGGGAGGGGGTAGGGGTGAGCTTTACGCATGGCTGAACTCCCCGCGGTTTCCCGCCAGGCTGGAGAATCGCCCTATCCCAGGGCACGAGGTCTGGAGTCTCGCGCCAGTTCCATCTTCCAACCATCAGCCAAGAACCACCAGTTAATCGCTCCACAGACCCCATACCCTCCGGAGAACCTGCGGGCGGGCGGGGCAACTTCCGTTTTCGGGCTGTTTTTATGAAAACAGCCCGAAAACGGAAGTATATGTCTTTGGTGGTGGGTGGGGAAACTTACGCCCATTGACTTTCCAGTTGAAAAACATGGCCAAAGCTGTAATATTTAGGGAGTTTGGGAGACTAACAGGGAAACAGCCATTCTAAACAAACAACCTTTACCCTCATGATTAAACTATTACTTTCCCACCAATGGAAAGAGGCCACCAGGTCCAGCGTATGGCAGAAGAATCTGGCCGTTAACCTGGTGCTGGGTTTCTTTATGCTCCTCATGCTGCTGTACGTGGTCCTGTTGAGCCTGTTCCTTGACAAGATTCTGGAAGAACTAATGCCAGATAAAAATCCGGTAACGGTGGTGAACAGTGCGTTGCTGTATTACTTCCTGATTGATCTGGCGCTTCGGTTCTTCATGCAGGAGTTGCCGGTGCTGGGCATTCAGCCGTACCTGCACCTGCCGGTGGGCAAAGGCAAACTGGTACACTTCGTCCTGTGGAAATCTATCACCAGCCTCTTCAATTTCCTGCCGCTGATGCTGTTCATCCCGTTCGCGCTGAAGGTGCTGCCAGAGGTGTATGGGGTTGGCGGAGCCTGGCTGTGGGTGCTGGGGCTGTTCCTGATCACCTTGGCCAACAACTTCCTGACCCTGTACTTTAAGCGCCAGCTGGTGGAAAAACCCTTGGTAACGGTAGGCTTTCTACTGGCCGTAGTAGCCTTGGCCCTGGTAGATTATCTGGGCTATATATCGTTAGGGGCAGCCTCAGGCGTGTTTTTCAATGCGTTGGGAATGCAACCCGTGTGGATAATTCTCCCGTTGGTGCTGCTGGTGGTGGTGTATCTGGTGAACTACAAGTTCATGATAGAACATACTTACCCAGAGGAAATGCGGGTACGCAAAGCCGCTAAAGTAGGAGACTCTAAGGAGATAGGTTTCCTGCAGCAGTTTGGCGAGGTGGGTGCCTTGATGGGCATGGAACTCAAACTGATCATGCGCCACAAACGCACAAAGTCAACCGTCACCATGTCTATCTTCTTCCTGGCGTATGGCTTTATCTTCTACACCAACAAGATCTACACAGACGGTTTTGCCATGCTTATCTTCCCAGGTATCTTCATGACGGGCTTTATGATGATGAGCTACGGTCAGTTTGTGCCGGGCTGGCAGAGTGCGCATTTTGACGCCCTGCTGACCAAGCGTCTGAGTCCGTACACGTTCTACCTGAGCAAGTTCTGGATGTTTGTGCCCACCTGCGTGGCCGCCTATATCGTTACGCTGCTCTATGGGTTTATGCCGGAGGTAGGAGGCAAGATAGTCGCCATCAATACGGCCTGCTTCCTGTACAACATTGGCATGAACACCTTCGTGATCCTGTATATGAGTACCTTCAACAAAAAACGCATAGACCTGAGCAAGAGCGCTTCCTTCAACTGGCAGGGGGTGGGGGCCTCCCAGTTTATCATGATGCTCCCGGCGTTAGTGCTGCCTATCCTGATTTACCTGCCCTTCGGGCTGATGGGCAACCCCTGGTGGGGAATTGCCGCCCTGGGCGTGTTTGGGATTATAGGGTTCCTGCTGCACAGGCAACTGCTGGGCATTGTGGTGAAGCGTTTCCAGCAACAGAAATATGCCATTGCCGCTGGTTTCCGGCAGGTATAGCCCTGTTGATAAGTTTGCTATCAGTCAGAAAAAATAAATTGTTAACAACCGTATAAGCTATTTACCTGGAAAAGCTTGTGCCTAAAATATAAAAGTGATGATAGAAGTACGTGACCTTCAAAAAAGCTACAACGGGGTAACCGTGGTGAACATTCCGGCCCTAACGGTACAGAAAGGCGAAACCGTTGGCCTGGTAGGCAACAACGGCGCCGGTAAGACCACCTTCTTCCGGATGATTCTGGACCTGATCAGGCCTTCTAAAGGCGAAGTGTTCAGCAGAGGCGAAAACGTGCGCAGCACTGAAGACTGGAAACACTACACCGGCTCCCACCTAGATGAGGGCTTTCTCATTGATTTTCTCACGCCAGAGGAGTACTTCACCTTCATTGGCAAGTTGCACGGCCTCTCAACCGGAGATGTGCAGGCGTTTCTGGACAGCTTCAAAGACTTTTTCAACGGTGAGATCCTGGAGCAGCGCAAGTACATCAGAGACTTCTCCAAAGGAAACCAGAAGAAGGTGGGCGTGGCGGCGGCCGTCATGTCTAACCCAGAGCTACTGATCTTAGATGAGCCGTTTGCCAACCTGGACCCCAGCTCCCAGATCAGGTTGAAGAACCTGTTGAAAAACCTCAAGAGCCAAGGCATGACCATGCTCATCTCCAGCCATGACCTTAGCCACGTGATTGAAGTCTGTGACCGCATTGTGCTGCTGGAGAAAGGCAAGGTGGTAGAAGACATGCAAACCAATGAAACCACGCTTCAGCAGCTGGAAAGCTATTTTACAGTTTAGTTATCCACAGCGGGAGCACAGGTAAAAAGGAGCGTAGCTCAACCTTTCTGCTGCCACAGCTGCCCTTGCGTCTCTTCTGTTTTAAGGCTACTTTTCAGAAAATAGCATTAAAACAGAAGAGACGTTTTATATTCACGGCACAGCAAGCGGAGTAAGAACACCGTACCATGAAAACGATTGGCTTGATTGGGGGAATGTCCTGGCAAAGTTCAGACACCTACTATCAGATCATTAACCGGAAGGTGAAAGAAACCCTGGGGGGCGTACACTCCTGCCGCTCCCTCATGTACTCCGTTGACTTTGCTGAAATTGCTGAGCTGCAACACAAAGGTGACTGGGAGGCGCTTGGCGTTATACTGGTAGACGCGGCCAGAAAGCTGGAGCGCGGCGGTGCCGATTTCCTTGTCCTCTGCACCAACACCCTGCATAAGCTGGCCGAAGAGATTGAGCAAAGCACCCCGCTGCCGTTTCTGCACATTGCTGATGCCACGGCCCATGAAATTCACCGCCAGGGGCATACCACGGTGGGGTTGCTGGGGACCAGGTTCACCATGGAGCAGGACTTTCTGCGCAGGCGGTTTCTGGAGCACCACCACATCAGCACCATCATTCCGTCAGAGAGGGCCCGGGAGAGAATACACGCCATTATCTTTGAGGAACTGGTGAAGGGAATCCTGAAGGAAAGCTCCCGGCAGGAATACCTTCAGATCATGGAGGAGGTGCTGCACCAAGGGGCGCAGGGTATTATACTGGGCTGCACTGAAATTGGGTTGTTAATAAGGCCACAAGACACAGCGGCCATCCTGTATGATTCAGCCCAGCTGCATGCAGAGCGGGCCGTGGAGGTGGCGCTTTCCTGAGACCTGTTTTTGGCCTGTTTTCCCAAAAACAGCCAGAAAACGCTGCACCGTCCTGTGCGTATAGAACAGCACACACAACCAAATGGACTCACTGACCCATGCCGCAATAGGTGCCTGTCTGGGCGAAGCGCTGCTTTCTAAAAAGGTAGGCAGGCGGGCGCTGCTGTGGGGGGCGCTGGCCCAGAATTTACCAGACATAGACACCGTGGCTGCGCTCTGGCTGCCGCCGCACCAAAACCTGCTGGTACACCGGGGCATCACCCATTCCTTTCTGCTGGCGCTGATCATGGCGGTATTGCTGACCTTGGTGGCGGGCAGATGGCACCAGAAACGGCAGATCCCGTGGCCGCAGTTTTTCCTGTTCTTTCTGCTTCAGCTGCTGGTGCATGACCTGCTGGATGCGTGCAACGCGTACGGTACGGGGTTGCTGCTGCCGTTCAGTAGCGAGCGCTTTTCATTTCACCTGCTCTACGTGGCAGACCCGCTCTTTAGTTTGTGGCCTTGCCTGGGAGCCCTGGCTTTGCTGCTATTTAGAAAAGCGTCTTCTGGCCATAGGCTGAAGTGGGCGCTGTGGGGCCTGGTGCCTGCAGGCTTGTACTTAGGGTATGCCGTTTTCAACAGGCAGCAGGTGCAGAGCCACCTGGAGGCGTCTCTCAGGCACAGGCAGCTAAAGGCGGCCAGCTATTTTGTGACCCCCACTCCCTTTAACAACTGGCTGTGGTACGCGGTGGTGGCTACAGATACAGGGTATTACATTGGCTACCGCTCTGTGTTCTGGCCAGCCGCTACTAAAACCGTTTTGCGGTTTTATCCACAGCAGGAGAAGCTGCTAACCCCTGTGGATAACCCAGGCGAACTCCAGGATCTACGGCAGTTTGCGAGCGGGTTCTATACCGTAGAACGCTGGAATGACACGTTGGTGTTGAATGTGCTCCGGTTTGGGCAGATGCTGGGGTGGCAGGAGGAGAAAGCCCGTTTCACGTTCCACTACTTTCTGCAACCCGCGCGCGCTGACAACCGCCTGGTCATGCAGCGCGGCAGAATGCGGGGCTGGAACTGGGAGACCCTGCACGCCATGGGCCGGTTGATATTTGTAGCCCCTGAGCAGAAGTTCCTTCGGCGGGAGCCGGAAAAATAAAGGAACAGCGTGCGCGGTAGAAAACCAGCTCAAAGCCGTGCTGTTTGCAGCAGACAAAACCGGTATGCCTCTGGTTTGGGTAAAACAGCCTGGGGGCAAAGGGTACTGTAAAGGCATTTCCCACTGAATCTTTATTATTGCACTTGAAAATACTTGAACAAAGACGCGTGTGGCAGAACTGCTGAAAAGTCTGGAGAACATTGACTGGCTACTGGTCTGGAACATAGTCTATATTCCGGTGCTGGTGGCGGTTTGCCTGCGTATTGTCTATGACACCGGCTCTACGGCTAAAACGCTGGCCTACCTGCTGCTGGCTATTTTTGTGCCGGTGGCGGGTATTGTGATTTACTTCTCCTTCGGGATCAACTATAAGAAGCGGAAGCTGTACTCCAAAAAGCTGGTGGAAGACGAGCTGTTCATTCAGCGGCTGGAGGAGCGGGTGCACGCCTATTCACAGGAAGTGCTGGCGGGGAGTAACCCTACCGTGCAGCGGTACCGCGAACTGGTGAACCTGCTGCTGCATGACGGCCTGAGCCCGTTGACCGGAAGAAACCAGGTAACCCTGCTGCTGAACGGCGAGGAGAAGTTCCCGGCGGTGCTGCAGGCGCTCCGGGAGGCCCGGCACCACATCCATCTGGAGTATTACATCCTGGACAACGACCAGATTGGAAACCAGATCAAGGAGATTCTCATGCAGAAGGCGCGGGAGGGGGTGCAGGTGCGGTTTATCTATGATGATTACGGCAGCCGCTCCATCCGGCGGAAATACGTGGCTGAGCTGAGGGCGGCGGGGGTAGAGGCGTACCCGTTTCACAAGGTGCTCTTCTGGCTGCTGGCCAACCGGCTCAACTACCGCAACCACCGCAAGATCATCATCATAGACGCCCAAACCGCGTTTGTAGGCGGGATCAACGTGGCTGACCGCTACATTAACCGGCCAGAAGACCCCAACCGCCTGTTCTGGCGCGACACCCACCTGCGCATAGACGGCCCCGGCATTTACTACCTGCAGTACCTGTTTTTCTGCGACTGGAACTTTGCCTCTGGCCAGCACCTGCACCCAGAGGAGCACTACTTCATTGCCCAGCCGCACCCTGTCGGCCATTCCCTGGTGCAGATAGCCGCCAGCGGGCCAGACTCGCCCAGGCCCACCATTGTGTTCTCATTGCTGCAGGCGTTTTACCTGGCCCAGAAGGAGATTCTGGTGACCACCCCGTACTTTATTCCCGGTGAAGGCATTCTGCAGGCACTCACGGTGGCAGCCCTGGGCGGCGTGAAGGTAAAGCTGCTGGTGCCGGGCATCTCAGACTCAGCGCTGGTGAACGCGGCGGCCTGGTCTTACTATGATGACATGCTGCACGCGGGCGTTGAAATTTATTTGTACCAGAAAGGCTTCATCCACTCCAAAACGGTGGTCATTGACGGTGCCGTGAGCATGGTGGGCACTGCCAACATGGACAACCGCAGCTTTGAGCTTAACTTTGAAGTCAACGCCGTGGTCTATGATGAAGCCATTTCAAAGCAGCTAAGAGATGTCTTCTATGCAGACCTGCGGCAGGCCGAAAAAATCAATCTCCGGGAATGGCGCCAGCGCCCCCGGCTCAAGCAGTTCTTTGAGAAGCTGGCCCGGCTGCTCTCGCCGCTGCTGTAGAAGATGAGCCTTTCTCTCCTGCCCAGCCAGGCTGTTTTGGGGCTGTTTTTCAGAAAACAGGCTAAGAGCTTGTTTAAATTTTGATTTTGCAAGCGAAAACGGGGAGCGAAAGGTTCTTCTATAGCGGTTTCTTGAGCAGCATACGCCCCGCTACAGTGCGAGAAAAAGGCAAAGTTAGGTTCTTTTGATACCCGTTTGCAGCGCGAAAGACAAATTTAAACATGCTCTAAAAACAGCCTACAGCTCAAATGCCAGCTGGCACCGTTGCCCCAGCAGCGTAGAGAGGTTCTGCTGTAGCTCCAGTTGGGTTTTGACGGCTTTGAACTCCTGCTCTGAGCGCGCCTTTATTTCTTTGCGTTGCAGGGCTTCCATAAACCGGCGCACATCTTCTGGCGTCTCCAGGGTCAGGCCGGGTACTTTGGTGGGTGCATCATCTTCGCCTTTGGCCACCATGGTGAAATAAGAGGTGTTGGTGTGCTTCACAAAACCGGATTTCACATTCTCTGCAATCACCTTAATGCCCACCAGCAGAGACGTTTTGCCCACGTAATTCACAGAGGCCATGAGGCTTACCAGCTCGCCCACCTCTACCGGCTGCAGAAAGTTCACCCCGTCTACAGAAACCGTCACGCAGTAATTGCCCGCGTGTTTGGCGGCGCAGGCATAGGCCACTTTGTCCATGAGCGAGAGCAGGATGCCCCCGTGAATCTTGCCCCCAAAGTTGGCATAACTGGGAATCATGAGTTCCGTGAGGGTGGTGCGGGAGTGGGAGACGGGGCGGTAGATGTCTGGTTCAGGAATGGTTTTTTGCATGTCTGTTTTGGCGCTGTTTTCCTAAAAGTAGGTCAAAAACAGGAATTTTCTGGTTAGGCGGGACAAATTGTGGCGGCTGGTCTACCTCAACTCAACAGGATCAGGTTGTGAAGGAGGTAAAAATTCACTAGCTTGTGCAATCGTTTGCGCAAGCCAACTTCCTTTAAAATGAAAAGATTCGTTTCCCCCAGTTGCTTTCTGCTCTTTTGCTGCTTCCTTTTATCCGCAAGGGCGCAGCCGAAACAAAACCTTCTGAAACTCTGGTACACGCAGCCCGCCGCCAACTGGAACGAGGCGCTGCCGCTGGGCAACGGGCGCATAGGGGCCATGGTGTTCGGCGGAGCCGCACAGGAGCAGCTGCAGCTGAACGAGGAGACGGTGTGGGCGGGCGAGCCGGGCAACAACCTCAACACCGAGCTGTTCACCGCCCTGCCGGAGATTAGAAAACTGATTTTTGCCAACCAACACAAAGAGGCGCAGGCGCTGGCGCTGGAGAAATTACCGCGGCAGGCACCCGCCAACAGCAACTACGGCATGCCGTACCAGCCCGTGGGCGACCTGTTCCTTTCTTTCCCCGGACACCAGAACGCCACCACCTATTCCCGTGACCTGGACATAGGCCAGGCCGTGGCCACGGTGACGTACAGCGTGAACGGCGTGAACTTCCGCCGTGAGATGTTCACCTCTTTCTCAGACGAAGTGCTCATCATTCGGCTCACCGCCGATAAACCCAGGAGCATCACCTGCACCCTGCGCACCAGTAGCCCGCATAAAGTTCAGCAGGTGCAGACGCAGGGGCAGCAGTTGATTCTCTCCGGCACCTCCGGCAATGTGGACAACAAGAAAGGGAAAGTGCGGTTCCAGGCACGGGTGCAGCCTAAGGTGAAGGGCGGTAAAGTGTCGGCCACGGCCGATGCCCTGCAAATAACGAACGCAGACGAGGCGGTGATTTACGTGTCTATGGCCACCAACTTCAAGAACTACCAGGACCTGTCTGGCGACGAGGCCGCCAAAGCTGCCAGCTTTCTGAACAAGGCGCTCAAAAAGAAGTACGCCAAGGCCAAGTCTGCGCACATAAAACACTACCAGAACTACTTTAACCGGGTGTCACTGGATTTAGGCACCACCGCGGCCGCCCAGAAACCCATCAATGTTCGGCTCGCCGCGTTCAGCAAAGTCAACGACCCGCAGCTGGTGGCGCTGTATTTCCAGTTTGGGCGGTACCTGCTCATCTCCAGTTCCCAACCCGGCACCCAGCCCGCCAACCTGCAGGGCATCTGGAACGACAAGCTCAGCCCCAGCTGGGACAGCAAGTACACGGTGAACATCAACACTGAGATGAACTACTGGCCCGCTGAGGTCACTCAGCTGCCCGAAATGCACCAGCCGCTGTTCCAGATGGTGAAAGACCTGTCTGAGACGGGGCGGGAGAGCGCCCGCAAAATGTACGGCGCCCGCGGCTGGAACATGCACCACAACACAGATATCTGGCGGTTCACCGGCCCCATTGACGGCGCGTTTTACGGCCTCTGGCCCATGGGCGGGGCCTGGCTCACGCAGCACCTCTGGCAGCACTACCTGTACACCGGAGACAAGCAGTTCCTGAAGCAGTATTACCCGGTGCTGAAAGGGGCGGCCCAATTCTACGCAGATGTGCTGCAGGAGGAGCCCACCAATAAATGGCTGGTGGTGGTGCCGTCTATGTCACCAGAGAACAAGCACCAGAGCGGCGTTTCTATCGCCGCAGGCACCACCATGGACAACCAACTGGTGTTTGACGTGTTCTCCAACGCCCTGCGGGCCGCCGCCATTCTGAACCTTGACAAAAGCTTTGCCGATACGCTCCGGCAGCTGCGCGACCGCCTCCCGCCCATGCAGGTGGGGCAGCACGGGCAGCTGCAGGAGTGGCTGCAGGACTGGGACCGCAAAGAAGACCAACACCGCCACGTGTCGCACCTGTACGGGCTGTTCCCCAGTAACCAGATCTCGCCATTTTCCAATCCGGAGCTGTTCCAGGCCGCCAGAACCACCCTGGTGCACCGCGGCGACAAATCTACGGGCTGGTCAATGGGCTGGAAAGTGAACCTCTGGGCCCGCCTGCTAGACGGCAACCGCGCCTACAAACTCATTGCCGACCAACTCACGCCCGCCCAGAACGCTGAGAAAGGCGAAAGCGGCGGCACCTACCCCAACCTGTTTGACGCGCACCCGCCCTTCCAGATAGACGGTAACTTCGGGTGCACCTCCGGCATAGCCGAAATGCTGTTACAGAGCCATGACGGGGCGCTGCACCTGCTGCCCGCCCTGCCAGACCAGTGGCCCAGCGGCGGGGTAAAAGGATTGGTCGCCCGTGGCGGCTTTGTGGTAGACCTGCGCTGGGAAAACCATAAAGTCACGTCACTCACCATTCATTCCAAACTAGGCGGCACCTGCAGGCTGCGCGCAGGCAATGCTTTGGCTCTCAGCGGAAAAGGAACCCTCAAACCAGCGCAAGGCGAGAACCCAAATCCGTTCTACCAGGCACCGGGCATCAAGCAGCCCTTGGTTTCGGCCAAGGCCGAAGCTGGGAATGTGAACCTGCCCCACACGCAGTTGTTAGACATGGAAACGAAGGCGGGCCAGACGTACACTTTCAAAGCGTTGTAGCTGTAGTAAAGTTGTTGAACAGAAGTATCTATAGATGTTTCGCCTCTCTGTCAGTCTGAAAGGATGACAAAAGGATAGAGTTGTTTTTGTCTTTTTACTTAGTTGCGGCGCTAGTTGCGCTAACGCAAGAATGGTAGCTTTGCGGCCACTGCCACCGCTCAAGAGAAAGACCCATGCCAAGAATTGACGCCCACCAGCACTTCTGGAAATTCAACCCAGCCCGGGAATCCTGGGTTACGGAAGACATGGCTGTGATACGGCGGGATTTTCTGCCCCAGGAGCTGCAACCGCTGCTGCAGGAGCACGGGTTTGACGGTTGCGTGCTGGTGCAGACCGCGCAGCCCGAGCACGAGAACGAGATTCTGCTGGAGTGGGCGCGGGCGCATGAGTGCATCAAAGGCGTGGTGGGCTGGGTAGACTTCTTTGCGGCAGATATTGAAGAGCGGCTTTCCAGGTTGAGCCAGCACCCAAAGCTAAAAGGGTTCAGGTACGTGCTGCAAGGCGCCGAGGACAAGGCGCTCATGCTCCAGCCCGCTTTCCAGCACGGCATTGCGCAGCTGCGGCGGTACGGGTTTTCTTATGATATCTTGATTTACCCAGACCAGCTGGCCTACACCGCAGAATTAACGGCGGCCTTCCCAGACCAGCCCTTCGTGCTCAACCATTTGGCCAAGCCAGACATCAAAGGCGGTGATTTCCAGACCTGGCGAAAGGCCATGAAAGCCTTCGCGGCGCAGGAGAACGTGTGCTGCAAAGTGTCTGGGCTGGTGACGCAGGCTGACTGGCAAAACTGGCAGAAACGTGATTTCACGCCGTACCTGGATACGCTGGCCGAGGTCTTCGGGCCGAAGCGGCTGTTGTTTGGCTCTGACTGGCCGGTGTGTCTGGTGGCGGCTTCTTACGCAGAGGTGCTGGGCCTTGTGCAGGAGTATTTCTCCCCGTTCAGCCCACAGGAGCAGGAATTGGTTTTCGGCGGCAACGCCGTGGCCTTTTATAAGCTGTGATGTCTGTTTTGGGGCTGTTTTCAGAAAAACAGGCCGAAAACAGAAAGTGCTACTTCTCTTTGCCCACGCGCGCGTTGATTTCCTGGAGCAGCTCCAGCTGTATCTGCTGAATCTGGAGCAGGCGCTGGCCCTGCTGCATGAGCAGGTGGTCTATTTTCTCGTGCAGCTGCCGTATCTCCAGCTCGGCTTTGAGGTTCACCTGGTAGTCGTGCTCGGCGCGCAGGCGGTCTTTTTCTTCTTGCCGGTTCTGGCTCATCATGATCACGGGGGCCTGCAGCGCGGCAATGCAGGACAAGATGAGGTTGAGCAGAATGAACGGGTAGGGGTCAAATGCCCGCCCGAAGAAGGCCAGAATGTTCACCAGCATCCAGAGCACCAGAAAGCCCAGGAACAGGAGAATGAAATTCCAGCTTCCGCCAAAGGTGGCGATGCGGTCTGCCACGCGCTCCCCAAACGTGAGTTGCTCAGTGTACTCGGTCTGCACGTTGCGGGAAAGCAGCTCGTTCTGCGAGATGCTGCTCACCACCTCTTTCTCCAGCTGGGAGAGTTCGCCGTACTCCTGCTGCAGCACATCCTCCACAAAATCAGTGCGGTAGCGGTTCAGCGCCTCCAGCGAGATGTAGCCGGTGGGGTCCCAGTGGGGGTGCTGCTGTTTGATGAGCTGGACAATGGGTTCACGCACGGCGTTGGCCGGCATGAGCTGGCTCAGGGGGAGGGATTTGCCGGTAATTTGGCAAACGGCGCCAGGGAAAGCGTCTGTGGGCATAGGGCGTTTTGGGGCTGTTTTGGGAAAAGTAGGCCAAAAACAGCATTTCTCAAAGGGCTACAGGAACACCACGTCGTCAATCACTTTATCACCCATCTCTGTGTTGATGAGGGTGATGACTTTGGTTTTGGCCATGTTGAGCTCGTGCTTGAGCGGGGCCGAAGACAGGCGCACAAACAGCTTGCGGTTGCGTACAAACACTTCCTGCGTCTTAAGCGAGATGGCCTTGCCCATGATTTTCTCCCAGGAGCTCACCAGCTGCACCTCACTGAGCTTCCCGTTCAGTTTGTACGCCTTCAGCATGGCTTCAATGCTGTCTTTCAAGCTGATGGTATCAGCTTTGCGCATGAACGGACTTCTGGGGTTGAGCGGACGCAGGGACATAGTTTTATTGGGCGAAGGAGTGACGGCGTGAAGGAGCGAATACTAATTCTACAGCGCTAAATTACAGTATTTGCTATACGCAAACCGGGTTTAAGGCAGATGAATTTATCCACCTGGTTTTCCCCCAGTTCTGCACATTTTGGCAAAATGCGTTTTCGGCCTGTTTTTCAGAAAGAAGGCCAGAAACAGGCGATATTCTCTCGTAGCGGCGTTACGCGTAACGCCGTGGCTCTCGTAGCAGCATAATCTCTATTCCTGATAAACGCGCCTTTGAAATTAGAAATCCTTTTGCCCAGGAGGAAATTGTTCACAAAAAGGGCGGTTTTGTTTCATGGGACCACGTCGTTACGCGTAACGACGCTACAGGTCGTCATCAATCGTCTCTGCTTTCCCCTCCGTAATCCGGAACCGCCTGATGTTATTGGAAAGCGGCTGCAGAATGGCGTCTGTGCGCTCCAGGTGCGTGTCTGTCAAAAAGATCTGCCCGAAGGTGTTGTTGGCCACCAGTTGCATGAGCTGCTCAATGCGCTTCTGGTCCAGGCGGTCAAAAATGTCATCTAAGAGCAGCAGTGGTTTCTGTCCGTTTTTCTGGGCCAGCACCTCAAACTGCGCCAGCTTGAGGGCAATCACGTAGCTTTTCTGCTGCCCCTGTGAGCCAAAGTTCTTCACGCTCTTGCCGTCCATGAGAAACACAAAGTCATCTTTGTGCGGGCCCACGGTGGTGCGCTGCAGCAAGAGGTCTTTGCGCTGGCTCTGGTCCAGCAGGTAGGCATAATTCTGCCTAGTGAGCTGGCTCTGGTAATCTAAGGTCACCACCTCAGAGGAGCCGGATAAGTGTTGGTAATGCCGCTGGAAAACAGGTTCAAAGGCAGCCAGGAAAGTAGCGCGTCTGATGCCTAGTTCGGTGCCCAGCGGCATGAGCTGCTCATCCAGCACCTGCAGGTATTCCTTGTCAACGTACTGCTTCTCATAGAACTGCTTGAGCAGCGAGTTGCGCTGTTTCAAAACATAATTGTACTGGATGAGCAAGTCCAGATAACTGTGGTCCAGCTGGGCCATGAGAGAGTCAAAGAACTTGCGGCGGTCTTCGCTGCCCTCCCTGATCAAATCTGTGTCATACGGCGAGATCAACACCACCGGAAACTTGCCCACATGCTCGCTCACCCGCTCATACGGGGCCTTGTTGAGCGTGATAATCTTTTTCTGCCCCGCCTTCAGGTAACACTGCACCGCGCTCACTTTCTCGTCAGATTTGAACCGGCCGCGCACAATAAAATAGTCTTCGCCCTCTTTGATGTTCTGCAAATCACTGGAGGTGAAGGCGCTTTTGGTGAGGGAGAGGTAGTGAATGGCGTCCAGCAGGTTGGTTTTGCCGCTGCCGTTGTTGCCAATGAAACAGTTGATGTGCGCAGAAAAAGGCAGGGTGGCCTCCTCGTAGTTCTTGAAGTGCAGCACGTGTAGATTTTCGAGGAGCATGAACTTGTTTCCAGATTTTTACTTAATTTCGCGTGTTATAACACCTTACGGAAGAAAAAATAGTCTACTCAACCGGAGTAGCCCGTTTTTCAAAGTAATGTGACTTGATCAACCCTTACGAATAACAGACACACGTTATGGCGGACGCGAAAGCAGCGAAGAAGACAAAGGTAAAAGGTGCCCCTGCATTTTCAAAAGAGACCTACCTGCGTTGGTATGAGATGATGCAGCTCATGCGCAAGTTTGAGGAGAAAGCCGGCCAGTTATATGGCCAACAGAAAATAAAAGGTTTCTGCCACCTGTACATTGGGCAGGAAGCGTGTGCGGCCGGTGCCATCACCGCCCTCACCAAAGATGACAAATGGATCACCGCCTACCGTGACCACGCGCACCCGCTGGGGTTGGGCACGTCACCCAACGCGGTCATGGCAGAGCTGTTTGCCAAAGCCACCGGTTGCTCTAAAGGCAAAGGCGGCTCTATGCACATCTTTGACAAAGAGGTGAACTTTGTAGGCGGCCACGGCATTGTGGGCGGCCAGGTTCCGCTGGGGGCCGGTTTGGCGTTTGCCGAGAAATACAACAACACCGGCAACCTGTGCATCTGCTACATGGGTGACGGTGCCGTGCGCCAGGGGGCGTTGCATGAGGCCTTCAACATGGCCATGCTCTGGAAACTGCCCGTGATTTTTGTGGTAGAGAACAACGGGTACGCCATGGGAACCTCGGTGCAGCGTACGTCTAACGTGACCGAGCTGTACAAACTGGGCCTGAGCTATGACATGCCGTCTGAGCCGGTAAACGCCATGCGCTGCGAAGACGTGCATGAGGCCGTAGCCCGCGCCGCAGAGCGTGCCCGTGCCGGCGAGGGACCTACCTTCCTGGAGTTCAGAACGTACCGTTACAAAGGCCACTCCATGTCTGACCCGGCTAAGTACCGCACCAAAGAGGAGCTGGAAAACTACCGGAACCAGGACCCCATTGAGAGCGTGCGTTTCACCATTCTGGAGAACCAATTCGCCACTGAGCAGGAACTGGAGGAGATTGATAACAAGATCAAGGCGCAGGTACAGGAGTCAGTAGAGTTTGCAGAAAACTCGCCGTACCCAGAGCCATCTGAATTATATACAGATATTTACGTAGAGAAAGACTATCCGTACGTGATGGTGTAAAAAGACCGCCGCGCGGGAACGCTCCCACAAGATTTGGGGTTGAACGGGCAGGGCTTTTTATTGGAGCAGTATTCAAATTTATTAGTTCATACATTACTGATGTCAATTAACACAATGAAGCGAGAAAGCGAATTGGAGGTGCTAGAGAATCCAGATGCGTTGGCTGACCGCCTTTTAAAGTCGGAAAGCTATGTGGAGCGTCATAAAAACCTCTTCATCGGGATTTTTGTAGCCATTGCTGCCGCTGTGGTAGGAGGGTTCCTGTATTACCAGAACCGCGAGGCGAAGAACGCAGAGGCCTTGTCGGCCATGTTCCAGGCTGAGTACTACTTTGAGGCTGACTCGCTGAACAAAGCCCTGAACGGTGACGGCCAGTATGCCGGTTTCAAATCTGTTGCAGAGGAGTACGGCAGCACCAAGGCAGGGAACCTGGCAAACTTCTACGCCGGTACCATCTTGCTGAAACAAGGCAAATACCAAGATGCCCTGAATTACCTGGAGGAGTTCAACTCAGATGATTTGTTGTTGCAGGCCCGGGCGTACTCTTTGCAGGGTGATGCCCAGCTGGAGTTAGGCAAGGCCGCAGAGGCTGCCTCGCTTTACAAGAAAGCGGCAGAGCACAAAGCCAATGACTATTTCTCGCCCCAGTACCTCATGAAAGCAGCCATGGCCCATGAAACGGCCAACCAGCCTGCTGAGGCCGTTGACGTGTATGACCGCATCATTAATGACTACCCCTTGAGCGCAGAGGTGGCAGACGCCAAAAAATACAAGGCGCGCGCTGAAGGCCTGGCAAAGAAATAAACCCAGAATAAAATTTATTAGACGGAGCGGCTG
Source organism: Rufibacter ruber (assembly GCF_014138425.1). Classification (NCBI taxonomy): domain Bacteria; kingdom Pseudomonadati; phylum Bacteroidota; class Cytophagia; order Cytophagales; family Hymenobacteraceae; genus Rufibacter; species Rufibacter ruber. The sequence continues at coordinate 163,739 of NZ_JACJIQ010000002.1, forward strand.
CCGAGATTATTTTTGGCCAGCCGCTCCGTTTTTTTATGCACTTTTGCGTATACGTTTCCGGGCTATTTTCTGAAAACAGACCTAAAACAGAAATTCCTCAACAAGAGAAATCACTCCTCTAACCTTTACCTCCAATGGCCAGCAGCCTAAAGAACTTAAGCGAGTATAACTCAGACAACCTGCCAGACATTTCCGGCAAAAAATTCGGGTTGGTAGTAGCAGAATGGAACAAAGAAATAACAGACGCTCTCTGCAAAGGCGCCTATGAGACCCTGTTGCAGCATGGGGCCAAGCCCGAGAACATTCACCGCAACACTGTGCCCGGCAGCTTTGAACTCACCTTGGGGGCGCAGTACCTGGCGCAAAGCTATGAGATTGATGCGGTCATTGCCCTGGGGGTGGTGATCAAAGGAGAAACCAAGCATGATGACTACATCTGCCACGCCGTGGCCCAGGGCCTCACCCATGTGGGCATGAAGTACAACAAGCCAGTGATCTTTGGGCTGGTGACCACCAATGACGAGCAGCAGGCCTGGGACCGCGCCGGCGGAAAGCACGGTAACAAAGGCGTAGAAGCCGCCGCCACTGCTATCCAGATGCTGAGCTTTGGCGGGAACAGCTAGCCGTAGTTGGTTCCCCGCCTGGTGCCAGAGAGGGCCAGCCGTTACTGCGGCTGGCCCTCTCTGGTTTGTTAAATGCCTAAGGAGTATTTCTATTTTCGGGCTGTTTTGGCCAAAACGGCCCCAAAACAGAAACGCTCCTCTAGCTGTCTAAGATAATAGTCATTTGGGCTGTTAAAGTTGGGTTAGGTTCTGAGTTTGTAAGCTCAATAAACAACGCAAGGTTTAGCCGATGTTAAGCTTAAACTAAAAGGTGGTAAAAGGGCAAAGTAAAGCTCTTTACTTATGGCATATACAGGGAAGAGACAAACTTTAGGCTTAAGATAGAGAAAATTAATTCTTAGCTTTTTGCTTACTGCCCTTGATTCTGCTTCATATTGTATACGGGGAACAGAGTTTCGCTAATTGAACTGAATTATTTTGAGGTAGTTATCAACCAGATTAGACATAAAACGAAAGCTTTTATTATTTTTGCCTCTCATTGGTTCCCCCACCAAAATGATGAAGATCACGTTGCCGTTAACGGTTGGTCTTCTGTGCCTGCCCCATCTCAAACTATGAATAGCTAAGAACTTTTAAAATAAGACTGTATAGTCTTTCTTTAAACTAGATGTGTTTTGAAAGTTCTGTTTTACTCTGAACCTGTTTAGTGTTTTTGTTTTACCGCCCTTTCATGGGCTCTGTCTGGCTACAGCGTAGGCTGGTGCCTGCGTTTTGGGGCTGTTTTCTGAAAAACAGGACAGAAACAGAAGCTGTATGCAGCTAAAGACGCAGGCAACCGCTTACACCAGAGACTAAGTGGAAAATGATAAGTAGCTTCTCTTTATAATTAAGATTTAAAGAAGCTGTTCTAACAGAGTTATACAAAGAATTTAAGTTAATAAACGGCTTATAATTAATACGTTAATTAATTAAATAAACTATATATATAATTTAGGTTGAGGAAAGGCAACATAGGTACTTTTCTCAAACTGTCCTCTAAAAAGTACTATTCCCCCTGTAGTTCTCTATTCCATTTTTTTTATCTTCTGTTTTTCTTTTATCGCTTTTTATGGCGCAGCTCTACCGTAGCCTGTTGTGGGCAACCTTGTTGTCAGTGTTTTTTCATGTGGGCTCTTTTGCCCAAAGCTCTACATGTACTGTCTCTGTTACGGCCTCAGGGCCTCTTTCTTTCTGTAAAGGCGGAAATGTGGTGCTGTCTGCCTCTTTTACTGATCCAAAGCCCACTTACACGTGGCGCAGAGGTAACACCACCCTGCCAGAGACCAGTGATAAGCTAACCATAGTAGAGTCTGGCAATTATACGGTTGAAGCGAAGGGAGATACCTGTGCGTCTAAAACATCAGAAGTATTTATTGTAACGGTTCATGATTTGCCCAAGGCAGATTTCACATTTACAAATGATGTCTGCTCTGGCACAAGTATAAAATTTACCAATGTTTCTACAGGAGATGGTCTTAGGTACTCCTGGGACTTTGGCGATCCCGGTTCTGGCAATACCAGTTCAGACAAAGATCCAAACCATGTATTCACGTCTATAGGGGGAGGGGTAAAAACCTATTCTGTAAAGCTGACGGTCACCAACAGGGAGGGCTGCACTGATACTGAGATAAAGACGGTACGGGTAAAGCAGCAGCCAGATATAATTTTAGCTGATTTAACGAGAACTCCTGGTAATCCTGCTTTTAGTAAATGTAATTCTACATCTTCTAATAGTGATTATTTGGTGAGAATTGAGAATAGGTCTTTAGTTCAATCTAACACTACCTATATAATAGATTGGGGCGATAATTCCTCCCATCAAATATCTAATTCATTCTCAACAGCAGAACATACATATAAACAACAAGGATCATTTAATCTAAGAGTAACAGCAACTCGCGATGGATGTGTAACTATCCTTAATCAACAAGTATATAACGGTAGTAATCCTAGTATTACGGTAGGGAGCCCCGGTAACACAGTAGGTTGCGCCGGATCAAATGCAATTTATACCTTTCCAATTAGTGGTATTGTTAATAACAGTCCTGCCACTAAGTATACCTTTGTATTCAATGACGGGAGTGAGCCAATTGAATATACACAAGAGGATATACCAAATAGTATCACTCATGAGTTTAATATATCGTCTTGTGGTAAGCCAAACAATGAATTCACTTTAACAGCAACAGCTACTAACCCATGTGGAACTACTACTCTAGATGTTAAGTCAATCCGTGTAGGACAAAAGCCTACTGCAAATTTTTCTATATCACCTAGCTCGAATAAAGGCTGCATTAATGAGATATATAATTTCAAAGATATCTCTAATCAAGGTGTTGAGGCATTAAGTAATGGAACATGTACAACTGAATATACAGAATATAAATGGGAGGTTTTTCCAGCAAGTGGATGGCAATTTGAATTAGGTGGGCAGTTTACTAAAGACATATCAATTAAATTCTTACAGCCTGGAATTTATAAAGTTAAATTTACTATACGCAATGGATGTGGCCTTAGCACCATCGAAAAAGATATTTCCATCATTGCTCCTCCTGTAGCCAAATTCAACATAACTGATAATCCTTCTGGTGGATGTATAAATTTGCCAGTAACTATAAAAAACCAATCTACTGGGGAATTATTGACCCATAAATGGACGATAACTCCTAGTAGTGGCTATACCTTAACTTCTGGTACTCTAACGAGCGCTGAGCCTATATTTAATTTCACAAATAGTGGTGTATATACAATTGCTCTAACCGTTACTAACCCTTGCGGAATCAGTACAGCTAGTAGCCAAATCACTGTTAAAGCTCCCCCAACAGTTTCGCTCCCGTCAGCACAGGCATATTGTGGAGCACAAACCATTGCTTTTTCGGCGAGCAGCCAGAACCATAGGCCTAGCATAAACGCTAACTATGGCGTTATTTCTACTTATCATTGGAGTGTGTCAGGTACGCCAGGTGCCACCTTTGAGGCGGGTACAAGCAGCTCAAGCCAAAGCCCATCTATTCATTTCCCAACGGCGGGTACCTATATAGTCTCCTATACCGCTACCAATGAGTGCGGTACGTCTACTGCGGCTACACAAGAAATCACCATCAGGGAACTGCCCCCTGCGCCAACAGCACCAGGGCAGACAATCTGTGCCGGGCAAACAGCTACCCTTGCTGTCTCTGGAGCAGAAAGTACCAGTATGTATAAATGGTATACCTCTGCTACAGCCGTCACCCCAGGATTTATTGGAGCAATTTATAGGTCTACACCTGCCAATACCATTACCTATTATGTAGAGGTTGTTGACAAATTTGGTTGTGTTAGTGCTATCAGAACCCCAATCACTATAACGGTTACCAAACCTATTGCTTCTAACAGCATTTCAGCACCGGCTTATGCTACCATTTGTGCCGGGGAGACACCAGGTATTCTTGCCGGCTCTCAACCAACGGGAGGAGATGAGGTCAATTACAAATATCAATGGCAGATTAGCACAGACAACAGCACGTTTACCAATGCACCCGGTACCAGTACAGAACAAAGCTATACCCCGTCTGTGAGTTTAACCCAAGATGCATGGTTCAGAAGAGTTGTAACATCTGGGGAATGTGGTGCCCAAACCAGTAATGTTGTTCAGGTGAAGGTAACGCAGCGCCCGGTGGCCCCGGTAGTAGCAGGTGCCACTATTTGTGAAGGTACCGGCGCTACGTTAACAGTACAGAACCCACCTGTGGGGTACGCTTACAGATGGTATACCACAGGCCAGGGGGGAACCGCCATTGTTGCAGGGGTTAATGCCAGTGGCACAATCCTGACCACCGGCCCTCTCACTACCAGCGCTACCTATTATGTAGAATCAATCAGTACCAGTTGTGCCAGCTCATCCAGAACCCCGGTAGCCGTACAGGTGACGCCAGCCATTGTAAACAACACCATTAGCGGAAATCAGGACCTTTGCTATGATCAGGTTCCTAAGGAACTCACCGGGGACGCGGCAACTGGTGGAGATGAAAATATGACCTATACCTGGGAGGTTAGCACTACCTCGGCTACAACCGGTTTTGTCGTTGTATCTACTAACGGGAACAGCCGGAACTACAGTCCAGATAAACTACAGGTACCAACCTGGTTCAGGAGGAAAGCTACATCTGGTGCCTGTGTCACCTTTAGTAATGTTGTGCAGGTGCTGGTGCGGCCGCAGATTTCTAATAACACGTTAAGTGGCGACCAAATAATTTGTGCTGGAGCCACTCCTGCCAAAGTAGTAGGTTCTAACCCGCAGGGCGGGGATAACAGATACACCTATTCATGGGCTATTAGTACCACTTCAGCTACAAGTGGTTTTAGTGACATTCTGAATGCTACAGAGAAAGATTACCAGCCAACAGCGTTAAATCAGACAACCTGGTTTAAAAGAACAGTAAAGTCTGGTTCCTGTACCCCATTAGAAAGTTTATCAGCTGTTGAAATAAAAGTGCAGCAGCCTATTACAGATAATACCATTGTAGGTGAGCAGGTTATTTGTAGAGGAGAAGACGCTGCCCAGATAACTGGTTCAAGCCCGGCGGGCGGAGGGGCGCCCTATTCTTACCAATGGCAAAAAAGTGACGCTGAGAATGGAGTCTATGTCACCATAGCAGGGGCTACGGCACCTCATCTGGCTTTTGCAGCAGGTCAGTCACCCACTTCTACCGTGTGGTACCGCAGAGTGGTGGCCGGGGGAGCGTGCGCGCCTAACGAGAGCAAAGCGGTAAAGGTGACCGTGAACCCTGCTATTACTAATAACACCATTGCCAACTCCACCCCCCAAACTATTTGTACAGGTGCCGCACCTGCTGCCTTACTGGGAACAAGCCCCAGTGGGGGAGATGGGAAATATGCGTTCCAGTGGCAGAGCAGTGCTAATGGTAGCAATTTTACTAATATTGCCAATGCCACAGAACAAGACTACACGCCTCATATCTTAACTGAGCCTACCTGGTTCAGAAGGTTGGTAACTTCAGGTGGTTGCACTGCCCAAAGTGGGGCAGTACAGGTCATAGTGCAGGAATTAATAACTGGGAATACCATTAGCGGTGATCAGGCAATCTGCTCTGGCGAGACTCCGTCAGCCTTTGTGGGGGTAAAGCCTTCTGGAGGTTCAGAGGTGTATACCTATCAGTGGGAGTTCAGCACCAACGGCATAGAGTATACACCCATAGCCGGGGCAACACAGCAAAGCCTTCAGCTGGCAACAGGCTTAACCCAGACTACCTGGTACAGAAGAAGTGTCACGGGAGGTGTTTGTGCCGGTACGGTCAGTAATGTGATTGAAGTGAAAGTTACAGAGCCTATTACTAATAATGCTATTAGTTCGCCTCAAACCATCTGCGCAAATACCGCTCCGGCTATCTTAGAGGGCACAGAGCCTTTGGGGGGAACGGGAACATTTTCTTATGTATGGGAGAAAAGCACTACTGGCGCCAGTGCTTCAGACTATATAGCCATAGCAGGGGCTAACGATAAAGATTATACTTCTGGGCCCTTAGATAAAACCACATGGTTTAGAAGGAGAGCCAAGTCAGGGGCATGTGCGGTTATCAGTAATGTCATTGCGGTACAGGTTCAAGTGCCCATTACTGATAACGTCCTTCTCACGGCTTCCCAAAGTCTCTGCGAGGGTACCACCGCTGCTACTTTACAGGGTTCTTCCCCTTCAGGCGGTACGGGGTCTTACACCTATGTTTGGGAAAAGACCACCACCGGGCCTACTGCCAGTGACTTTACAGCTATCGCGAATACCAATACGCCTAACTATTCTCCTGGGGTTCTGACACAAACTACCTGGTTTAGAAGAAAGGTAGAGTCAGGGGTGTGCCCACCAAGCGAGAGCGGGGTGGTAGAGGTCAAGATTACAAAAGCCATCTCCGCGAATACGTTATCACCAGATCAGACCATCTGCTCTGGTGCCCAACCAAAGCTGATAGATGCAAGCACTCCCACCGGAGGGGATACTTCTTTTGTTTTTGAATGGCAGATAAGTGCAGATGGTTCTGTCTTTACCGCTATTTCGGGTATTTCTTCTGAAGATTACCAACCAGATGCCTTGACTGCCACTACTTGGTATAGAAGAATTGTCAAATCTGGAGCGTGTTCAGTGAACAGCGCCGCTATAAAAATAACTGTGACCCCGTTGCCAGCCGCACCTACGGTAGCCGCGGCTACTATTTGCTCCGGTTCTACTGCTACGTTAACAGCTGTCGGGGCAGGTGATAACTACCGTTGGTTTGAAACAGATAAAAACGGAGTTGCCCTACATGAGGGAGTTAATTTTACTACTCCGGCCTTAACTGGTTCAAAGGTGTATTATGTAGAAACAGTAAAAGATAATTGTTCTAGCGGCAGCCGCACCCCGGTACAGGTAACGGTTGAGCAGTCAATAACCAATAATTCTATCACGGCAGAACAAACCATCTGTGTGGGGAACAGCCCAGGTGAGTTAGAGGGGTCTGCCCCGGCTGGTGGTTCTGGAACATACATGTACCAATGGGAAAGCAGTACTGACGGAGCCACCTTTACAACCCTTTCCGGAGCTACAGGAGCCAACTATCTGCCAGGTGTTTTAAATGCCCATACGTGGTTCAGAAGAAAGGTGCTTTCTGGGGCTTGTGCCGCATCTGTGAGTAATAGCCTTAAAATCACCGTAAACACAGGTATCACTGGTAATAAGATCTCTGCTGACCAAACGGTATGTGTGGGGCAAAATCCTGAGTTGCTGCAAGGTCTTGTGCCTACAGGGGGTGATGGTGTGTACACTTACCAGTGGGAGAAAAGCACCACTTCTGCCTCAACGGGCTTTGCCGCAATCAATGGGGCAACGGTGGGTGACTACCAGCCAGAGGTGCTAACAGGTACTTCCTGGTTTAGAAGAGTAGTGAGCTCTGGAGGATGTTCCATTCCCAGTGCTGCCGTAAAAATAGTGGTTCAGCAACCTATTGCCAATAACAGCATCACCACAGACCAAACCATATGTTCTGGTTCAGCGCCTGTGGCACTAATGGGGAGCACCCCGTCTGGAGGTGCTGAAACAGGGGTAGCTGCTACGTATACCTATCGCTGGGAGGCCAGTACAACTTCGGCTTCTGCTGGGTTTATGGCCATTGCTGGTGCAAATGCAAAAGACTATACACCGGCAATCCTAACAGAGACAACCTGGTACAGAAGGGTGGTCATGGCAGGTGTTTGCCAAGAGAGTGAAAGCAACACAATACAGGTTACTGTTACACCTTCTATCACAGAGAATAGCCTGTCAGGCAACCAAACCATCTGTGCGAACACTGCTCCAATGGTAATTCTGGGCAGTAATCCTAAAGGAGGCGACGGTGCCTTTAAATATGAATGGCTGGAAAGTACCAATGGTACTACCTTCTTAAAGATCCTTGGGGCAGTTGGGAAAGATTTTCAGCCGGGAATACTAATGGAGACCACTTGGTATCAAAGAGTAGTGACATCAGGAGCCTGTACAGTGAAAAGCCTTCTTATGAAGGTAGAGGTTACGCCGTTGCCCGCGGCTCCTGTTATTGCTGCAGCAACAGTGACTACTATTTGTGCCAACGGCACCACTACCCTTACTGTCACCGGGCCTGCAGATAAGTACCTATGGTATGCTGTAGCAACTGGAGGCTCACCCTTACATGAGGGGCCGTCTTTTCAAACCCCATCTTTGCTCCAGACCACTACCTATTATGTAGAGGCTGTGAAAGATAATTGCCCAAGCGCCACCCGTACGGTAGTGCACGTGACGGTGGAGCAGCCAATTGCCAATAATACTATCTCAGGAGAGCAGGTAATCTGTGCAGGGGCTCTCCCAGCACAACTGGCAGGCAGCTTGCCAACAGGTGGTACTGGTGCCTACACGTACCGGTGGGAAAAGAGTACTGAGAGTGCCTCCGGCGGATTCACCGCTATACCTGGGGCTATACACCAGGAATATACCCCAGATGTATTGCAGGAGCCTACCTGGTTCAGGAGAGTAGCCATTTCAGGAGTATGTGCTGAGAATGCAAGTGGTGCCATCAAGATCACTGTAAATCCAGGTATAACAGGTAACAATATTACTGGGGAGCAGCGGGTATGTACAGGGAGTGCACCTGCCACAAAACTTACAGGTCTTGTGCCTTCCGGAGGGGATGCCAGCTACATTTACCGCTGGGAAAGCAGTACCACCTCAGCTATCGCAGGTTTTGCCGCAGCACCAGGCGTCTATGATACCCAGGACTATCAACCGTCTGTATTAACCCAAACTACCTGGTTTAGAAGAGTGGCCATCTCTGGAGGTTGTACCAATGCCTCTTCTGCCGTACAGATATTGGTAGACCCTTTGCCCGTTTCACCAGTGGTTAATAATGTGGTGATATGTACAGGTGCCTCTGCTACGTTAAGGGTAATAGGCTCCACTACGGGGAAATATGAATGGTTTACCTCAGAAACAGAGATTACACCTGTAGGGCAAGGTGCTATCTACCCCACGCCGCTACTCACCGCCACTACCCGTTATTATGTGCAGGTAACAGATGTGAATGGCTGTATCAGTCCTAGAGCAGGCGTGACGGTAACGGTGAATCCAGTTATTAAGAATAATACAGCTTCTGCCTCACAGGCTATCTGTACCGGAGTTGCGCCGGTACCCCTGCGGGGTTCTTTGCCAACCGGGGGAGATGGGAGTTATTCATATCTATGGGAAGAAAGTGCTGATAATTCTACTTTTGAACCAGCAACTGGGGTAAATACGGCAAAAGACTACGCTCCAAGTACCTTAACTCAAACTACATGGTACCGAAGAAGAATTAACTCGGGCGGGTGTGAAGATGTTTCCCCTACGGTTCAGATTGTAGTTAATTCAGTTATTGCGAATAACACCATAACCGGTAGTCAGGAGATTTGTGAAGGAGATACGCCAAAGCTCTTCACGGCTACCAGTCCTACTGGGGGTGATGGCGTCTTTACTTACCGTTGGGAGAGCAGTATAGTAGGGCCTTTGGGTAACTTTAAGCCGGCAGATGGGGAGAATACCAAAGAAGCATATCAGGCTGCTGCCCTTACACAAACCATCTGGTTTAGACGGATTGTTATGTCTGGTGGCTGTGAGAATTTTTCAAATGTCATCCAGGTAGTCGTTCGGGAAAGCATCAAGAATAATCAAGTAACCGCACCACAGGTGATTTGCTACGGGAACGTACCGGCAGATTTGCTGGGTACATTGCCAACTGGCGGAAACGGGTTATATGAATATGTGTGGGAGGCAAGTACTTTGGAGGCTACTTCTGGCTTTGCCCCGGCAGCTGGGAACAACACCCAACAGCACTACAGCCCTGGCATTCTTACCCAAACTACCTGGTACAGGAGAGTGGTGAAAGCGGGGGCTTCCTGCCCAAGTGTAATCAGTAGTGCCGTTAAGATCACCGTGAATGAGGCTATCACGGGGAACACCATCAGTGCACCGCAGATAATCTGCGCAGGTGAAAGCCCTGCTGCGTTAACAGGTACCACTCCTTCTGGTGGCAGCGGAAGTTATACCTATCAGTGGCAGGTGAGCTATACTGGCCTGGCCAATGATTTTGACCCGGCAGATGGTCTTAACAGCAAGAAAGAGTATGTACCACCGGTGCTTACCAAAAACACGTGGTTCAGACGCGTGGTGATTTCTGCACCTTGCCCGCCGCAGGCGAGTAATATGGTCCTGATCACAGTAAACCCTGTCATTGCCAATAACGTGGTGCAGCAGGCGCAAACTATTTGTGAGAAGACGGCCCCGGCACAACTTATGGGCACCAGCCCTTCCGGCGGAGACGGAGGGTATGTCTACCTTTGGCAAATAAGTGAAGAAGGGCCAACCTCTGGTTTTAAAGATGCTGCAGGCATGAACAACGCAGCGAACTACCAAGCTTCTACCCTTACCCAGACCTCATGGTTTAGAAGAGTGGTCACGTCTGGGAACTGTGCCAATGCAAGCGCGGCGGTGCAGGTAACCGTGAACGGGAACATTGCCAATAATGTCATCACAGAGGCGCAGGAAATCTGTGTGGGTGCCACGCCACTGCCATTGACGGGAACGCAGCCTACAGGAGGAGACGGGAACTATACATACCTGTGGGAAAGCAGTACTGTAGGGCCAAACAGTGGCTTTGGGCCAGCCAATGGAGCGAACACTAATGCTACGTATGCGCCTGAAATGATTCTGCAGACTACCTGGTTCAGAAGAATTGTACGTGCGGGTCCTTGTGATCCTCATTACAGTGCCTCTGTCAGAATAAGAGTGAACCCACCTATTTCTAATAACCGCATATCGTTTAACCAAGCCCTGTGTCTGGGGAACTTTCCGGCTGCGTTAACGGGTACTGCGCCCCAGGGCGGTAGTGGCAATTATACGTATCTGTGGGAGGAAAGCACAGTAGGGCCAAACAGCGGCTGGAGGCCCGCCGAAGGGGATAATACCGTAGCCAATTATCAGCCCGCCTATCTATCCCGCACTACCTGGTTCAGAAGAACTGTTTTCTCAGGAGGGTGCGTGAACACTTCTGCGTACGTACAGGTAACGGTTCTGCCGGCACTGAGCAACAACCTCATAAGTGCAGATCAGCTGATTTGTAGGGGAGATGTGCCGACAGCGATTGCAGGAGTTCTGCCAACAGGTGGCAACGGGATCTATACGTATGTATGGGAAAGTAGCACAGATGGTATCAACTATACTTCTGCCACAGGTGATAACAATGATCAAAATTACCGTTCCGGGCCTCTAAGCATCACTACGTGGTACCGTAGAATTGTGACCTCAGTACCTTGCTCTGAAGATATCAGTATACCTGTCAAAATCACAGTAGCTGCTCCTGTCTCTAACAATGTAATTGCCTCAGCCCAAACCATCTGCTCCGGGTTGACGCCAAACTTGCTGCAAGGCTCTGCCCCGGCGGGTGGCGGCGGTACCTATTCTTACCTATGGGAAATAAGCACTAATGGACCAACTGCTGGTTTTTCGCCAGCACCAGGTATGAACAATGGCAGGGATTATCAGCCGGGAGTGTTGACACAGAGCACATGGTTTAGAAGGGTGATTACCTCGCTGCCCTGTCAAAGCCAGACGAGTACGGCAGTAAAAGTAACGGTGTACCCGTTGCCGGTGGCTCCTGTTTGGCAGAACCCTGGTGCCCGTATCTGCCCGGGGGGTACAGTGACCCTACACGTGAATAACCCGACTGGCACAGTAGAATGGTATGAGCAGCCGCAGGGCGGTGCAGTGATTTACACCGGCACCACATTTGTTACACCGGCACTGAATGAGACCGTTACCTACTATGTGCAGGCAGTGTCTGGTCAGGGATGTGCTAGTGCCATTAGAACACCCGTGAAAGTAGAAGTTGTTCCGCCATTGGCAGATGCCGGTCCAGATGTTACCATTATTCAAGGAAGGTCAACACAGCTGCGGGCAGCAGGAGGAATAAAATATGTGTGGTCACCAGCAAGTAATCTTTCTTCACCTACCACAGCCGTGACACAGGCCAAGCCTGATGAAACCACTACCTATACGGTCACAGTGACTACTAAAGAAGGCTGTGTGTCTACAGATGAGGTGACGGTAACGGTGCTTCCTAAAGTATTTATTCCTAACGTCATCACTCAGAACAAAGACGGGCGCAATGATGATTGGGAGATTCTGAACATTGAGCATTATCCTAACTGCCGCGTGGAGATATTTACCAGATGGGGCGCAAAGATTTTCTCATCAGAGGGCTACAGAACCAGGTGGGACGGTACTTACCAAGGCAAGCCATTGCCAGTTTCTGCCTATTACTACATTTTGTATCTAGACAAAGATGAGGCTCCCATCTCTGGCAGTATCACCATCATTAAATAGCAAGGAACAATGAAAGCAGTAAGAATATGCGTTTTAGGGTTGGCGCTCATTGGCCTTGTTTCAATGAAGGGAAGGGCGCAGCAGATACCGCAGTACAGCCAGTATATGACCAATAGCGTTGTCGTTAACCCGGCGGTGGCTGGGATTGAAAGCTATACAGATATAAGGGCCTCGTTTAGAAAGCAGTGGGTGGGTCTTGAGGAGTCGCCTATTACCTTTTATACAAGTATACACGCCTCTATTGGTAAAAATGACCGTAACGCCCCCGCAAAAAACAAATTTAAGCGCTCTTCTACGGGGGTAACACAAAGCAGCGGGGTGAACAAGAACAACCGGTTCTACAGAGTTAACCCACACCATGGCGTAGGAGCCATAGTCCAGGTAGACAGAGCCGGTTTGTTGACAGCCACCTCCGTAAATCTGATGTACGCTTACCATTTGCCTATTACCAATGTACTAAATGTCTCCACAGGAATTTCGGCCGGAGTAGTCAGGAACAGCTTCAATACAGCGCAGGCAAAAGCAGTAGATCAGTCTGACCCCACCCTGGCCGGTGATAATACCGGCAGTACCAAGGCAGATGCCAGCTTAGGGATCTGGGTTTATACCTCTAAGGCTTTTCTTGGTATCTCTGGCACGCATTTGATCAACAGTGGGAGTGATTTTAAAGATGCCTATAGTACGGCGGTCTCCGGAAAGATTGAGCCACACTACTTTATTACGGCAGGCTACAGAGTAAAAATAAACCGTGATCTGATGCTTACTCCATCCATTATGTACCGGAAAGCAACACCTACGCCAGCTTCTTTTGACTTCAACATTAAGGCGCTGTACAGTGAACGGATGTGGGTGGGGCTCTCTTACCGAAAAAAAGATTCCTTTACCCTGTTGGGAGGGTTGAACATCAACCACCTGTTAGACTTTGGGTATTCTTATGATGTCACCACCTCTGAACTAAATGAAGCCAGTGCCGGCTCTCATGAGATATTAATTGGCTTTAAGGTAAACAACAAGAGGAAGATCATCTGCCCACAATGGATCTGGTAGAGAAAGTTGTTTTCTGTTTTCGGGCTGTTTTGGCCAAAACAGCCTGAAAACAGAAATGCCCAATAGAACAGAAGAACTTTTCTGTAACTTGTCATACGGGTTTCAGGCAAAGCTTACCTTTGTACTTCTTCTTCCGTTGCAGAGGTGTTTTAGGGCGTGTTGACAAGTACGCTTGACTGGCAAATGGAAGGCGCTTTTAGCCTGCTCTACCTTACTTTGAGTAATAGGTAGGCAGGTGTTGCTCTTCTCAAAGACCTTGAGCAAGTCTATAACTCACTCAAAATACCTTGTGAGATCTAAATGTCAACACGCCCTACTTCTTAAACCCGCCTGCCAGCAACCTGTCTTATGATTTCTATTTCCCTGGTCTTTAGTATTTGCGGTCTTTAAGCCTGCGAAACAGAAAATGTTCAATTTTCTGTTTTTGGTCTGTTTTCCAGAAAGTAGCTCCAAAACGGAATACTGATTTCGGCACCGCCGAAAGGGCGGCTTTAGAAGGCGATCCCCACTGTTATCCCGCCCCGGGGGCTGAACCCGCCAAAAGTGCCCAGGTTGAAGTTGTCTTCGCCCCCGCCGCCTTTCACAGAGGCGGCATTGAAGCCGGGGCCCAAAAAGACGTCTGCCACCAGAAACTGCGCAAATTTGAACTGGAAGCCCAGCAGCGCGCCGCCGCCAAAAGAGGTGAGGGTGCCGTGGGCCTGGGTGTCTTCGCGGGTTAGGTCAAAATCCTGAAAACGGAGGTAGCCGGCCCCGTAAAAGCCGGTGGGGGCGTGGCCGGAAAAGAAGTACCGGACCTCAGGGGTGATGCCGAACCCGTCAAACCGGGTGTCTTTCACTTTGATACCTGTGGAGAAAAAGCCCAGCTGGGCGCTCAGGTTGGGAGAGAACGCGTACTCGCCAAAGAAGGAGCCGGTGCTCACAACAGGGCTGAGAATATTGGCTTTCAACGTAACGGTTTGCGCTGTTGAAGAATAGCCGCTCAACAGAGCCAGAAACAGAAGGGAGAGAAGCTTTTTCATATACATCATACAAGGTGTAGGTGCCCTGTTTCAGAAATGATGCCAAAGAAGGTGAAAAAGGCCGGGCGGGCAAGAAAGAAGAAGCCAGAAAAGGAGAAGGTCAAAAGAATAGTAAAATACTGCTATCATTTTGAGTCTCTGCATAGTTTTACGAAATAAAAACTGTATTTTTGCGCAAAATTTCCCTAAACATGCCTTTGAAAAAAGGAAAGAACGGGGGGGAAGTGCAACCGGAAAGGCGGTTGAGCTGTAACAGACAAGTGCTGCAGTTGCCAGGAACACATAAGCAAACTATACTAACAAACAACAGAACCACCGTTATCAACAGTAAAGCCATGAGCGAAGAAAAACTACGGTATTCCCAAGAGGAGTTGAACGAATTTCAGGAAATAATCCTTGAGAAGTTACAGAATGCCCGCAAGGAGGTAGCTTTCATCAAAGAAACCTTGAGCCGCCGCAATGATGCCGGTACAGATAATACCGCTTCTACGGCCAAAGTTTTGGAAGATGGCGCAGACACCGCTGAAAAGGAAAGCCTGAACCAGCTGGCCTCCCGCCAGCTCAAGTTTATCCAGCAGCTGGAGAACGCCCTCATCCGGATCAAGAACGGCAGCTACGGCGTGTGCATCAAGACGGGCAGACTGATCCCGAAGGAGCGCCTGAAGGCGGTGCCGCACACGCAGCACACCATTGAGGCCAAAATGATGCGCAACGACTAACCTGCGGGTCTGCTAAACTTAAAGAACCACGTACCTTGAACCTGTTACTGAACCATCTTCAGGCCCTGATTTTTTGCGCCACCTCGCCGGTGTCTATTGAAGAACTGCAGAAATGCCTTTCTGAAGCCCTGGTGCTGGAGGTGAGCGTGAGTGATGTGTTAGAGGGAATTGAGCAGTTAAATGCTCAATTCTCTACTGACGCGTTCGCGTTTCAGGTCTACGCGATTGGGGGCGGGTACCAATTTCTGACCAAGCCGGCTTACCAGGACTCGGTGAGCATTTTACTCAAGCACAAATCCAAGAAGAAGCTGTCAGCGTCTGCTTTGGAGACCCTGGCCATCATTGCCTACAAACAACCCATTACCCGTTCTCAGGTAGAGCAGATCAGAGGCGTGAGCTGTGATTATGCCATTCAGCGCCTACTGGAGAAAGGCCTGCTGGAAATCAAGGGGAAAGCCAACACCATTGGCCGCCCGGTGCTGTTTGGCACCAGCCAGAAGTTCATGGAGTACTTTGGCATTAACCACCTCAGAGACCTTCCGCAGCTGCGGGATCTGGCCCCAGAAGAGAACACCATCGGCGAAGCCGCCGCGCAATAAGTATTTACACACATCTTTTATACAGTAGCGATACTGCAACTCAACCATCATGGCTAGAAACGAAGACACGCCGCAAGACGGCAACAACCGCCCCCGTGGCAATTCATGGGAGCAGGGCAAAAAAGTATTTGGCAGAGGCACCCGCTTTGACCGCCCAGAAGGCGGCAACCGCGAAGCAGGCTTTGGCAACCGGGACAGAAACTCAGATTCAAATGATAGAAAACCGTACGGTGACCGCGAGCGTGCTGAAAGGCCGCGCCGTGATGACCGTGACGGTGATGTAAACACCAACCGCGAGAACAGGGAGCGCGCACCCAGAAGGGAGAACGACCGCAGAGGCGGTGATTTCCGTCCGGCCCGCGGCTTTGAGAGACCAGACAGAGGCAACAATGACCGGTCTTCAGACTTCCGCCCGCGCGGTGGCGATAACCGCCGCCCAGATGACCGCAGACCCGCCAGAGAGGGTGGTTCTAACCGGTCAGAAGGACGTGGCCGCGGCATGAACCAAGACAACTGGGAAAGCGGCAGAGACGCCGCTGCCCGCAACGGGGAGAGAGGCGAGCGCCGCTCTTTCGGGAACCGCGAGGAGCGTGGTTTCAACCGGGGCGGTGAGCGCCGTGACAATGACCGCCCATCTTTTGGCGGTGGAAGAGAGGAACGGGGCGAGCGCCGGGAAGGTGGCTTCAAAAGAGAAGGCTTCTCTGGCGACCGTCCGGAGCGCGGCGGTTTTGCCCGCGGCGGCGATGACCGCAGAGAAAGAGGCGGCGACCGGGAAAACCGGCCGTTTAACCGCGAAGGCGGCCGCCGGGAGGACCGGGGTTTTCAGCGTTCTGATGACAGACGCCCAGACACCCGCCGTGAAAATGACCCGTTTTCTGGAAAACAGGCCGAAAACAACGTTGAACGCCCCGCGCGCAGAGACGGTGACAGCCGCAGCTTTGACCGCCCGGCACGGGAGAGCCGCGGCCGTGATGACCGCCCCTCTTTCCAGAAGCGCGATGGCAAGTTTGACCGCGGCAATAGCCGTACAGACCGCCCAGAGCGAGAAGGCAGAGGCAACCGGGAGAACCGCTTCGGCCGTTCTGATGAAGAAGTTCAGGAGGCCCCTTTCTACAACCTGAAACGCTACGAGGAGCGCCGTAAAAAGCGGGATGAGAACTACGGGAATGAAGACTTGCGCCTCAACCGGTACATTGCCAACGCCGGTATCTGCTCGCGCCGCGAAGCGGATGAGCTGATTGCCGCCGGTGAAATCAAGGTAAACGGGCAGGTGGTGACGGAGATGGGGTACAAAGTGGCCCCGTCAGACACTGTGCAGTATGGCCGTAAAGTGCTGAACCGCGAAAAAACAGTTTATGTGCTCCTGAACAAACCCAAAGATTTCATCACCACCACAGAAGACCCTGAAGGCCGCAAAACTGTGATGGACCTGGTGAAAAACGCCTCTAAAGAGCGTCTGTTCCCGGTGGGCCGGCTTGACAGGAATACCACAGGTCTGCTGCTGTTCACCAATGACGGTGAGCTGGCGCAGAAACTGACCCACCCCTCTAACAAGGTGTCTAAAATTTACCAGGTAGAGCTAGACAAGCCAATCACCAAAGATCATTTGGCTCAGATTCAGGAAGGCCTGGAGCTGGAAGACGGCAAAGCCATTGTAGATGACATTGCCTTGCTGGGGGAAAGCAACAAGTTCCTGGGCATTGAGATTCATATTGGCCGCAACCGCATTGTGCGCCGCATCTTTGAAAGCCTGGGCTATGACGTGGTTACGCTGGACCGCGTGCAATACGCCAGCCTGACCAAAAAAGACCTGCCAAGGGGCAACTGGCGCTTCTTGTCAGAAAAAGAAGTGGTGCGCCTGAAATACTTTATGTAATCTGTCGTTCAAAGAATGCTGAATCTGGTAATTGACCGGGGCAACACGCGCATCAAGGCCGGTCTTTTTGAAGACGGGCATTTGGTGCGGCAGGTTGCCTGTGCCAGTTTTCCGGCCTTGGCCCAAGAACTGGCGGGTGTCTCTGTGCAACATGCCATTACGTCTTCTGTGAGCAGTGAGCCGGTAGAACTGGGCAAGTACCTGCCGGTAGCGGGGGAGACCCTGGTGATGAGCAACCAGCTTCCCCTGCCGCTGAACAACAACTACGGCACGCCCCACACGCTGGGAGTGGACCGGTTGGCTGCCGCGGTTGGGGCGCAGGTACTGTTCAAAGACAGGCATTGCCTGGTCATTGACGCAGGCACCTGCATCACCTATGACCTGCTGGAGGCAAATGGCACCTATCAAGGCGGAAGCATTTCACCGGGTATTGGCCTGCGGTACCAGGCGGTGCATGCATTTACCGGTAAGCTGCCGCTGCTGG
Source organism: Rufibacter ruber (assembly GCF_014138425.1). NCBI lineage: Bacteria > Pseudomonadati > Bacteroidota > Cytophagia > Cytophagales > Hymenobacteraceae > Rufibacter > Rufibacter ruber. The sequence goes on from NZ_JACJIQ010000002.1 coordinate 181,972, forward strand.
AAGGGCATGAGCTGCCGCCCAGGCCGGGCAAAACCACAGAAGAAGCCATTAGAGGGGGAATCCTTTACGGAGTACTGGCAGAAGCCGAGGCCATGATTCAGTATTATGATAGTCAGTACAAACCCTTGACGGTCATTCTCTGTGGCGGTGACGCCCCGTTTTTTGAAAGTACAGTAAAAGCACGCATCTTTGTTATTCCCGAACTGGTTTTGATCGGGTTAAACCGTATTCTTGAGTATAATGTATAAGCCTTTCAGAGCGCTGTTTTTGTTTTCCTGCCTGGTGGCGGGGTCTCAGGTACAGGCGCAACAAATTTCAAACTCACCCTACTCACGTTTTGGGGTGGGCGACATACTGCATGGCACCGGCAACGTACGGAGCCAGGGCATGGGGCAGGTAGGAGTTGCCTCCCCAAGCTATGGGCTTATCAATGATCAGAACCCTGCCCTGTTGTATTATAACAGAAGGGTAATTTTTGACGTGTCTGTTTCTTCTGACCTGAAAAGGCTGTCTGACGGGGAGAACACCCAGGTAGACGGGGAGGCAAACTTCAACTCGCTGTCACTGGCCATTCCGGTCTCTAACCGCTGGACCGCCTCCCTGGGGCTGAAACCCTACAGCCGTGTCAACTACTACACCTTTGTAAGACAACCCGTTCCCGGCGCCCCAGACCTTATCAATGACGGGGAGCCAGACGTGTCTGCCTACAATGAGTACAGAGGGTCTGGCGGTATCAATGAGGTGCACTTCTCTAACGGGGTAAGAATTGGCAAGGGCCTGACCCTGGGTCTGGCCGGGTCTTATCTGTTTGGGACTATTGACCGTGAAGCCGCTACCACGGTGGTAGACAAGGCAGACAGTGTGAACATACCCAGAAAAGCAGTGGTGCATACCAGTACCAAATACACCGGGGTGATGCTGAGCGGCGGGGCGCATTACCTGAAGCAGCTGTCACCCAAACTGGTGTTGGGGGTGGGGGCGAAGTACGCCGCCCAGGCTACTTTGGGCGCAGACCGTGAGGTTGCCTTGGAGAGCCGTCTGCTAGATGAGACCGTAATAGGCAGAGTAGTGACAGACAGTACAGAAGGGCACACCTCCCTTCCGCAGATGATGCAGCTGGGCTTCTCCCTGGACAACAACAAGAACTGGGTAGCCACCTCTGACTTTACGTATACCAAAGGCTCTGACTTTAGAGGCTTCAGCCAAGACAAAGGAGCCGGCCGGGCCGAACTGGGCGATGGCTTCAAGATTGGCGTAGGGGGCGAGATCACCCCAGACGCCGGTTCTATGAGCTCCTTCTTCAAGCGTGTTACCTACCGCGTTGGCGGTTACTACAGATCTGCTGAGATCATGACAGACGGCGGTGGTCAGGACCTAAGCGACGTGGGGCTGACATGGGGTTTCTCCATACCCATGGGTAGAGGGGTAAGGCCGCCAGATTATACCCAGGCGCTGCTCAACACCGGTTTTGCCATTGGCATGCAGGAAGTGAAAGGCACCGGGATCAAAGAAGAATACTTTAAAGTATCTCTGGGTATCTCGTTCAGCAACCAGTGGTTTATTAAACGCCGCTTTGACTAAGAACGCGTATATTACATAACTCAACAAACGGTCAGATACCAGCGCAATAGGTCCCGCATCTGTTGTTTTGGTATCTGACGCATTTATAGGTAATAAGAAAGGCTCTGTAGTAAAGACCCATGAAGATTCAGCTTTCTTTTTGTATGCTTTTGCTGGTGGGCGCGCTGGGCGTGGGCTGTAAGAACGCAGATGACAACGTAAAGCCGGTGAATTACAAAGGCCCTGTTTCTGAGACCTACAACCAGGTAACCATCTACTCAGACTCCGCCCAGATTAAACTTAAAATGACCGCCCCCCTGCAGCAGGATCTGGAGAACGGTGATATTCTGTACCCCAAGGGCCTGTACATCACATTCTATGAAAACGGCGTGCCTACCAGCATGGTGACGTCTAAGTACGGCAAGTATGACAAACTCAAAGACCAGTACTTTGTCCGGAATGACGTGGTGGTGAAGAACATAGTGAAGAACGAGCAGTTGAACACAGAAGAACTGTACTGGAACCGCCAGAAGCGTAATATTTTTACTGACAAATTTGTGCGCATCACCAGTGCCGAGGAAGTGGTAACCGGGGTGGGGCTCACCGCCAATGAAGACTTCTCTAACTACAAACTGGACAAATTCTCCGGGTCCTTTACCTTAAACGAATGAACCTGAAGCAAACCATCTACATAGCCCTTGCCGTAGTGACGTTGGTGATAGGCATTCACCAGTCTATGGTGAACGGCATCTTGCACAGCTACTGGATCCTGATGCTGTCTGTCATTTTCGTCATGCTTTTCCGCCTGGAGCGGAGAGACACCTAACCCCGCGTCTGTTTGGCCATGGAGCAATTCTCACTATACATAGCGGTTGCGGTGGGCGCCCCGCTGCTGGTGCTTTGCCAGATGGCAGAGGTGGCCCTGCGGCACGCCGAAAGGGTGCTGCTTCAGCTGGAAACCCAGGAAGGCGCCACCAGTCTGACCGGCTTTCTGCTGAGACGGGAGCGGCAGACGCTGCTTACGGTACAGTTGGGAAACACAGGTGGCTTGTTGCTGCTGGGTATAGGCTTGTACGGGCTGCTGTACCCGGTGCTGCAGCTGTTGCTCCCGGCGGTGGTGTCTGCGGTGCTGGCCGCTTTAAGTACCTTTCTGCTTATTTGGGCGCTACTCTCCCTGGTGGGGCTAGGGGTGGCCCTGCTCACACCTTCTGCCTTATTGCGGTGGAGCGCCGCGCCGCTGGCCTTTCTCCTGATTCTGTTTTCGCCCATCACGCTCTTGTTCCAGGCTGTTTTTGGCCTGTTTTCAGAAAAAGAGGCCGAAAACAGAATTGACAACTACGCAAATGCTATCACCCTGCAACCTTTTGCTGTAAGGCTGCAGACAGCAGAGGAGGCCACCTTGGCCATGATTACCGCCCATGAGGTAGACAGCAAGATCTTTCACAACGCCCTGGAATTCAAAAATGTGAAGGTGCGCGAGTGCATGGTGCCCCGCACAGAGATTGACGCCATTGAACTGGAGGAAGGCATAGAAGTACTGCGCGAAGCCTTTATTGAAACCGGCCATTCCAAGATCCTGATCTACCAGGAGTCGCTGGACCATATTCTGGGGTACTGCCACCAGTTCAGCCTGTTCAACCAGCCAAAGACCATTGAAGAGATCCTGACTCCCATGGAAGCGGTGCCCGAGGCAATGCTGGCGCGGGAGCTGTTTGTGATGTTCATCACTGAGCACCGCAGCATTGCGCTGGTGCTGGATGAGTTTGGCGGCACCTCCGGCATTGTGACCCTGGAAGACGTGATGGAGGAGATCATTGGCGATATCAATGACGAATATGATGAGGAAGACCTGCTGGAGCAGCCCCTGCCAGAACCGGGCAGCTACCTCTTCAGTGCCCGCCAGGAAATAGACTACCTCAATGAAAAATATAGCCTCAATCTGCCAGAGGGCGACTATGAAACTTTGGGTGGTTTTATCTTGTCTGTACTGGAGGAAATACCCGCTACGGGAGACGTGGTGGTGATGCCGCCCTTTGAGATCCGCATCTTATCAATGGATGAACACCGCATTAACACCGTGCATTTGTCAGTACGCCAGTCACCGGCAGAAGAATAAGCTGCTCTTTAGATACTTATATTTTGATTTTACCACTTATTCAGATTATTTTGCATAACGCATAAATTTCGTTCACTAATTACATGGCATTAATTAACAAGATTCGGGAGAAGTCTGGCTTCGCCATTGGCGCGATTGCCATTGGCTTGCTCATTTTCATTGTGTTGGGAGATTTGCTGGGGCCAAATTCCAGATTGTTCGGAAACAACATGACAGTAGGAGAGATTGCAGGGCATGAGGTGTCAGTGCAGGAATTCGAAGCCTTGTTTGAGGAGACCAGAAACAATTATGCAAACCAGTACGGCCGCCAGCCAAGTGAGGCCGAGATGGCTTCACTGCGTGAGCAGACCTGGAACCAACTGGTGTTCAAGTATGCCTTTGAAGATGAGTTCAAAAGCCTGGGGATTGGCGTCTCTGATGAGGAGTTAGTAGACATGGTACAGGGTAAGAACGTGCACCCTGCCCTGAAGCAGATGTTCACTGACCCGCAAACCGGCCAATTCAACGTAGAGCAGGTGAAGCAAACCCTGCGCAACCTGAAGAACCTGCCCCCAGAGCAGCAGGCGGCCTGGTACAAATATGAGCAGGATCTGGCTACAGACCGCCTGCGCAACAAATACTACAACCTGTTCACCCTCTCTAACTACGTGACCACGGCAGAAGCCAAGCGTTACAACCAGGAGCAGAATGAGAAGGCCAGCCTTACGTATCTGTTTGTGCCTTACTTCAGCATTGCTGATTCTACCATCAAGGTCACAGATGATCAGCTGAGCGAGTACCTGAACAAGAACAAGAAGAAATTTGAAGTAGAGGCAGGCCGTTCTATTGCGTACGTGACCGTACCGGTGGCACCTTCTAAAGAAGACAGCACTGCTTACCAAACCGAGACCGCAGAACTGGCCTCCCGTTTTGCCACCACTGAGAATGACTCCCTGTTTGTGAAGGCTGAGTCTGACACCCCTTTCAACGGGGCGTTTGTTCCGGCGCACGAGCTGCCTGAGGAGCTGAAGAAAGAGTCTCTGGAGCAGGGCAAGATCTACGGCCCCTTTGTGCAGAACGGCAACTTCAGCCTGTACAAAATTATTGGCACTAAGAACGGTGGTGCTGCCTCTGCCCGCGCCAGCCATATCCTGATCAAACCAGAGAATACCACGCCAGAGGCCAAAGCCGCGGCCAAAGCCAAAGCCCAGGACCTGCTGAACCAGATTAAAGGGGGCGCCAACTTTGCCCAGCTGGCTGCCCAGCACGGTACAGACGGAACCGCCTCTATGGGAGGTGACTTAGGCTGGTTCACTGAAGGCCGTATGGTGCCTGCGTTTGAGAAAGCCGTGTTTGGTGCCACCGGTGCCGGTCTTCTGCCTAACCTGGTAGAGACTGATTACGGGTACCATATTGTTAAAATCACTGAGCCTAAGACTACCAAGACCTACCAGGTAGCCCAGCTGACCCGCGCCTTAACCCCAAGCGACAACTCCCGCGAGTATGCGTACAGCAGAGCCAGCGCCCTTGCCTCTGCCAGCTCAAGCCTGGAAGACTTTAACCAGGAAGTAGCCAAAGAGAAAGGCCTGTCTAAAGCTGAAGCCAAAAACATTGCCGCGGCTGACCGTAACATCAACAACCTGGCAAATGCCCGTGAACTGGTGCGCTGGGCGTACGGCGAAGACACGGAAGTGGGAGATGTTTCCCCTGTGATCACCCTTGATGACCAGTTTGTGGTGGCGGTCTTAACCGGCAAGCGGGAGAAAGGCACTGCCAAGGTAGAAGATGTCCGGGATGAACTGACCGCGGCCGTGAGAAATGAATTGAAAGCACAGAAGATCAAAGAGAAACTAGGTACCATCTCTGGTTCTTTAGACCAGGCGGCTGCCAAATACGGCCCAGATGCCATTGTTCGCCCAGCCACTGATGTTACCCTGGCTACGGCCAACGTGCCAGGCTTAGGCTTTGAGCCGGTAGCCATTGGCCGCGCCTTCGGGTTGAAGCCAGGCCAGCGTACCCAGCCTATTGAAGGGGAAGGTGGTGTGGTAGTGGTAGAGTTAACAGCCCTTGCCCCAGCCCCTCCCATCACTGACCTGAACAACGTGAAGCAGCAGCTGGTGGGCTTGCGCGCCGGTAGAGTGCAGGGCGCCCTGTATGAGGCGGTACGTAAAAATGCCAATGTTGAAGACAACCGCGTACGCTTCTTCTAAGCAATAGAGACTTTTTTAAATAGGGTAAGAGCCGCGCCACCAGCGCGGCTCTTCTTTTTTACCTGCGTTTTTGGCCTGTTTTCTGAAAAACAGGCCAAAAACAGTATATTGTATAGCCGCCCGTTACGTTAAAGAACAGAAGATAAGGGATGTATACCATGAAGAGAAGGTTCCTAGTGATGCTGCTCATAGGTTTCTGGTGCTTTGGCCTGAGCCCGCTGCCGTCTGTTGCGCAAAGCGTACCGGAGCAGATGGCCCTGGCCAAAGAGTACCTGCGCCAAAGTGAGTACCAGAAGGCAGAGGTGTTGCTGCGCCAGTTGGTTGAGCAGGATGTGCAGTTTGGCCTGGTGTACCCAGACTATCTTAAAACCCTTCTGGCGCTGCGCAACTACAAAGAAGCTGATAAACTGGTGAAGCGGGCGCAGAAGAAATTCCCGTCAGTGCCCCAGTATGACATTGATGAGGGCAAGGTGCTGCAAGCCTCCGGCAATGGCGCGGCCGCTGAGAAAAAGTGGGCGCAAGTAGTGCAAAGTACCACCCCAGAGAATGTGTACGGCATTGCCGCCGGCTTTCAGCAGGCAGACCAGATGGAGTACGTGGAGCAGGCGTATCTGAAGGCGAGGCAGATCAGCGGCAGCGAGAAAACCTTCGCCCCACAGCTCATGCAGCTCTATGCGTACCAGCGCAAAACAGAGGCCCTGATAGAAGAGGTGCTGCGGCAGATAAAGAATGACGGCGTGCCGCTCAACTTTGCCCAGAACATGCTGCAGAACGCCCTGCGAGATGACGCCTCCCTTACGCTGCTGGAGCAGAAGCTGATGGATGCCGTACAAGCCAACCCAGACGACACCGATGTAGCCGAACTCCTCATCTGGACCCTGCTGCAGCGCAAAGACTTCGGGCCGGCCCTTCTGCAGGCCCGGGCACTGGACCGGCGCACCCAGGGCGGCGGCGGGCGCGTGCTTGCCCTGGCAGACATCAGCCTCCGGAACAAAGACTTTGAAACCGCTATTGAGGGCTACACCTACCTGCAGCAGCAGTACCCCAACGGTGACCTCTATCCGGTGGCCCGGCAGCGGGTGATCAAAGCCCGGGAAGAGCAGGTGAAGAACACGTTCCCCCTGAACTATGAAAAAATCAAGCTGCTGGCGCAAGACTATGAGAAGCTGCTGCAGGAACTAGGGCGCCATGAACGCACCGCCGAAGTGCTGAAAGAACTGGGGGAGCTGCAGGCGTTTTACCTGGACAACCAGGCGCAGGCCGTGCAGAACCTGCAGGAAGTCATTGCCATGCCCCGGGCCCAGCCCAACGTGGTGGCAGAAGCCAAGCTGGCGCTGGCAGATGTGTACCTGCTGCGCGGGGAGCCGTGGGAAAGCACCTTGCTCTACAGCCAGGTGGAGAAATCCCATAAAGAGCAGCCGCTGGGGCATGAGGCCAAGTTGCGAAACGCCCGCCTCAGCTACTACAAAGGCGACTTTGAACTGGCCCAGAGCCATCTGGACATTCTCAAGCTGGCCACCAGCCGCGAGATCGCCAATGACGCCCTTGACCTGAGCCTGCTCATCATTGACAATACCGGTTTAGACACCTCGGCGGTGGCCCTCAAAGAATACGCCGCCATAGACTTTCTGGTGTTCCAGCACAAGTTCCCAGAGGCCCTAACCGCCTTAGACAGCCTGTTGGTAAAGTACCCCGGCCACAGCCTCACAGATGAGATTTATTTCCGCAAGGCGGAATTGCTGCAACAGACGGGTAAGTTTGAAGAAGCCGCCCAGAACCTGCAGAAGATCATAGAGAACCCTAAATATGACATTCTCTCAGATGACGCCCTGTTCCTGCTGGCCCAGCTCAATGAAGAGAACCTGAAACAGCCTGAGAAAGCCCAGGAGCTCTACAACCAGCTGCTGGTGAAGCACCCTGGCAGCGTGTTTGTGGCTGAGGCCAGAAAGCGCCTCAGAAAGCTGCGGGGAGACCGGGTGTAGGCAGTTGCCGGCTAGCGTTGCAGTGGGGCATGCTGTTTTCGGGCTGTTTTTCCAGAAACAGGCCAAAAACAGTTTTCCCCACATGTGGAAAGAAGGATAGTTGAAGTACTGGGAACAAGTCTGGCTACCACTTTTACAGAAGCTTCTAAACAAACCTGCAAGATATGAAGAGGTACATCTACGGGATACTGGTCTTCTTACTGGCTTCCTGCCAGCTGGAGAAGGAGGAAATAACTTCCATAACCTGGAAGTACAGTCACGGGTACCGGCTAGGGGATATCCTGCATTCAGACAACCTCAAACTCCAGCATGACACTCTGATCTTTGCAGGAAAAAGAAAAGCCGTGGTAAAAGAGGCGAAAACAAGGTTTGACGGGGTCTCAGAGCTGCACATTGAGAGTCTGGAGGGCAAAGAGCCAGGGCACTATGTCTCGTTTAAAAAGTAAGGCTGCAGCTTTAAGCGTAAAAAGGGCTAGCCTTTAGAGGGAGCACTACCCCTCCACCACAATCTCCTCCTTCACCTGCCGCAACTGCTGTATAAACTGCTCCTTCTCTTTAGGAGACAGATAGATCTCGTCCCACTTGTTGTAATAAATCACCAGACCGTCTAAGCCCAGAGACGGTTTCAGGCCAGACCAAAGTTTTTCCCTGGGCTTGATGTGGGTAATGGTGTGAATGTCAATCTTCCCTTTGATAGGGCCTGAGGCATAGACAAGCATAGTGCCGTCAATCATGTAATAGGTGCCAAACCAGATCCAGAGGAGCAGTGCCAGCACCAGCACCAGGAACAAAGCCAAGGCCGCTGTGCCTGCCGTGAACTCCCGCGTGAGCAGCACCTGCCCCACGGTCACCACCAGCAGTAGCATGGCTCCCCATAGAATGAAACCTACAGTTTTACTTTTGGAAGAGTGAAAAACAGGTGAGGGCATGAGGGCGGGAATTAAAAAGATAAAACCGGGGAAGAGGGGCAAATTGCGTTTTGGGGCTGTTTTTCAGAAAACAGCCCCAAAACGCTAGTCCCTGAAAAACAGGAACAGAAGGGCCAGGAACAGGAAGAAAGACAGGTACATAAGGCCGTCTACCAAACCGTAGTCTTTGTACTTGTGGTAAATCTCTTTCAGTTTTTTCACGCGAAGTAAGGCTAAAATGGAATCATTTACCCTGCTGCAACACTTAGGTAGCAAAGGGAGTGCCCGGTTCTATCACAGAATTCGTATTTTTGCGCCTCTTACCACAGATTAAGCCGCAGACAGCAGATGCAGAAACGATGGGTTGTTAAGGAAGCGCCGGACGCCGTAAAAGTACAGAATATTGTTGACAGCCTGAACATTGGCTCTGCGTTGGCCAGCATTCTCTGCCAGCGCAACATCTGTACCTTTGAAGAAGCCAAAGCCTTTTTCCGGCCCTCGTTAGATGACCTGCACAACCCGTTCCTGCTCAAAGACATGGACAAGGCGGTTGACCGGCTGGTAGACGCCCTGCACCGGCAGGAGCGGGTGCTCATTTACGGCGACTATGACGTAGACGGCACCACCTCAGTGGCGCTGGTCTTCAGCTTTCTGCAGCCCTTTTTCAGGGACAACATTGAGTACTATATCCCAGACCGCTACGCAGAGGGCTACGGCATCTCCTTTACCGGCATTGACTACGCCCTGGAGCACAACTTCACCCTCATCATCTCCCTGGACTGCGGCGTTAAATCTATTGACAAAATAGCGTACGCCAACCAGAAAGGCATTGACTTCATCATCTGTGACCACCACTTGCCAGATGATGAATTGCCAGAGGCCGTAGCCGTGCTGGACGCCAAACGGGCTGACTGCCCGTACCCGTACAAAGAGCTGGCGGGCTGCGGTGTGGGTTTCAAGTTCATGCAGGCGTTCTGCCAGCAGCAGGGGTTTGACCAGGAGCCGTTGTTCCAGCTGCTGGACCTGGTGGTGGTGAGCATTGCCGCAGACATAGTACCCATCACCGGCGAGAACCGCATTTTAGCCTACCACGGCCTGCAGCGCATGAACAGCAGCCGGCAGCTGCGGCCGGGGCTGGAGGCGCTGCGTGAACTGGCAGGGCTGCGCCAAGAGCTGGATATTACGCAGATCGTCTTCGGGTTTGCGCCCAGAATCAATGCGGCCGGCCGCATGGGGGATGCCAAGCGCTCAGTGGCCATGCTGCTGGCTCAAACCAAAGACGAAGCCCACGCCATGGCCCAGAACATCAACATCTCCAACTCAGAGCGGCGCGGGCATGATATGAGCATCACCAAAGAGGCGCTGCAGATGATAGAGGAAGATGATTTTCTGCGCAGCGCCCGCTCCACCGTATTGTTCAAAGACAGCTGGCACAAAGGCGTGGTGGGTATTGTAGCCTCACGCTGCATAGAGAAATACTACCGCCCCACCATCATTCTCACTGAGTCTAACGGCAAAGCCACCGGCAGCGCCCGCTCTGTGCACGGCTTTGATGTACACCAGGCTATTCTGGCGTGTTCAGACCTGCTGGAGCAGTTTGGCGGGCACATGTACGCGGCGGGCCTCACCCTGCCCGTAGAGAATGTGCCGGCGTTCCGGGAGAAGTTTGAGCAGATTGTGGCCAGCACAATTCAAGAGGAGCAGCTGGTGCCCATGGTAGAGATAGACATGCCGCTGCAGTTCAGGCAGATCACGCCCAAATTCTTCAAGATTCTCAAACAGATGGAGCCGTTTGGCCCCGGCAACATGGCCCCCGTGTTCCTGAGCACCTGCGTGTATGAGTCTGGTTCAGCAAGAGTGGTGGGTGACGCCCACCTCAAGCTGCGCCTTACCCAGGATGGTGACGTGTTCTTTGACGCCATTGCGTTCGGCATGGCCGAATTTTACCCGCGCATCCAGAAAGGTATCCCGTTTGACGTGTGCTACTGCATTGAGGAGAACGTGTTCAGGGGCAATGTGACCCTGCAGCTGCGTATCAAAGACATCCGCTTCGCGGAATAAGCATTACTTTCTGAGGCCTGTTTTGGGCCTGTTTTTCAGAAAACAGGCCCAAAACGCATTTGGCGGGCAGGCAAGTCTGTGCCTGAGTTCTTTTCTGGAGTTCTATAAGGTTTTCCCTTCATCCTGAACGTCCCGTTTGGCAAACGGCGGCAACTCCTTTTGCATCTTTTTCTGCTCACGCTTCTTGCTGGGGGCCTGGTAAGGGCGTATACGCCGTTCCCCTGGAACATATAGGAAAATAGGTCAGTACCCAGAAGGGGCAGAGCGGGGGCTGGCAAAGCAGTTTTGGCTTACCGGGCAGCGCCCTGCAGGCAGGTTTGACCCGTTGCCCCATTGCCGCAGAAAAACCAGTGGAAGCAGGTCTGGGTAAGCAGGAACGTAAGGTTTCTTCTGGCTTCTGGCAGGTTTTTTTTATTCACTTCCCGGCAGGGGGGCGTCTGGGAGCTGCCCTCTGGCGTCTGTTTTTGGCCTATATTTCTGAAATCAGCCTCAAAACAGGATTTACCCGGCTATACGTTCGTATCTCCTGATTAAAAAAGTGTATTTTCAGCCTCTCTACAAACAACCCAACTACAGATGAACACAAAGCTCCTATTGGCCGGGCTCCTGCTGGGCGTGGGCACCTTGACCGTGCAGGCGCAGCAAACCACCGCCAAAAAGCCGCTGACCCATGATGTCTATGACAGCTGGAAAAGCGTTGACGGCGACTCCCTCTCCCAAGACGGAAAATACCTGCTGTACGCAGTGAACCCGCAGGAGGGAGACGGCGTGCTGCACCTGCAAAACCTGGCCAACAAAACCTCTAAACAGTTCAGCCGGGGCTACAAACAGGCTTTTACAGAAGATAGCCGCTTTGCTATATTTCAGATCAAGCCTCAGTACGCGGCCACGCGCCAGGCCAAGCTGAAAAAGAAGAAGCCAGAAGAGATGCCCAAAGACTCTTTGGCCATTTACCAGCTGGAAGGCGGCAAGACGCAGTACGTGGCGCGGGTCAAATCCTACAAATTGCCCAGCAGAAACGGGGAGTGGCTGGCGTATCATCTGGAGGCGCCGCTTCCGGCCAAACCCGCCAAAGACACGGCTAAGGCCAAAGCACCGGCCGCTGCTCCTGCGGCTGCCGCAAAAGGCGGTGCCAGGGGCGCCACCGCCAAAAAAGACGAAGGCACTGAGCTGGTGCTGCGCCACCTGCCTACGGGCCAGGAATACCGCTTTGACCGGGTCACTGACTACCTGTTCTCAGAAAAGGGCAACCGCCTGTTCCTGGTGAAGTCAGAGAAAGACTCGCTGCACAAGGCGGGCGTCTTTGCCTTCAACACCGCCACCCGTAAATCTATGGCCGTTGACAGCGGCCGCGTCACGTATAAGAACCTGGTGGCTGACAAAGCGGGGGAGCAGCTGGCTTTTGTGGCCAGCAAAGACAGCACGGGCAAAGACCTGCGCTACTTCCAGCTGCTGCACTGGACCGCCAAAGACAGCCGCGCCAAAACCCTGGCCGACACCGCCGCCAAAGGCATGCCCGCCAAGTACATGGTGAGTGAGCACGCCCAGCTAGGCTTCAGCGAGAAAGGCGACCGCCTTTTCTTTGGCACGTTCCCGCGTCCTACGCAGTACGAGAAAGACACCACCAAACTGGACGAAGACAAAGTAAGCCTGGACATCTGGACCTACCGCGACCCATTGATCCAGCCCATGCAGCTCAAGCAGCTGGAGCGTGAGCAGAAGCGCTCTTTCCTGGCGGTGTATGACCTCAAGAAAAGCAAAATGGTGCAACTGGCTACGCCTGAAATCCCAGACGTGTCACTCAACCCTACCCGTAGCGCAGATGTGGCCCTGGGCACCAGCAACGTGAATTACCTCCTGAGTGTGGGCTATGACACCCCTTCTAAGCAAGATGTATGGCTGATTGACCTCAAAGACGGCCGCCGCAAGCTGGTGGTGAAAGCCACCCGCGGCAACCCCAGACTGTCTCCTGAAGGGAAGTACCTGTACTGGTATGAACCCCAGGACAGCTCCTGGAAGGCCATGGGCGTGAAAGCCAGCACACCTGTCAACCTCACCAAAAAGCTGAACGTTGCCTTCTATGACGAGCAGAACGACGTTCCCGCGCTGCCAGATGATTACGGCCTCACCGGCTGGACCAAAGAGGACGCCCATCTGCTGGTAAACGACCGCTATGACATCTGGCGCCTGGACCCCACCGGGAAAGCGGCGGCTGTGAACATCACAGATGGCTTTGGCCGAAAGAACAACCTGCAGTTCCGGTACGTGAGCCTGAACCCAACCCAACGCACCGTACCGGCAGATGAGAAAATCCTGCTGCGCACCTTTGACCTGAAAACCAAGGGCTCTGGGTTCTACACAGACCATGTGACCAGGGCCGGGGCGCCGCAGAAAATCCTGCTGGAACCGTACAGTTACACAGGAATCCGCAAGGCCCAAGACAGTGACCGCCTCATTTTCAGGAGGAGCAGCTTTCAGGAGTACCCAGACGTGTGGGTGACCAACACCAGTTTCAGCAATCCGGAGAAAGTGAGCAACGCCAACCCGCAGCAGAGCGAATACCTCTGGGGAAGCGTAGAGCTGGTGAACTGGCGCTCAGATGACGGTATTCCGCTAGACGGCCTGCTGTTCAAGCCTGAGAACTTTGACCCGAAGAAGAAGTACCCCATGCTGGTGTATTTCTATGAGCGCAACGCTGAGACCCTGCACAACTACCGTTCACCCGCCCCAAGTGCGTCTACCATCAATATCCCGCTGTTCGTGAGCCAGGGCTACCTGGTGTTTGTGCCAGACATTGTGTACAAAGACGGCTACCCCGGTGAAAGCGCCTACCACAGCATTATTCCGGGGGTGCAGATGCTGGCCGCCAAAGGGTTTGTAGACGAGAAGAACATGGCCATACAGGGGCAGAGCTGGGGCGGCTACCAGGTGGCGTACCTGGTGACCCGCACTAACCTGTTCAAAGCCGCCATGGCCGGGGCACCGGTGAGCAACATGACCAGCGCCTACGGCGGAATACGGTGGGAGAGTGGCATGAGCCGCCAGTTCCAGTATGAGCGCACCCAAAGCCGCATAGGCGGTACGCTATGGGAGAAGCCCATGCAGTACATTGAGAATTCGCCGCTGTTCTACGCGCCCAAGATAGAGACGCCGCTCATGATGATGGCCAATGACAATGACGGCGCTGTGCCGTGGTACCAGGGCATTGAGATGTTCATGGCGCTGAGACGCCTGGGCAAGCCTGTGTGGCTGCTGGTTTACAACGGCGAGGCCCACAACCTCATGCAGCGCAAAAACCGCAAAGACCTGTCTGTGCGCATGTCGCAGTTCTTTGACCATTACCTCAAAGGTGCCCCAGAGCCCGCCTGGATGAAGAAAGGGGTGCCTACCCTAGTCAAAGGCAAAGAATACGGCCTGGAGCTGATTGAGGAACCCGCCACGGCCACACCTGCCCCCGGGCAGCAACCGGCTACCACCACCGTGACTCAGCCCACTACAGAGAAGTAACCTGTTTCTGGCCTATTTTTAGAAAAACAGGTCCAAAACGCCCGGCCGCCGTAAAAGCGGCCGGGCGTTTCTGTTTCCCGCCAACCCCACCTCAACAGCAACTTTCAGATAAAAAACCCGGTACAGAAGCAGGAACAACCAACTGAAGTCAATATGGAACCAACGCTCCCCTCACCGGAACAAATAAATACAACCGGTACCGTTGCGGCTAGCCTCAACCAGAATGCCTCTATCCAAAATATTTTCGGGGCACCCATAGAAGCCCAGGGCAAAACCATCATACCCGTGGCGCAGGTGGCGCTGGGGCTGGGTGGCGGTTACGGGCTAGGCCGAAAAGAAGTAGGCGGTGCCAATGATGAAGAAGGGGAAGGCGCTGGTGCCGGAGCCGGTTTGCTCACCATCCCGAAAGGTGTTTTTGTCATCACCGCCAAAAAGACCAGGTTTATTCCCGTCTCTTCGGCACGGCCGTACTACCTTGGCGCAGCCGTTGGCCTGGTGGTGGGTTGGCTGCTTGCCAAAAGGAAAAAGCGCCCCTCTGCCTGATAGGAGGCAGAGGGGCGCCCTCAATTTTTTGTTAAAACATGCAGGCTGTTTTGGGGCTGTTTTTCTGAAAACAGGCCTAAAACGCCTCAGCCTGCGCCAGGGCTTCTTCTGGCTGGGGGGCTGCTGGCGCGGGGGCGGGAACGCAATACTTGCTCAGGGCCGCATGGTCACCGTAAAACCAGTTCACATCAACGGGTGAGGAAACGCCTTTTACCAGGCCCTTTTCAGAATACTGCCAGAACGCCATCTTGTCACCAGGGTGAACGTTGGGCTCCATGTCTTTGTAGCGGGCAATCCAGAAGTGGTACTCCGGGAAATACCCTTTGAGCTTGCGGTCATAGAACGCCTGGTACGTGTAGATGATGGGCTTTACGCCGTAATGCTTTTCGGCACCTTCCAGCCAGGCGCGTATGTTGCTGCGCAGGTCAGCGTCTGTAATGTCTTTGGCAATGGTCTCCACGTCCAGCACCGGGGCCAGGTCGCCGGGTTCCAGTTTCACGGTGCGTTTGAAATGCTCCAACTGGTTTTCAGCGGGTACCCAGGGTAAAAAGAAATGGTAGGCACCGCGCTTGATGCCATGCTGGCGGCTGTACTCCCAGTTGCGGTCAAAGTAGCGGTCTTTTAAAAAATTGCCCTCTGTGGCTTTGATAAAGGCGAAGGCAATGTTAGACTCCTTCACGTGCGCCCAGTTCACCTCTGCCTGGTAACGAGACACATCAATTCCATGCAAAAAGGAAAGGTTGTCTGTTTTCGCTCCTTGCAGCGCCAAACAAATTACTAAAAAAGTTACGGCCACCGCTACCCTACGGCTGGCTGCACCAACTAATGCATGCATGACAGATAAGTATTTGTACTAAAGGGAATTAAAAGTTAGGGTGATTAAAGCTCTGATGCAAGAAATGATCAAAAATTTATATCAAGTTGTTTAAAAAATACCAAGCAGCAGGTAACCTTCTGCGTTTGCTATGCGTAGCAGGCGGCTCTTTTCGTTACAGTATAACAATTGCGGTTTATTGCCTAATTTTACCCTAATGATCTTACGCGCAGAAAATCTATTCAAGAAATATAAGACCCGTACCGTTGTGAACAACGTGAGCGTGGAAGTGAACCAGGGAGAGATTGTGGGGCTGCTGGGGCCCAATGGGGCCGGTAAAACCACCTCGTTCTACATGATTGTGGGGCTGGTGAAACCCAACGGGGGGCATATTTTTCTGGATCAGGAAGACATCACCCAGCTGCCCATGTACCGCCGTGCCAAGAAAGGCGTGGGCTATCTGGCGCAGGAGGCCTCTGTGTTCAGAGACCTTACCGTTGAGGAGAACATCATGTCTGTGCTGGAAATGACAGATAAGAACAAACAGCAGCGGCAAGAGAAGGTAGAGGAGCTGCTGGAGGAGTTCTCCCTCACCCACGTGCGCAAAAACAAAGGCGTGGTGCTCTCAGGGGGTGAGCGCCGCCGTACAGAGATTGCCCGCGCCCTGGCCGTTGACCCCAGCTTTGTGCTCCTGGATGAACCCTTTGCCGGGGTAGACCCCATTGCGGTAGAAGAGATCCAGACCATTGTGGCCAAGCTCAAAACCAAGAACATTGGCATTCTCATCACTGACCACAACGTGAACGAGACGCTCTCCATTGTAGACCGCGCCTACCTGCTTTTTGAAGGGAAAATCCTGAAAGCCGGCTCTGCCGAAGAGCTCGCCGCCGATGAGCAGGTGCGCCGCGTGTACCTGGGCAAGCATTTTGAGCTGAAAAGAAAGGTTTAGTGAACGGTTGATTGTTAATTTATTGCTCATTGCTTTTCGTTAATGCTTTCTCCCTGTTGTCATTCTGGAAGAATCTAGTGGGCGAACTAGAAAAGCGGTAACAACAACGCCATAACCAGCAACCAAATCAGCAGAGAGCAGTACAAGCAGAAGTTTAAGTTTTGGCCGCCGTTTTTGGGCTACTCTTTGAAAAACAAGCCGGAAACGACAAGTTGATTAGACGTGAATAATTGCTTTCTTAGTTCGCCCACAAGATTCTTCCAGAATGACAACATGGGGAGACCGTTATAAGATTCTGACCAAAACTACCACTAACAAATCGGCTGCGCCGAAGAACGAACAACTAGCAACGAATAACTAATACCTACCACGTGGAGATATTCAATTCAATTGTGTCTTGGGTGATGAAGAAGCGGATCCATCAGATTGACCTCTTCAGGAAATATCCGCATGAGGTGCAAAATGAATTGTTTTCCCACCTGATCAATACCGCCAAGGGCACTGAGTGGGGCCAGAAATTCGGCTACGCCGATAAACTGAGCGTGCGGGAGTTTCAGGAACGGGTGCCCATTAGCGCGTATGAAGACCTGTACCCGTACATTGAGCGGGTCATGAAGGGGGAGCAGAACCTGCTGTGGCCCAGTAAGGTAGAGTGGTTTGCCAAGTCGTCTGGCACCACCAACGCCCGCAGCAAGTTTATTCCCGTAACCCCGGAGGCGCTGGAGGAATGCCACTACAAGGGCGGCAAAGACATGCTCTCCATCTACGCCAACAACTACCCGGAGACCAAGGTGTTTTCAGGCAAGGCGCTGTCTATTGGCGGCAGCCACCACCCCAATGACTTCAACAGCAACACCCGCTGCGGAGACGTGTCTGCGGTGATCATGCAGAACCTGCCCATCTGGGCCGAGGTCATGCGCACGCCCCCGCTCAAAGTGGCCCTTATGGACAAGTGGGAGGAGAAGATTGAGAAGATGGTGGAGATCTGCGCCAAAGAGAACGTGACCAGCATCTCAGGCGTGCCCACCTGGACCTACGTCCTCCTGAACCGCATGCTGGAGACCTACGGCAAGCAGGACATCACTGAGATCTGGCCTAACCTGGAGCTGTTTGTGCACGGCGCCGTGGCGTTTGGCCCCTACCGCGAGCTGTTTAGGCAGTTGATCCCCAGTGAGAAGATGAAGTACCTGGAGGTGTACAATGCCTCAGAAGGCTTCTTTGGGATACAGGATGAGCCTGAGCTGCTGGACGAGATGCTGCTCATGCTGGACTACGGCGTGTTCTATGAGTTTATTCCCATAGAGCAGGCAGAAGAGGAGCACCCGCAGGCGCTTACCCTTGACCAGGTGGAACTGGGCAGGAACTACGCGCTCCTCATCTCTACCAACGCCGGCCTGTGGCGCTACAAGATTGGCGATACCGTTAAATTTACCTCGCTCAGCCCGTACCGCATCAAAATCTCTGGGCGCACCAAGCACTTTATCAACGCCTTCGGCGAAGAGGTAGTAGTGGAGAACGCAGAAACCGCCATCACCAAAGCCTGCGCCGCCACCGGTGCCACCATCACCAACTTCACGGCCGCCCCGGTCTATTTTGAGGGCAAAAGCCGCGGTGGGCACCAGTGGGTGATTGAGTTTTCGCGGCAGCCCTCCAGCCTGGAAACCTTTACCCGCGTACTGGACCAAACCCTGCGCGAGGTCAATTCAGATTATGACGCCAAACGACAGAAAGACCTGGCGCTGCAGGCGCCGCTGGTTACTGTGGCCCCGCATGGCGCTTTCCTGAACTGGCTGGAATACAAAGGCAAGCTGGGCGGCCAGCACAAAGTGCCGCGCTTAGCCAACAACCGCGAGTACCTGGAGGAGATTCTGCAGGTGAACCAACTCTCCTAATCCCTTTCGGCCACGGCCGAAAACCTGGTTTTGACCTGTTTTGGCCAAAACAGGCCAAAAACAGAGACCCCACCTACCAATTGGAGCGGGAGTGTTTGACCGCGCTGTGCGTATCTTGCTACTGGCGCAGGTACACTTTGTGAAGGCCTTTGTACTGCGGGCTCTCAATGCGCAGCATGTACATACCCGCGGGCAGGGAAGGGAAACGGAGCAGATCCTCTTTATTCAAAACTTTTTCTACGGCGGGAGTCCCGTCTGTTCTGATCAGGGAGACGCTGCCGGTCACGGGCGTATTCATCTGGAGCGAACTGGCTGATAGCTGGTAGGTGAAGGCATGAAACGTGCCTGAGATTATCTTGGAGTAAGTGGCCTTGCCGTCATAGTCAACTTGCTTTAACCGGTAGTAGCTGGTGCCTTTCACCGGAAAAGCATGGGTGAACGAATAGTAAGCGGGAGAGGCGGTGTTAGTGCCGGCCTGGCGGGTAATCTCTTTGAAAACCAGATCATGTGTGGCGTATTCTAAGGCAATGTAGTCATTGTTGACCTCTTGGGCCGTGGCCCAGGAAAGGGAGTGCGCCTTACCGTCTGACTTGCAGGAGAACTCCAGCCAGGTGACCGGCAGCGGCTCCTCATAAATCACATTCTCCCAGTTGCCGTTAATTTCAGCGGCCTCCAGCACGGCCCCTGCCGCCACGTAAATTCTGGAGCTGGGGCCATGCAGGGTGAGTTGGTCTACAATCAGGTGGCGGTTAACATACATGGTTCCCCCATTGTTTATCTTCAAAGCACCGGCATTCACCACATGGTCAATGATGACCGACATCCTTGTTGTTGATGTTGGCGGCCGGAATGCCATTAGAGCCCCAGGTAGAACGGCTGGACCAGTTGCCGTTTTTGACAGAGGTAAAGCTGGCTGCCATAGAGAACAGCGGCGAAAGCCAAAGAAAGGAGGTGATGATTGCCCGGGTCATAACTGGTGCTGTTTCAGGAACTGAAAGTGAAAGCCCGGGCTGACTGAAAAGAAGCAGTTCTTTGCATGGCGCAGGGGGAGCGCAAGTGAAAGCTAATATTTATTTCGTTACAAAGCTAACAAGTGTTTTTGTAGCATGTGAATAATAAACTATATTAAATTTATATAAAATGTAAAGTTGAGATATTAAACGAGAGATAACCTGGCAAATGGGCACAAAAAAAGTCCGGTGGTGCCGGACTTTGTGGGATGGGGAGAGAGGTGCCCTCTATTCCAGAAAGCTGCTGAGCAAGCCGCCTTCTTTGTTGGCGTTACCGCCGTGCGGCATCAAGGCCTGGATAAGCTTCTTCACCGGCATAGACTGGATCCATACCCGGCCGGTGCCGCGCAGAGTGGCCAGGAACAGACCCTCGCCGCCAAAAACCATAGATTTAAGGCCGCCCGCCTGCTGAATATCAAAGTCAATCCCGTTCTCATAGGCCACCACGCAACCGGTGTCAACGCGCAGCGTCTCGTTGTGCAGGTGGCGTTCTACTACCGTGCCGCCCGCGTGTATGAAGGCCAGGCCGTCGCCCTCAATGCGCTGCATGATAAACCCTTCGCCGCCAAAGAAGCCCGCGCCCAACCGGCGGTTCAAATGCATGGCAATCTTGGTGCCCAGCGCCGCGGCTAAGAAACCGTCTTTCTGCACAATCAACCCGTTGGGGAAGTCTGCCAGGTTGATGGGCATGATGGTGCCCGGGTACGGCGCCGAAAACGCAACTTTGGCCTTGCTGTAGCCGCGGTGCGTGAAATGGGTCATGAACAGAGATTCGCCGGTAATCATGCGGCTGCCCATAGAGACCAGCTTGCCCAGAAAGCCCTGGCTGGGGTTGGAGCCGTCGCCCATTTTGGTTTCAAACCGGATGCCGTCTTCCATGTACACCATGGCGCCCGCCTCGGCAATGACGGTTTCCTGGGGGTCCAGCTCTACCTCCAGCACCTGAATATCTGAGCCGAAGATGCGGTAGTCAATCTCGTGTGATTTCATAGTTGGGTTTACTTTCGCTTTGGTTTTTTAGGGGCCAGATCGTCGTCTTCCTCTTTGGGCGCGTCGTCTTCGTCCTCATCGTCTGCCAAGTTAGCACTTCCTTTGAAAAAATCTTCCTCGTTCTCTTCCTCCTCCACGGTTTCCTCAATAGGATATTCCTCGTCTTCCTCCTGCACGCGCTTCTTGCCCTGGTCGCCCACCAGTTTCTTGTCAGTTACGTTGCGGTCCAGAAACTCATTGAGCTGGTCAATGTTGAAATTGGAGGAGATATCACCCAGCGGGTTGATTTTGATCTCAAAGCCCTCCAGCTCCGGGTGTACCCGCGCCTTCTTTTCTGGCTTGTCGGTTTTTTTGCTGTTATCTGCTTTTTTCTTCGCCATGGTAGTAGAATGCTAGTTGGTGTGATAAAACCGCAGCCAAAGGGTGCAGCCTATTGATTCTACTAAAACGCAAAACTGAAGCAGAAGGATAACCCGTTTGCACGCCTGCAGCGGAAGGCAGGGGAGAGGCTTGCGTTTTCGGCCTGTTTTGGCCAAAACAGGCCGAAAACAGGAATGTCAGGAATGCGTGACCAGCAGGTATAAACATTCCCCTTCAAAGGGGGAGTATTTGCAAGCGTTATAAGTCACTGAAGTAACTTGCACGGCATAGTTGGGAGAGTTTCCAGCTTTACACCTTTATTTCTCGTACTATTTTTCCCTTTTGTCATTCTGGAAGAATCTTGGGGGCGAACTAGAAAAGCAATGCTACTACCGTTCGCCCACTGTTCCCTAAGTTCCTTTCAGGATGACAAAAAAGAGGTGATGAAAGTCAGAAGAAGAGATACAGGAAGGGAAAAGTAAATGAGCAATTAACATGGTACTAGGGCCGCAGAGGCCAAAAGAAAACTTCCGTTTTCGGCCTGTTTTTCAGAAAACAGGCCGAAAACGGAAGTCAAAATACTCGCTTTAATCTAAAGTAAAGCGAAAGAGAATCTACGCGGCGTACTGCGCCAGTTTGGCCAAGGCCGCGTCAATGCGGCGCTCGGTTTCCTGGCGGCCAATGATTTCAATAATAGCCATTAGGTCTGGGCCGGCCTCTACCCCGGTCAAGGCAATGCGCAGGGCTTGCATCACCTGGCCAATTTTAAGGCCGTTGCGCTCCAGAATCTGCAGGAGCAGTGCCTTTACGGTATCTGCGTTGAAGTCAGAGAGCGTGCTGAGTTCGTTCTTGAACTGCTCAAACGCTGCTGCGCCCGCCGCAGACCATTTCTTGGCCGCTACCTGCTCATTGTACTGGGTAGGCGCTACAAAGAAATAAGAGGCTTCTTTCCAGAAATCCTGGGGGAAGGTCACGCGCTCCTTCATGAGGCCGGCAATCTTCTCGGCCCGGTCTGGGGTGCAGTCAATGCCTTGTTCCGGCAACGCCGCCAGTAAATACTGCGCCAGTTCTGCGTCTGGCTTGGCTCTCAGGTACTGCTCATTGTACCAGCGGGCTTTCTGAATGTCAAAACGGGTGCCTGACTTGCCAATGCGCTCAATGCTGAAGGCCTCAATCAGTTCCTCCATGGTGAAAAGCTCCTGCTGCGTGCCGGGGTTCCAGCCCAGGAACGCCAGAAAGTTGATGAACGCCTCTGGCAGATAGCCGCTCTCGCGGTACCCGCTGGAAACCTCACCCGTTACGGGATCAACCCACCTGAGCGGGAACACCGGGAAACCCAGCTTATCGCCGTCGCGCTTGCTCAGTTTACCGTTGCCGTCTGGCTTTAGCAGCAAAGGCAGGTGCGCGAATTCTGGCATGGTGTCTTCCCAGCCCAGGTAGCGGTACAGCAGCACGTGCAAAGGGGCACTGGGCAGCCACTCTTCACCCCTGATCACGTGGGTGATTTCCATGAGGTGGTCATCTACTATGTTGGCCAGGTGGTAGGTGGGCATGCCGTCGCTCTTCATCAGCACCTTGTCATCAATAGAAGAGGAATGCACCATCACCCAGCCTCTGATCATGTCTTTGAGGCGGATCTCCTCCTTGCGCGGCACTTTGAGGCGAATCACGTAGGGCTCCCCGCTTTCCAGACGGCGCTTCACCTCATCTTCTGGCAGGGTGAGCGAGTTCTTCATGGTGGCGCGGGTAATGGCGTTGTACTGCGGGGTGGCTACTTTGGCAGCTTTCAGGCGCTCGCGCATGGCTTCCAGTTCCTCAGCGGTGTCAAAGGCGTAGTAGGCGTGGCCGGCGTTGACCAGTTGCAGGGCATAGTCCATGTACATGGGCTTGCGTTCTGACTGGCGGTAGGGGGCGTGCGGGCCGCCGTGAAGGGGGCTTTCATCTAATTGAATGCCGCACCACTCCAGGCTGTTGAATATGTATTGTTCCGCGCCCGGCACAAAGCGGGTCTGGTCAGTATCTTCAATGCGCAGCAGCATTTTGCCGCCCATTTTCTTCGCAAACAGGTAATTATAGAGCGCTGTGCGCACCCCGCCAATGTGCAAAGGGCCGGTAGGGCTGGGGGCAAAGCGTACTCGTACTTCTCTAGCCATGTTGTTCAATTTGAATGGAGGTGCAAAAGTACGGTATTTACCGGCTACGGTAAAGCTTTTGCCGCTAAAACCTTACAAACGTGCGCTCTACCGCCGCGGCCATACCGTTTCAGTTCCTTTTCTTATGATTTTAAGGCTAAACCGGCTGCTTTTCAGCGGGTTCAGACAACCTCTGGGGCGGCATACGTATGAAGGGGAAAACCTGACCCAATGCTGAAAAAGAGACTGTGTGAAGCCTGGAGTTTAACCAAAGAGACCGCGCTGGACTTCTTAGACAACAACTCTTTTCAGAAGGGGGCGGCCCTGGCCTATTATACCGTCTTTGCGCTGCCGCCTATCCTGATCATCATGATCAACATTGCCGGGGCGTTCTTTGGCCGCGATCAGGTGCGGGGGCAGGTGTACCGGCAACTGCGGGAACTGCTGGGCAGCAGAGGCGCCACTGATATTCAGCAGATGGTGGAAAGCATTAACCGCTCCTCAGACTTCAACTGGGCAACCATTATTGGGGTGATCACGCTGCTGATTGGGGCCACCGGGGTGTTTGTCTCCCTGCAGGAAAGCCTGAACCAGATCTGGGGCGTGAAGCCGAAGCCAAGGAACGAGTACCTGAAGCTCCTGCGGGACAGGGTGCTGTCTTTTGCCATGATTCTGGCCATTGTCTTTCTGCTGCTGGTCAGTCTGATCATTCACACGGCGCTGGTGGCCATCACTAACTTTCTGACCAACCGCGTAGACGATTCTTTTCTGCAGATGATGAGCCTGGTGAACCTGGTGGTGTCTACCGGCGTGATTACCTTTCTCTTCGCGCTGATCTACAAGTTTCTGCCAGACGCCATGGTGCGCTGGACAGACGTCTGGATAGGGTCACTGGTGACGGCAGTGCTCTTCACCCTTGGGAAAAGCCTTTTGGGCTTCTACCTGGGCAACAGCGATTTTGCCAGCCTGTACGGTGCCGCCGGGTCTATCATCATTGTGCTCACCTGGGTCTTCTACACCTCGCAGGTGGTGTTCTTTGGCGCGCAGTTCACATTGGTCTACGCGCGCCGCTACGGCACCAGCATCTACCCCTCAGATTACGCGGTGCGGGTGATTAACAAAGAAGTGGAGGTGGGGCATGCGCCCGTCAATAACGAACCCGGCCCCAATGAGGCGAAGGCCAATGAGGGAATCAATGATGGAAGGAGTTAAGGAATGAACGAATGCGTGAGGGAGTGATAGCCTGAATGCGTGAGTTTGAAGGGATAACTAAAAGGAAAGAAGAAGTGCATTTCCCGTTTTTGGGCTATTTTTCTGAAAACAGGCCGAAAACAGAAACTCATTTCCCTCAATCGTACTTCCACCCATTGCTTCATTCACGCATTCACTCCCTCACGCATTCACTCATTAAAACTTCACCGCAATGCAGGAAATCTCCACGTTCACGTCTTTGGGCAGGCGGCTAACTTCCACAGTCTCGCGGGCGGGCGGGTTGCTGGTGAAATAGCTGCCGTAGGTTTCATTGATGGCGGCGAAGTTGCCCAGGTCTTTCACAAAGATGCTGCATTTCACCACGTTGGTAAAATCCATGCCTGCGGCTTGCAGAATGTACTGGAGGTTCTTCATGACCTGGTGGGTTTCGGTCTGGATATCCTCTTGCACCAGCTGCCCGGTTTCCTGGTTCAGCGCAATTTGTCCGGAGATATACAACGTGTTGCCCGCCTGCACGGCCTGGCTGTACGGCCCAATGGGGGCGGGGGCTTGTTTGCTTTCTATGATGGTAGTTGCCATAAACGGAGAGGTTTAATCTGTATCTTTATGCCGTTAAAGGTACAGAATTATGAATACATTGGTGTTGGCTACCGCCGAGCAGGAGGCAGAGTTCAGCTTGAAATTCCCCAACCGGGCTTACATTCACACCACCACCCCTGAGGAACTGGCCGTTTGGTTGCCGCAGGCGCACCTGGTGTTTGACTTTTTACTGCACGAGCAGCCCGAGCGGCTGGCCCAATACAATGAACTGGGAAGAGGCGAAAAACTCATTGTCTTCTGCAACGCCGCCACCGTGCAACTGGCCGCCCTGGCCGCTGCCCACGGATCAGTCAACTTCCACCTCTGCGGCGTGAACGCCCTGCCCACCTTCTTCAACCGTGAAATCTTAGAAGTAAGTGTGCTGCGCGAGGAATCTAAACGCGAAGTTGACAAAGCCTGCGTGTTCCTGGCCACGCTCTATGAGCTGGTGGAAGACCGCGTTGGCATGGTCACCCCCCGCGTCATCTGCATGATTATCAACGAAGCCTGCTATACCCTGCAGGAAGGCACTGCTACCAAAGAAGACATTGACTTGGGTATGAAACTGGGCACCAACTACCCCTTCGGGCCGTTTGAGTGGGCCAACCGCATTGGCGTGAAGCATGTCTATGAACTGCTGGCCGCCGTCTATGAAGATACCAAAGATGAACGCTATAAAATCTGCCCGCTGCTCAAGACCAAGTATCTGAAAGGCGAAGAGTTTTAGAAATTATGTTTTGCGTTTTCGGCCTGTTTTGGCGAAAAAGGTCACAAACGGCAATTGGCGCAGACGCTCGCAGGTCCTCCGGACGCTACGAGGTCTTTTGCGCAGGCGGCAATGCGGTGGCGCTGTCTTGAATTCAACTCTCTGAGGAGGGGAACCACCGGGAACCCCAAGGGGAATGTCACAACCAGTCCGTATATCTGGAAAGCGTGGACCGGCAGGTGTAAACATCCCCCTCCGCCCCCTTCAAAGGGGGAGTACCAGATATAGTAGTTTAAGGCTACGCCTCAGGGAAGTTGAACACTTCCCGCATTCTAGGTCCAAGTTTCAAACTTGAACTAGAGAATGTAGCGTCGTTACGCGTAACGACGTGGTCCAGGCACGGACATCTCTGCCAACAGCAACACGCCAGCAGAGAGTAATACAGTCACATGAGAAAGGGATATTCCCCTTGACTGATGTGCGCAGCACGGGCCCGCCATAGGCTAGCGGAACGACAGCAGTTACCCGCAAACAAATTGTAATTAGAAAAGCATTAGCAGGAAAGGAACAGAAACCAGTCTTGGCGGTGAGCGCCTCTGTTAATACGCTGCCGAAGGCAAAACCGAAGGTTTAGTTTTAACAGCAGTGCTCACCGCCAGGACGGGGCCCCGCGGCCGTGAGCGCTTAGCGGAAACAATGGAAATAGAAGCAATAAAGCACTGAAGTAAACGGCACTTCTAGGGGAACAGCGAACTATGCATTGCCCAAAGGAATCTTCGTTAGATTCTTCGACTACTCTCAGAATGACTTGAAAAGGAAAACCTGTTTTCGGCCTATTTTCGCCAAAACAGGCCGAAAACAGAAAAGGCAGCCTTCAGCCACCTTTCCCATTTAAATCAAAACAACTCTTATCCCTGCCGCATCACCCCAATCTTAGTGCCCTCCCAGTCTGGGAACAGCACGCGGTCATCTTTAATTTGCAAATGCTTTCCGGCTACTTCACTAAAAATGCTCCTGAAGTCAGTGGTGACGGGCAAATCACGGCCGTCTTCCAGGTTTTCTTTGGCTAAGACAGGAACATTGCCATGCACCAGGCCGCCGTTTACGTCATTGCCCAGGATAAACATACAGGAGCCGCGGCCGTGGTCGGTGCCGTTGCTGCCGTTTTGGTGCACGGTGCGGCCAAATTCGGTCATGGTCATCACGTCCACCTCGTCTTGATAAGCGCTTAGGTCGGTCCAGAAAGCGGTGATGCTCTGGCTCAGGTCGTTTACATTCCGGGCGAAGGTGCCTTGGGCGGTGCCTTGGTTGTAGTGGGTATCCCAGCCTCCAGATTCGGCGAACGCGATTTCCAGGCCCACGTCCATCTTAATGAGCTGCGCAATCTGCTTCAAAGAATTCCCCAGCGGACTGTTGGGGTAATCAGCGTTGTTGGCGGGCGTGTATTTCTTGGTGTCTACCTGTTTCAGCATTTTCACGGCCTCAAAACTTTCTTTGCCGGTCCGGTTCAGGAGCGAGGACGAGGTCTGGTCATACAAATCTTCAAAGCTGCGGGAGGCCAGGTTGGTGCCTTTCAGGTTGCCGCGCATTTGTATCCCGAAGTCTTGCAGGTTGCTGATGGCCACGGCGGCGTGGTCACCGTAGAACGAACGGGGCAGGCTGGACGTCAAACTCACAGCCTGGAACGGCGTAGCGGCCTCATGGCCCATCAACCCCACGGCACGGTTAAGCCAGCCGCTGGCCGTACCTTTGTCAAAGGGCGTACCGGCTTCCATGTAGTCCTGAGCGTCAAAATGCGAGCGGGTGGGGTTGGGTGAGCCCATGCCGTGGACAATGGCCAGCCGCTTCTCCCGGAACAAAGGCTCAAAGGCGCGCATGGCCGGGTGCAAACCAAACCTTCCATCTAAGTCAAACAGCGGGTTGGCAGAGGACTTGGCCGCGGTCATGAACAAACCGGGACGGGCTTTCTGCAGATACGGGTCGGTGAACGGCGTCACGGCCATGAGACCGTCCATGGCGCCGCGCTGGAAGATGCAGACCAGAATTTTATTGCGCTTGTACGGCCGTGACAGTTTGTAGCTGCTGGCGGCCTGCGCCAGAAAGTTGGGCACGCCGCCCAGCCCGGCGGCAAACAAGGCCAGCGCCCCAGATTTCAAAAAACCTCTTCTGGTGGTCATATCAGTGTCATTTAAAGTCAGGTGAAATAAATTACCGGCGCTGGAATTCGGGGGACCCGATGATGATGCCTACCACTTGCGCCAACATGGTGTTGTTGCCGTTGTTCGCCTGCAGGGCTTTGGGAGAGAGCGCCTTGCCTGCCCCCAGGTTTTTACCGCTGCTTTTCACCTTTCCGCGGCGCGGCGTACTCATCATGGCCTCATTTTCTTCTTCCTCTTCCTGGCCTCCGGCCGATGCCATAGAGGTGTGCTGGTTAGCGGCGGCGTCTACTTTACGGCTGAAGTTGGGGTCGTTGAGCGAGGGGGTGAGGCGTTTAATGGTTTCCTGCAAATCCCGCTCTGGCATTAAATAGCTGCTGTAGGTGGCCAGGGCGGCTTCGGCACTCTCGGGCTCGCGGTGCTGGTTCAGGGCCATGAGGTCTATGCTCACGCCGGGTATTCGCTGGGAGGCCAGCGCCAGCCCGAAGTTCATGCGGTTGAGCAATGAGCCGGTGTTAATCCAGTAGGTGCCTTTGTCTGGGAAGCCGGTGGGGGCCTGGTAGTAGTACATGCGCTCGCCCATCTTAGAAACCCAGTTGTAGAGCTGGTAAGGCGCTTTCACCTCGGCGTTCAGGCTGCGCGCCGAACTGATGGCCAACTCAAACGGCGACTTGGTTTTCTCTCGCAGCGCCTCTTTCCCCCAGAATTCGGGCGATGCCACCATGGTCAGCAACACTTGCTGAATGTCACCTTTTTTCTCGGTGAACGTTTTGGCCATTTTATCTATGAGGCTCTGCGGCGGGTTGTCATTCACAAAGCGTATGGCCAGTTTTCTGGAGATGAACTTGGCTGTAGACGGGTGGTGGGCCAGCATCTTGATAAGCTCCAGCCCTTCTTCATATCCGCCGTTGGCGGGGAATACCTTGCCCAGCACTACCTTCTTGCCTTTGTCATGCTTGTTGGCGGCAAAGACAAAGTCGTTTTCAAAGACATAGCCTTGCTTGGTCATGGCCTCCAGGCGCTTGGGAGAATAGGCGTTTTTGCCGCGTACGTTGTAACGGTCAATGGCGGGGTTGATAGTCCAGCCGGTGAGCACGCGGGCGGCCTGGGTCACGTCTTGCTGGGTGTAACCGCCGTCAACGCCCAAGGTGTGCAGTTCCATGATTTCGCGGGCGTAGTTCTCATTGAGGCCCTGCTTTTTCTGGGCTTGTTTCACCATCTCCAGCATCTGCATGTTCTGGGCCGAGGTGTCTTTGGCTTGCCGTTCTTCCAGCGCCCGCAATTTCAGCTGCTCCACTCTTTTCTGGGTGGGGTTTAGGCTTTCTGCCGAGACGGTGCTCTTAAAATTATCAAGGTACGCCAGCATGGCCGGCGATTTGGCCGTGGCCAACAGTAGCTTTTCAAACTGCCCCAGCGCGTTGGGCCGTATCACGTCACGCTCATAAGACAGAATGTAGGGCGAGCAATTCTTGTTGGTAAGCGACACGTTGAAGTGGTTGAACCAGAAGCTGGTCAGGATTTCCTGCAGCTGGTTCTGGGTGTAGGTGGCGCGCAGAATCTTCTGGCTGATGAGCTCTTTGTACAAATCGCCTTCGGGCCGGTAGCCTTTCTGTTTCAGATAGTCGCCCAGCTTTTGGCGGTATTCTTCTTTGGCGTCTTTATCGGCGAAGCCGGCTTTCACTTTATCCTGCTCAATGACCCCGTCTTTCACGGCCATGCGCACCAGTTGCCCGCCCTGCGGAAAGGTTTGCACCATCTGCTGGTTCGTCATCTTGAGCGTAGGGAATTCGGCGAGCCGTTTGCTGAGGTCCTGGTCTGGTAACTCTGCCGTTAGCTGTTGCAGAAACCACTTCTCCAGCCCCAGTTCCACCACTTCGTCTACCTGGCCGGGCTTGGGGCCGTAGGTGAACCGGCTGAGCAAATGGGCCGCCGCCTGCCGCTCAGTGAGGCCCGCTTTTTTGTAAGGGAACTTCGGCGCTTTGGCCGCCAACGTATGTTTCTCCCCGAAGGAGGAGAAGAAAAGCCCCGCTACCAGCAGGAGCGTCACGAGAAACGAAAGCTGGATTGTCTTTTTCATATACCTGTGCATAGGGTGATGGGTTTGTACACTGCTGGTGAGAACGCGCGGTAAGGCCTTGAGCCCCTTGTGTTTTGGGGTGCGGGTTGCTTTGTTCCTTATAGATGTGAAAAGCTTTCCAGAGTTTAATGGCCGGGCTAAATTTTTCAGGATTTTAGCGGCGGGCTAGGGGAGAAGTGCCGGTATGTCTCAGCAGGACTTTCCGTTTCTGGGCTATTTTTCTGAAAACAGCTCTAAAACAAGCGCCTTCTTTCCATCGGCTGGCTTTGTTCCCCATTGCGATACCGTGAACTTTAGGTAGGTGCCAGAAGAATTGATGCTGTTTTCAGCCTGTTTTTCTGAAAACAGGCCGAAAACAGGTATGGCATAAAACAAGAAAGGGAAGCAGCATGCTTCCCTTTCTTGTTTTATGGGTATGGAGAGGAATTACTCTACTGTCACAGACTTAGCCAGGTTACGTGGCTGGTCAACGTTACAGCCGCGCAGTACGGCAATGTGGTAGCTGAGTAACTGCAAAGGAATCACAGAAATCAACGGAACCAGTGCTTCATGGGTGCTAGGCACCTCAATCACGAACTCCGCCATTTGCGGGATTACGGTGTCCCCTTCGGTTACGATGGCAATTACGCGGCCTTTACGGGCTCTTACTTCCTGGATGTTAGACACTACCTTCTCATAAGAGCTGTCTTTGGTGGCAATGACCACTACCGGCATGTTCTCATCAATGAGGGCAATGGGGCCGTGCTTCATTTCAGCGGCAGGATACCCTTCTGCATGTATGTAAGAAATCTCCTTCAGCTTTAAGGCGCCTTCCAGGGCAACCGGGAAGTTGAACCCGCGGCCTAGGTAGATGAAGTTGGTGGCATCTTTGAAGATTTCTGAGATCACCTGTACTTCGGCATCTAGCTCCAGCGCTTTCTCTACTTTAGACGGAATCTGCTCCATCTCCATCATCAGCTGGCGTAACGCAGAGGCCTCAATGGTGCCCCGCATTTCTGCCAACATCATAGAGATGAGCGTAAGAACCGTTACCTGGGCCGTGAAAGCTTTGGTACTGGCTACCCCAATCTCCGGGCCGGCGTGGGTATAGGCACCCGCATCAGTGGCGCGGGCAATAGAAGAGCCTACTACGTTACATACCCCAAAGATCAAAGCACCTTTTGACTTGGCCAACTCTAATGCCGCCAGGGTATCTGCGGTTTCACCAGACTGAGAAATCGCAATGACAATATCACCTTCTCTTATGATGGGGTTCCGGTACCGGAATTCAGAGGCGTACTCCACCTCAACCGGGATACGGGCTAATTCTTCAATCATGTACTCTGCCACCAGGCCAGCATGCCAGGAGGTGCCACAGGCAACAATGATAATACGCTCAGCATTCTTGAAACGGTTGGCGTACTCTCTAATGCTGGACATGGTCAGCTGCGTGTTCTCTGCCACCAAACGACCGCGCATGCTGTCAAGGATAGAACGGGGCTGCTCAAAAATCTCTTTGAGCATGAAGTGCGGGTAGCCTCCTTTTTCAATAGACTCCAGCTCTAGTTCCAACTTCTGGATGTAAGGCGTTTGCGCCACATCTTCTTTGGTCCGGATGTCTAGATGCCCGTCTCTGATCACGGCAATCTCAAAGTCATTCAGGTACACTACCTCATTGGTGTACTCAATGATGGGGGTGGCGTCAGAAGCTAGGAAATACTCTCCCTGGCCAATGCCAATCACCAGCGGGCTTCCTTTACGGGCGGCTACCAGTTGCGAAGGAGAGTCATGGGAAATCACCACAATGGCATAAGCGCCCACTACTTCATGGAGGGCCAGACGCACGGCTTCTGCCAATGATACATTGTTGTTCTCCCTGATGTCCTCAATCAGGTTGACAAACACCTCTGAGTCTGTGTCACTGTGGAACTCGTAGCCCTTGTTGATCAAATGTTGCTTCAGGGCCGCATAGTTTTCAATGATGCCATTATGAATGATGGCTATCTTTTTTGAGCTGGAATAGTGGGGGTGCGCGTTGGCATCATTGGGTTCCCCGTGGGTAGCCCAGCGGGTGTGCCCAATACCAATATGGCTACTGGTATTCTGTTCCCCAATATGTGTCTCCAGGTCAGCAACCTTTCCTTTCTTTTTGAAAACATTCAGATTGCCGTCACTTAACAGGGCTACACCGGCGCTGTCATAACCGCGGTACTCTAAGCGTTTCAATCCCTTTAAAATGATAGGGCAAGCTTCACGCTGCCCCACATAGGCTACAATTCCACACATGTAAGTAGTTCTTTTGTTTAGCTGTTGTAATAAAATCCTTTATTGAGGAGTTGAGTAGTAAACCTTTAGTCTGATCTTATTAGTTCCCGTATTATCAGAGCGTTGGTTGGCTTCTATGATAGCACGGTTAATGGTTTGCGCATTGGCGGTGGGGGCTGACAAATTAGAGCTAAGGCTAGACGGGAACAAAATGAGGCCGTTGCTCACCCGTCTTTCATACAGCAGGTTTTGCAGGTAGGTGGTGATGTTGACCACGTACGCTTTCTCTTTCTCCCTATACACAAGCACCGCGCCCTGGCCGGTACCTTCGCCTTGTACTGGAACCGGGTAAGAGTTGGAAAGGGAAATACGGTTGTTGGTGGTGGCTTCCAGCAGCGTCACCATGCTAGGCAACGGGTATTGTGACGTCACGGTAGAAGCCTTCACCGGAATAATCAGCTCTGCCTTGTTAATCAGGAGGTCTCTCTTCTCTCCGGCCTGGTTCTTTCTGAAGTTTGCCAGATACGGGAACGTTAATTTAGTGACCAGCCCTGTGCCAGCCTGCAAATACGTCTGGAAGCCGGCGGCCTCAGAAGAGATAGAACTGGCATTGTTGACCAAACTGGCTAAGGCTGTTCCTGCCCTGTCCCCCTGTATCTGGTTGAAGAACCGGTCGCTGGGCACAAAGGTATAAGACTTCCCTTTACTATCTGTTTTAGAGGTATAGTAGAGGGTGAGGGACGTGTTAATAGAGGTAAGGTTTACCCCAAGCACATTCTTAGTAGAGCCGGCAGCCGGAACAATAGCTAACCCTTTCAACAAACTGTTGATAAAGTTCTGCTGCGTTTTCAAAGGGGCTTTGTCTGACTGGGCCAGGATCTCATTGGCCAAAGCCTTGCCGGCCTCAGTGTTCAGCTTGATGTTCACCAGCACGGGGTTGCCTTTGGTTAACGTATCTGTGCCGCTGGTGCCGCCTAAGGTGACATAGGTAGAACGGGGGCGGGGCGTAAAGGTGACAGAACCTAACACCTCTGGGGCATAAGGCATGCGGCCAGAGGTGAAGTAGGTAGTGTCATCTTTAAAGCCATTGGTGAGCTTGTGTACATTCCAGGTAGTGGCTTGCAGCGTATCACCATAGTAATAGTCATAGTCTAACCGTAACACCAGCGAGTCTGCCCCGTTATTTGGGTCAAAGGCCACATTGCTGGAGGTAAGCGAAATCTCTGTGAAGGTTCTGGCGGTAACGGTGCCCGTCTCCGGGTCTTCCAGCCGGCCCACCAGGGTACGGGCGGCGGTTAACGCAACAATAGAGTCTTTCAGCAGAACGGTAGAGGCATTGATAGTGGCTGTGTCTGTGTACGTCACGCCTATCAATGACCCGGGTTCCTGAAGCTCCAGGCCAATGGCCGTAGGGTCTTCACAGGAAGAAAACAGGAAGGAAGAAAGAAAAAGGACGGCTGCTGCTTTACTAATTCGCCAGTTCATTATACAGGTCAAAGTAAGAGTCTAAGGTATTTTCGTCTGAGTTGAGGGTGTTGATCTGGTTGGTGTTGTTGTATTCCTGGAACAGCGCGTTCAGATTGTCGCTGAAGTCCTCATTTGATTTGATCACCTTGTCAGCGTACTGCATGCCCATTTTAATGAAGGCGCCAAAGTCACCGGCCCGTAGGTTGGCGAGCATTTCGTCTTCAATGTCCAGCATTCTGGCTTTCTCCAGCAGGTCACCCTCAAACTTGTGGGCAAACTCATTGTTGTAAACAGAGAAAATAGACTTGGCTGTCTTGAAAATAGGGTCATTCTTGTAAGTGCTCTTCAAATACAGCGGAATCAGGCTGGTCATCCAGTCATTGCAGTGTACAATGTCTGGGGCCCACCCTAGTTTCTTCACCGTTTCTAACACGCCTTTGCAGAAAAAGATGGCACGCTCATCATTGTCTGCATGAAATTTATTGTCTTTGTCCACCAGAACGGACTTCCGGTGAAAATAGTCTTCGTTGTCAATAAAATAAACCTGCAGCTTGGCGTTGGGGATAGAGGCTACCTTGATAATCAGGGGTTTCTCTTCTTCGCCCACGGCAATATTAATGCCTGAGAGGCGAACCACCTCGTGCAAACGGTTCTTACGCTCATTGATCAGCCCAAATCTTGGAACAAAAATTCGAACCTCCATCCCGCGCTCTTGCATAGCTTGGGGCAACATCCTCAGGAATTCTGCTACTTTTGTTGTCTGCAGAAAGGGATCAATCTCTGTGGCCGCGTATAAGATTCTCAATTTGGACATAGGTTGGAATGTGTTAAATTTGAACAGGCAATAGTCATTGCGAGATGCAAAATTAAGCAATTATTGGCTGATTTTCAATTTATTTGATTTAAATCCTACCTTTGCCCCCTTTTACTCATTCCATTTTAAATCAGCCGCGCCAAATGCTGCAGCTCTCTTCCTTATCTGATATCAGGCAGCACACTGAAAAGCTGCGTAGGGAAAGCCTCAAGATTGGGTTTGTCCCTACCATGGGTGCTTTACACCAGGGGCACCTCTCGCTCATCAAGGCCGCCAAAAGTCAGAATGACATCACCGTCTGCAGTATTTTTGTGAACCCCACGCAGTTCAACAACGCAGAAGACTACCGCCTGTACCCCAGACTTCTAGAAAATGATGCCCTGTTGCTGGCAGAGGCAGGGTGCGATGTGCTTTTTGCGCCTTCGGCGGAAGAAATGTACGCGCAGAAGGCCAAGCTGAGTTTTGACTTTGGAGACCTGGAGCGGGTCATGGAAGGTGCCCACCGGCCGGGGCACTTTAACGGGGTGGCCACCGTGGTGAGCAAGCTGTTCCATTTGGTGAAACCCCACCAGGCGTTCTTTGGGCAGAAAGACCTGCAGCAGTTTGCCATTATACAGCAGATGGTGCAGGATTTAAGCTTTGACCTGGAGCTGGTGTGCTACCCTATCATAAGAGAGGCAGACGGCTTGGCCATGTCTTCCCGCAACCGGCGGCTCACGCCTGAGCAGCGGGCCGTGGCGCCGCGGCTGTATGAGGGGCTGCAGCTGCTGCAGGCCAGGCTGCGGGAGGTGCCGGTGGCGCAGGCGCAGCAGGAGGCCGTGGCCTTTCTGGGCACGTTCCCAGAGGTGAGGCTTGAATACCTGGAGGTGGTAGATGCCCACACATTACAGCCGGTGCAGGAGATTTCCTCAGCGCCCAGGGTGGCGCTGTGCCTGGCTGCTTTCTTAGGCGAGGTGCGGTTAATAGACAACCTTCTGCTGCAGCCGTAAGGGCCAAAGCCACTTCTGTTTTGGGGCTGTTTTTCAGAAAACAGCCCCAAAACAGAAGTGCCGAACTGGGCACAGGCAATGTTTGAGCCCCTGATCCTGATTTCCGCCAGGGGCGGCACCTGTTTGTCTCATAAATAATCTATAACTTTGCATTCTTTTAGATTATTTTGATGCAGATCGAAGTTCTTAAATCCAAAATACACAGAGCCAAGGTAACGCAGGCAGAGTTGCATTACGTGGGGAGCATTACCATTGACGAGGACCTCTTAGACGCCGCCAACATGGTGCCGCATGAGAAGGTGCAGATTGTGAACGTGAACAACGGGGAGCGTTTTGAGACTTATATAATAAAAGGGGAGCGGGGCACCGGCACCATCTGTCTGAACGGGCCGGCGGCGCGCAAGGTGCAGGTGGGAGACGTGATCATCATCATCTCATATGCGCTCATTGATTTCAAAGACGCCCGTAGCCACGAGCCCACCGTTATTTTCCCAGACCAGCACAACCGCTTAGTATAACCCCTGGCGCCAGGTTATGAAGAAAGTCGTAAACGTACTAAAGTATCTTCTGCTCTTAGCGGTTTCGGTTTTCTTGATGGCCTATGCGTTGCGCAGCATTGACTTTGCCGTGGTGAAGGCGCAGCTGGCGCAGGCCAACTACTTCTGGGTGGCCCTCACCCTGGTGGTGTCGCTGCTGGGGTACCTGAGCCGGGCGGTGCGGTGGCAGATGCAGTACGTGCCGCTGGGGTACAAGCCCTCCTTTTGGCAGACGTACCACGCCATGATGGTGGGGTACCTGGCTAATGTGGTGCTGCCGCGGGCCGGCGAAGTAATCAGGTGCACCTTCTTGAAACGCTCCGGGAATGTCCCGGTCAACGTCTCCCTGGGCACGGTCATTACCGAACGGGTCATAGACCTGGTCATGTTGCTGGGGTGCATGGGCGTTACCCTGCTGGTGGAGTCTGACCGGCTGCATGAATTCTTCCTGGGGATCTTCTCAGACAAATACCAGAAACTGGAGCAGAACCTGCAGACGCTGTACCTGCTGCTGGCGGTAGGGGTGCTGGGAGGGGCTCTGGGGGCCTGGGTGGTATACAAAAACATTGAGCGGCTGCAGAGAAACCTCCTCTTCCAGAAGGTGAGCGGCTTTGTGCGCGGCCTGTGGGTGGGTGTTTTCAGCATCAGGAAGATGGAGCGGAAAGGCATGTTTGTCTTTCACACGGTTTTTATCTGGTTTTCCTACTGGCTCACTACGTACCTGGCCTTCTTTGCGCTTCCGGGTACCTCTGGGCTTTCCTGGCAGGCCGGCATGGCCATTCTGGTGGTAGGCGGCCTGGGTATGTCTGCCCCCGTGCAGGGCGGCATAGGTGTGTACCACATTCTGGTGCGTACCGCCCTGCTGTTGTATGCCGTGCCGTTAGAGACAGGCATGGCCTATGCCCTCATTGTGCATACCACCGGCGCCTTGCAGGTGGTGGTGATGGGCGCGGTTAGCTTGATTGCCGGCGTGGTAGGCCAAAAGAAAGAGGCGGCCCTGGTAGAACAGACGGCCTAGCTGTTTTAGGCCTGATTTTTGAAAAATAGCCCTAAAACAGAATACCCGCTTTTGGCGTTCTTCTTCTAGAATCATCACCTTTACTATGCTTCCTTCCCAAGAAAAGATCTTGTCACTCCCGCAGCTGTTGGCCAAAGTGGCCCAATGGCGGCAGCAGGGGCAGAAAGTGGTATTCACCAACGGCTGCTTTGACATTGTGCACATGGGCCACGTTGACTACCTGGAGAAAGCCCGCCTGCTGGGTGACAAACTGGTGCTGGGCCTCAATACTGACCAATCTGTCAGTAGGTTAAAGGGCCCCACCCGCCCGTTACAAGACGAAATGTCACGCTCCAGGGTAATGGCATCCTTTTGGTTTGTAGACGCTATAGTGTTGTTTGATCAGGAAACCCCCTATGAACTCATCAAAGCCGTGCAGCCAGACGTACTGGTGAAAGGCGATGACTACACCGTAGAAACCATTGTTGGCCATGAGGTGGTGCTGGCAAACGGTGGCGAAGTGAAAACTATTCCGCTGGTGCAGGGGTATTCTACTTCACAGGTGGTGGCAAAAGTCCTGGCCGACCAACACCGGTTACACTAAAAACTAAAGAGATACTACTATGGGAGGGATTTGGATAATAATGATTGTCATGATGCTGGCCTCAGCGCTGGTCAGCTGGACATTGAAGAGCAAGTTTGAGAAGTACTCAAAAATGGGCATCAGCTCAGGGCTGAGCGGGCGTGAGATAGCTGAGATGATGCTGGCAGACAACGGCATCACAGATGTGCGGGTGATTTCTACCCCTGGCAAGCTTACAGACCACTACAACCCCGCAGACAAGACGGTAAACCTGAGTGAGTACGTGTATGAGGCGCGGTCAGCGGCCGCCGCCGCCGTAGCCGCCCACGAGTGCGGGCACGCGGTGCAGCACGCCAAAGCCTATACGTTCCTGAAATTCAGGTCGGCCATGGTGCCAGCCTTGAGTGTGGCCAGCCGCTACATGCAATGGATTCTGCTGATCGGGATTCTGCTGATCCAGACCACCATTCTGCCGCTGGCCATTGGGGTGGCGTTGTTTGCCTTAACCACCCTGTTCAGCTTTGTCACGCTGCCGGTAGAGTTTGATGCCAGTAAGCGCGCCCTGGCCTGGATGAGCACCAGAGGGGTGGTTACCACCCAGGAGCACGGTATGGCCAAAGACGCCCTCAAATGGGCGGCCATGACCTATGTGGTGGCTGCGCTTGGTTCATTGGCCACGCTGCTGTACTACGCTTCTTTCCTGTTTGGCCGCAGAGATTAGTAACTTTCTTAGAACATTAATTGTAAAAGAGGGCAGTTTACACTGCCCTCTTTTTTTGTTGGTCATTAGGGTATGGTGGAGTGGTAAGCCCCGTCAGGAGAGCGGCAGGTGCTTGCTGTGATCCTTTGCCGTAGGAATGCTAATCAGAAAAATGGCGTCAGGAAGCCAGGCTGTGCTGCTTAGCGGGCAACACCTGTTTTTGATCTGTTTTGGGAAAAACGGCCTAGAAACAGAAAGGCAGGGGTAAGGGCTGGCGGGTGTCTGGGAGGCAAAAGAAGCGCAGGGCCAGGAGAGGAAGAGGTATTTTATACAAACCAAACAAATGTTAGCTTTGTAAGCGTAAAAGGAAAGAAGGTATGCTGCTTGCATACTAAATTTTCTGTATCTTTAAGCTAAGGAAAGAGTTACAAGAACGTAAGAGCCACAACTATATGGAATTCCAACTAACAGAAGAGCACTTGGCCGTGCAGCAGGCCGCCAGAGATTTCGCCCAGAATGAACTGCTCCCCGGGGTGATTGAGCGGGATGAGCACCAGAAATTCCCCACAGAGCAGATCAAGATGATGGGGGAGCTGGGTTTCCTGGGCATGATGGTAGACCCCAAATACGGCGGCGGCGGCATGGACACCGTTTCGTATGTACTGGCCATGGAAGAAATCTCTAAGGTAGACGCTTCTGCCTCTGTGGTCATGTCTGTGAACAACTCACTGGTGTGCTGGGGGCTGGAGAAGTACGGGTCTGAGGAGCAGAAGATGAAATACCTGCCC
Organism: Rufibacter ruber; assembly: GCF_014138425.1. Taxonomy (NCBI): domain Bacteria; kingdom Pseudomonadati; phylum Bacteroidota; class Cytophagia; order Cytophagales; family Hymenobacteraceae; genus Rufibacter; species Rufibacter ruber. Next base: position 220,833 of record NZ_JACJIQ010000002.1, read on the forward strand.
CGCCTCACCAGCGATGAGATCATTGGCGCCTTCTGCCTTTCTGAGCCAGAGGCCGGCTCAGACGCCACCATGCAGCGCACCACGGCCGTTGACATGGGCGATCATTATGTGATCAACGGCACCAAGAACTGGATTACCAACGGCAGCACCGCCTCTGTGTACCTGGTGATTGCCCAGACCAACCCTGAGTTGAGGCACAAAGGGATCAACGCCCTGATTGTAGAAAAAGGCACCCCCGGCTTTGAGATAGGGCCGAAGGAGAATAAGCTGGGCATTAGAGGGTCAGACACGCACTCGCTCATGTTCACAGACGTGAAAGTGCCCAAAGAGAACCGCATTGGCGAAGACGGCTTCGGGTTTAAGTTTGCCATGTCTACCTTGAACGGCGGCCGCATTGGCATTGCCTCCCAGGCATTGGGCATCGCCTCTGGCGCGTATGAGCTGGCGCTGAAATACGCTAAGGAGCGCAAGGCGTTTGGCGTGCCTATTTCTCAGCACCAGGCCATTCAGTTCAAATTGGCAGACATGGCCACCAATATTGATGCCGCCCGTCTGTTATGTTTGCAGGCTGCGGCAGACAAAGACGCACATCGGGATTATTCAAAATCTGGGGCTATGGCAAAATTGTTCGCATCTAAGGTGGCCATGGAAACCACGGTAGAGGCGGTGCAAATTCACGGCGGCTACGGCTTTGTGAAAGAATACCATGTGGAGCGCCTGATGCGTGATGCCAAAATCACCCAAATCTACGAGGGTACGTCAGAAATACAGAAAATAGTAATCTCTAGGGAGATATTGAAATAGAAGAGGGTTTTGCAGGGGCTTGGGGTTGATATTTAAGAATATAGAGGAGGTCTGATTATAAATATTTTTTAATACAGTTTGATAAATTAAAAGATAAGTGCTAGTTTTAAGCCGACAGACAACTCAGAATATCAACAAAAACAGCAACCCTTAATCTAGTACCCTTACATGGAAGATTACAATAAAATAATTGAGTCGCTGAAGGTGCGCTATATCAAGGCTAAAAACCTGGTATTGCAGCAGCCACTCACCGTGCGCAACTACTATGATGTAGGAAACAACCTGATGCTGGTGCACAACGGGATTGTGGCCTTTGGTGACGACAAGCAAATTGTAGAAGAAGGACAGCTGCTCTTCATCCCCGGGGGGCGCAGCACCAAGATCTACTATGGTGACACAGAAAGCAGGGTAATATCCAATGATGACTACATCACCACCAAAGACAAGTTCTTTAGAAGCAATAATGACCTTGACCTGATTGGTGACGCTGAAGACAGCCACAGCTTTGTAAGCTTTGAAGCCAAGGTGTTTGACTCTGTGAACTTCTTCACGTCTCTGGAGGTGCCGGCGTTTGTGATCACCAGCAACAAACTGGCCACGCTCATCATCAAGATTGTAGAGGAGAGCATGCAGGACCTGCCGGGCAAGGAGCGCATCATTAGCCTGTACACAGAGCAGATGGTGGTAGAGGTGATTCGCTACATCTTAAAGAACAAGATGTTTGTGGAGCAGCTGGCCACCAACAGCACCTACTTCAAAGACCCGCGGCTCATTGACCTGTTCAACTACATCAAGGAGAACCTGGGCGGTGACCTGTCTAACAAAGTGCTCAGCAACGTGGCCAACGTGTCTGAAGACTATGTAGGGCAGTATTTCAAAATGCTGACCGGTATCAACCCGCAAGACTATATTGAGTACCAGCGCATGGAGCGTGCCGTATTCTTGCTGCGTACCACCAAGAAGAGCATCAGGGAGATTGGCAAAGACGTGGGCTACAAAGACACCGCCTACTTCTGCCGCCGTTTCAAGATGATGTTTGGGATACCGGCCGGTAAAATGCGCCGCCGTGAGTCCTCAATGAACGTGTAACCGCGCAAAACAAATCATTGAAAAGCCCGCTTTTGCGGGCTTTTCTGTTTTCGGCCTGTTTTCTGAAAAACAGGCCGAAAACAGAAACTAAGTGCAGTGGCAAGAACATCTATACATTTTGTCATCCTGAAAGGATCTTGGTAGCCAGCTAGGGCAGCATTTCCTTGACGCTACAACCATTCGTCCTTCGGGTTCTTCCAGAATGGCAAAGCGTTGATACCTGACTATTTCTGTACAGGTGCCTAGCTGTGCGGGAGACAAGCCAGAAAAGATGACTACACTGGGTGTGCACGTTCTGCTACAGGAAAAAGTCACCCGCGGCCTCTGGTTGGTAGATTACTTCTTCTACGCGGTAGGCAAGGGTGCGGGAGGCCACGGCGCATTCTACCTCCTGGTTTACCTTCTTGCCTAAAATAGCCGCCCCTACCGGTGCCAGCACAGAGATCTTGCGGGCATTCATGTCTGCGTCTTTTGGGTACACCAGGGTCAGTTCCATTACGGTGCCGCTTTTCTTCTCTTTGAGGCGTACCAGCGAGTTCATGGTGACTACGTCTTCCGGTACTTCCTCAGACGGAATAAGGTGGGCAAGCCGAAGTGTCTGGCACAGGTTTTCTACCGTTTGCGGCGCGCCAACCGTGCGCTGGTGCTGTACCAGCTGGTGCAGGCGCTCATGGTCTTTCTCAGTTAAATAAATCACGTTCATATAAAAATAGGTTACTGGTGGCTAAGCTGTTCTCCCAGGCAGAGCAAGCCCGGCTGCGGTATAAGGAAATGGTTTTCCGCCGCGGGCGGGAAGTGGTAGAAAAGGCAAAGGGCTTTGGAAGCAGGCTGGGAAAAACACGGTGCCCCCATGTACGGTGAGGGACGGCGCTGCTGCTGCTGCCGTCCCTCACCGTACATGGGGGCACCAAAGGGGAGGCCGGGAATTCCCGGCTTATTTAATGAAGGCCTTGGGCGTAGCGAAAAAATAGAGGCAATAGCCGTTTAGCACATCCCGCAGAGCGGCATGCTGTGATGCGGCTACCAACCCCAGAAAGGGCTGGGCGAGCGCAACGCGTATAGAGTGGCTATAGGGTATCACAGCGGGTGTGGTTCAACAACAAAGGCTAAGATAGGCAATTAAATGAGCCGGCGCAACGCAAGGGTTATGCCTGCGGCAATACAACGTTGAACCGTTCCTTCACCGCGCTCACCTCAGAGATAAACTGTGGCTGCTTTTCAATATGGTTGCCCACCACCAGCACATCGGCGCCGGCTTTCCAGGCGGCTTCTGCTTTCTCTGCCGTGTTCACGCCGCCACCCACTATAAGGGGCACGTCTACCGCCTGCCTAACCGCCTGTATCATGGCGGGGCTCACCGGGTACATGGCACCGCTGCCGCCGTCCAGGTACATGTGCTGGAGGCCCAGCATTTGGCCCGCCAGTGCCGTGCAGGCGGCTATAGAGGGCTTGTCATGCGGAATGGGCGTAGTGCCGCTCATGTAAGACGCGGTAGTCTGCCGGCCAGAGTCAATGAGGAGATACCCGGTTGAATAGAGCGCTAGGCCGCTGCTTTTAAGCAGAGGGGCCGCTGTCACGTGCTGGCCAATTAAGAAGTCTGGGTTGCGGCCCGAGATAAGCGAGAGCAGCAGCAGGCCGTCAGCGGCGGCGTCAATGTAGAGGCCGCTGCTGGGGAACAAAATGACCGGTATGCTGCTGTGCTGTTTGATGTAACTCACAAACGACGTCTGGTCTGGGTTGGAGATCAGGCTGCCGCCCATGAAAAAGAAGTCTACCCCGTGGCGGTGGCTTAAGGCCAGAATTTCCTGGCAGCGGGCCACGGTGAGGTGGTCCGGGTCCAGGAGAACGGCTAAGTGTTTCCGCCGGTAGGCGGTAGCTGGCGCGCCTGCCGCAGAAAACAGGTTAGTATTGCGGGGCTGGGGCATTCAGGTCTGCCTGAGGTTCAACGGGTACCATGCCTTCAATAGCCACCTGCTCTACCAGAACCGGCTGCTCTTCTGGGGCCTTCATTTGCTGTTCTATCATCTTGGTCACGTACACCATGAGCATAGTGGCCAACTGCTGCTCAATCAGCTTGAAGAGGTCAGACTTGAAGAAAGCCATCAACGCAGACGGGGCCTTCTCCCGTTTGGGCGCCGTAGACAGGGTGCCAGCAGAGGGGTGGTACACGGCCGGGTAGGTGCGCTCAATGGCGCTGTAGAGCGGCTCGTCATCTTCCACCTCAGGAATAGAGGAGATCCAGGCCCGGTCTTCAGCACCTTTGAACTTAGCTGCGTTGAGGCGTTTCAGTTTTTTCTTATGCGCCTTCTCCTCTTTGTTCCCGTTCAGGGCACGGCTGAGCAGGTAGATGCCCCCCAGAAGGGCGGCGCCCACGGCAATGCTTTTGCCTATCTGCTGTGACTGGGTTTTGATGTCAGCCACATCACTGAGTAAGGCGTTTTTATATTCTTCTTTTTGACGCTCCAGAAATTCACGCTGGTCCTCAAAAAGCGGGTTGTGTAGTTCGCTCATGGCAACGGTTGAAGTTAAATGGTTTGGTCAGATTCATCGGCTTTGTAAATAGTGTTCCTGAACGCCTTGTCGGCCATGCCCTGGAACACCTTCTTGTCCAGCCCTACCAGTAAAATGACGAGCAAGATAAGATAAAAAAGCGTGACAATCCCGAAGCCCCAGAACTGGCTGTCTAAAACATCATTCAGGAGCAGGGCAATAAACAGGTTCAGGAACAGCAGCACCATGAGCGCCACCAGCCCCAGCAGCACGCCATGTATGGTGCTGACAAAGATGCTCTTCAATTTGGTCTGCAGGTCCAGTTTGATCAGGTCAAGGCGGGTGTCTATGTACCCCACCAGGTTGCCAATGATGCTGTCTGTTCTGCTTTTGTCTTCGTTTGCCATTATTTTTTCATAGTTGATGGTGCGTAGGGCATATACGGGAATAGTGCCGGAAAATATTCTTTAACGGGCATGCCTCCAAATCCCTTACGCAAATATGCACAGACAGGATAACCTGCGCCAGCGCAGACGGTTTCTGTTTTTGGCCTGTTTTTCAGAAAATAAGCCAAAAACAGGCGCCGGCTACCATTCTTCCGGCGTGTAACTCGTACTTTTGCAGACGGTACCTTTACGCTATACTGCTTGAGCCCAAATCCTTACCATATCCTGGGAGTGCCCTCCAACGCCTCGGCCGCCGAGATAAAGGCGGCCTACAAGCGGTTGGCGCTGCGCTACCACCCAGACAAGAACCCGGGCAACGGGCAGGCCGAGGAGCGGTTCAAGCAGGTGAACGAGGCGTACCAGGTGCTGTCTAACCCCAGGCGCAAGGCCGCTTTTGACCTGCAGCGCCAGTATGAGCAGCAGCAGCGGCAGGCGCAGGCCTACAGCGTGCCCCGCTACCACCACACCCGCCCGCCTGCCGGTTTCCGGGAACGGTCCTACCACCAGCGGCCGCAGCGCCGCTCCCGCTTCTCCCGGCGCGACGTGCAGATAGTGGCAGGGGTGGTGCTGTTGGTAATTCTGCTGGTATGGGGCCTGAAACTGGGCTGGGAGAGCGTGGCCGCCCGCCGGGCGAAGGAAGACGCCGCCCTGGCCGTGCAGCAACAGCGGTGGCAAGCGGCTGAGGCCGCCTATTCTGCCGTGCTGGAGTACCGGCAGGAGGAGCCGGAGGCAAGGCTTAGGCGCGCCGAGATCAGGCATGGGCACTTGCATGACGCAGAAGGGGCCGCGCTGGACTATTCTGTGCTTGTGCAGCAGGCAGAGGTGCCCAAACCCGCCTGGCATGCCGCCCGGGGCAAATGCTATCTGCAGCTGAAACAGTACCAGGAGGCGCTCCGGGATTTCAACCGCGCCCTGCAGCTGGACCCCACTCTCACCGCCGTCTACCATGACCGCGCCATTACGCACCTGCAGCTGGAAGACAATTGGCAGGCGGCGGTCAATGACCTTACCCGCTTTCTAACCCACCCGCCAGGTAGGCAAACGCTGCAGGCAGAGGCGCTGCTGCACCGGGCCTACGCCTTCTACCGGCTGGAGCAGTGGGGGCAGGCCCTGCAAGATACCCGGCAGGCGCTGGCGCAAGACCCCGGCAACGCCCGCGGCTATTACCTGCAGGCCCTCATTGCCAGAGCGCAGCATGACGGGCCCCGCAGCTGCGCTCTGCTGGCCAAAGCGGCCCAACTGGGCTTTACCATGGCCGCCGAAGAAAAAGCCCGCTACTGCTCTTAGCACCCACGCCAAGACAACTTTCTGTTTTTGGGCTGTTTTGGCCAAAACAGCCCAAAAACAGAAAAGCCCACCCAAAGGCGGGGAAGGGGGAAAGCCTCCTTGCCGCGAGCTCCTTTTGTGCTTGTCTGTCTGCCCCGTTTGTCAATATACATTTCTATACCTGCTACCAGAAAAGTTATAGCACCAAGGGCGGCAGAGGATTTGATAAAGTTAAGGCGTAGCGCGTAGTGTGTTGTTAGCCAGAGTGTTATATGAATAATTGGCGAAGCCAGGAGGGGTGGCGGCAGGAACAGTGCCCAGCAGCTATACTAAAAGGTATCATTGAGTTGTGAGGCCGCCACGGCAGAGAAGTGTACTTTTGAGCCGGATATTAGTTAAAGCCAATAAAATATTAGATAGGGGTAGCAGGTTGGCAATCTGTCTCTTCTATATAGGCCATAGGCAATATAAGTGCATCAGGCTGTTGAACAGGTTTTTTGCTATAAGTGTAAGCTCCTGCCGCTCCCGTACAAAATAAAAGAATGAAACGCATCCCCTTCTTGATCTACCCTTTGCTGCTTTTGCTGCTCTCGGCCTGCGAGGGGATTTTTGAATACCACCCCAACCAGATCAGACTCAAGGACAGCGAGAAGAACCTCACCCAGAAGAACCTTGCCCGCCTGCTGGCGCAGGCGCCGGGAGACACGCTTCGGCTGCTGGTGATGGGAGATACCCAGCGCTTCTATGATGCCACTGTTGACTTTGTAGACAAGGCCAATTCCATCCCCCACATTGACCTGGTGGTGCATCTGGGCGATATCTCAGACTTTGGGCTCTCCCAGGAGTTCAGGTGGGTGCATGACATCATGAAAAACCTGAAGTACCCGTACCTCACCGTGATAGGCAACCATGACATGCTGGGCAACGCCAGAACGGTTTACAGTGAGATGTACGGTGCGTTCAACTATTCTTTTGTCTATGGCCATACCAAGTTCATTTTCATTGACACCAATGGCCGGGAGTACGGCTTCAACGGGTTGGTACCTGATCTGGATTGGCTGCAGCAGCAGCTTACGCCAGAGCCCGACGCCCCCTGGACACAGGCAGTGGTAGTGTCACACGTGCCTCCGTTTGACGGAGATTTTGACCCGCAGCTGGAGCTGCCGTACCACCAGACCCTGGCGCAAAGCGGGGTGGTGCCGCTGAGCCTGCACGGGCACAGGCACAGCTGGCAGACAGAGACCCGGTACAATGACCCCAGCATTCTCTACCACGTCACCACCACAGTAAAGGAGAGAGGCTTTACCTACCTTAAACTCTGGGACGGCGGCTACAGCCTGGAGAAAATTGACTTCTAAGATGAAAGGATACCTTTACATGCTGCTGCTGGGCTGCTTCTTGCTAAGTAAGACCGCCTTTAGCCAGGAAGTGGCAGATTCTCTGGCGCAGGAGGAGGAGAAGCCGTTGACCCCTTATTACCTCAAGGCTCAGTTTGCCGGGAGTATTGGGTTGGTTTCAGTGGGCGTGGGCAAACAGTCTTTCAACCGCCGGCTGGAAACTGATTTTTCCTTCGGCTACCTGCCCCAGAAGCTGGCGGGTGACCGGCTCTACACCGTGGCCGTCAAGTCCACTTTTTTTCCGGTGAAACCGGTGCCGGTGAAAACGCTGGACTGGCAGCCCCTCAGCCTGGGCATGCAGATCAGTTATACCTTTGGCGATGATTTCTTTGCCTCAGAGCGTTTTCTGGCCCGCTACCCCAACCGCTACTACCGGTTTTCTACGGCCATTCACTATTACCTCTTCGCGGGGGGGCAGGTGAACCTGGTGCGGGTAGAAAAGCTGCGTAGGTTCAGTGGTTACTATGAAGTAGGCACCATGGGCGAATACCTGATCTCGTACATCCAGAACCCCGGGTACCTGAGCCCCGCCAAGATCTTCAACCTGGCCCTGGGGGTAAAGATGCGGCTGTAAATGATACGTGCGTTTTTGGCCTGTTTTTAGAAAAACAAGCCGAAAACAGCCTTTGGGGCACTACTGGCGCAGCCGCTTGCAGGTCCTCCGGGCGCTATCAGGTATTGGGGCAGAGTCAGGGGATCAGCCCCTGGGCTGGTAGATGCCAGGCTCTGCAGACTTCTCAGCGCTGGCGCTGGCGCGGGTCTCCAGACTTGCCGGGTGCTAACACCATGGTGTCACTTTGGCAACTTAAAAATGACTTCAGCGCTACATATTGCATAGCACGTTCTGCAATGCGGAGCTGCTGCCGGGCAGTGAAGGTAGCCGGGAAACAACCTGTTGTCCCGCCAGGCACGGGTTTTGAGGCTGGCACCGGCTGCGTGATGGCGCTTGTGTAGAACCATCAACCTTTTTAAGAGCCGAATACTTTTTTCAGCAGTTCTGAGGTGCGGGCCGCGGGGTTCTGCCTGATGTTCTTCTCTTCTTTGGCAACCATGGTGAACAGGCCGTCAATGGCTTTTTGGGTGGCGTAGTTGTCCAGGTCTGGGTTTACCTTCTGCACCAGCGGTATTTTGTTGTACGCGGTGATAAGCGTGGCGTAGTACTGGGTGGCGTGTACCTTGTTGAGGGAGCTTTGAATAATAGGCTTGAACTTTTCATGCAGCTGCGCCGAGGTGGTGCGGTTCAGGTACTGGGTGGCGGCATCTGGCTGCCCTTTCAGAATGGCTGCGGCGTCTTGAATGGTCATCTGCTTGATGGCGTTCAGGAAAATGGGTTTGGCTTCCTGGGCGGCGTCTTCGGCGGCCCGGTTGAGGGCCAGCACAAACTTGTCTACCTCGCGGCCCATGCCTATCTGCCGCAGCCGGTCCTCCACTTTCTTCACCTCCGGCGGAAAAGGGATTTTGATATCAGGGTTCTTGTAAAAGCCATCTGCCTGTGCCACCATGTCGGCCCCTTTGGCCACGCCGTTAGACAACGCTTCTTTCAGGGCCGCGCCAATCTCCTCAGAAGAAAGAGGGCTGCCGCCGCTCACCACCTGTTTGAGCTTGTTCAGGTCCTTGAGTTTGATCTGGGCCTGAGCAAAATGGGCCAGCAAGAGCGCCGCGGCCAGCGTTAACAGCGATTTCATCCCCCAGCGGGTGGTTCTTGAAGAAAAGAGAGAAGCCATGTGGTTTAAATACAAAGTGCCGCCGGTGTTAATGCATACCAGCCCTTTGTAAACAGATTTCCTGCCGGTTTATTGTTTGGCCTGCGGGATAGATGGCTTTTCATGTTCATGCAGGGCGCCTGGGGGAGAGCCGGTTGTGCCTTGATCTTTGGGGCTGCAAACAAGCTGGTATGAAACGGCCGGTGCGCCTTGGCTGCCTCCGTAGCACTTCCAGGAGACCCCAAAGCCCCGTTGGCAGAACCTGGCCCTGACTGTTTTCGGCTATGCCCCCAACTGGTTCAGCCTGCCCTTCTTCTGGCTTCAGCAAGGTTCTTTTCAAAAGCGGTAAGCCCTTCTTTTTGCGTTTTGGCAGGAACCGGCAATGCAGAGCCGCCGTAGGTACTGGGTGCTCCCGCGCGGCGCGTTCTGCAGGTGCAAATCAATGAGGAGGGGCATTTCTCTGCCCTGGGCTGAGGAAAGAAGGAGGGGATTCAGCTCCTAAAGCAAACACAAAAGCACTGTTCCGCAAGCAGCAGATACTGTTTAGGTTATAACGCAGGAGGGGTTTGGCCGCCGGGGCAAAGGAGGGGAAAACGAGAAATAAAGTCTGCAGAACGTGTACTAAGAAACCGGAATTAAGCGTAAAATAGGGGAACAATGGGCCAGAGAAAGAAGGATGATGGAAGTGAAGGAGTTTAGTCAAATGCCGTTGCGGGAGCAGATTCAATATGTGCAAGACAGCGGCCGTTACTTGCATGCCCGCCTCAAAGGCTGGTGCCATATCAGTCTGTACTACCTGGGCTCCTTCTACGTGGAGGTGTGGCTTCTGGAGCATTGCGGCAGCATTGCCCTGGTGCGCACTTTTACAGACCAGAAGCAGCTGGAGCCGTACCTGCACACCACTTCTATGGAAAACGTGCTGAAGGAGCTGGTATAACGGGCCTCGGCCTCCTGTATTTTACTTCAGGCTACGCCTGAAACCGTCCCTATGCTTTCCCTGCCGGGCTCATGTCCCTGCCCCGGCAAAAGCGGAAATGCGTTTTAGGGCTACTTTCTGAAAAACAGCCCCAAAACAGGAAGGCTGCTCCACGTCGGTCAAGTACGGCCCTCCTGTTCTTGTTTGGCACCGCTGGCCCACTTCTCTCAAACGCACGCTTGCACCTGGCTGCGCAGCTGCCCCTTGAAAGGGCCGCAGCCTCCCTGCCTATCTTTTAAGAAACCACAGATTGTGGCGGCCTGCCTGGCGGGGTATGACTTTTCTTCTTACTTTCACTCCTGCACGCAAACCTTTCATGAACCCAGTCGCCCCAGGGGCGTACGCGCAGTCTATGCAGCAAGAGTCAACGTATCAAGCCGCCCGCGCCGTGGCGAAGGCCGTAGAGAGCCATTTCGCGCAACACCGGGCCGAGGCACGGCAAAACGGGCCAGAGGCTGCGCTGGCCCCGGCCCCGCCCGCCCATGTGATAGAAGCCATTCTGGATGCCGCCTTCTGGGCCAGCCTGCGCAAGGAAGAAGGGCAGTCGCCTAAAATCTCTTTGGCTTACCTGTCGCCAGAGATGGCGGGCAAGCCGCTGGTGTTTGAGCACCGCTTCCCGTTAACGCCCACCATTCTGGCCAAGCTGGCGCCCGGGGTGGAGCGCCCGGGCATTCACCTGGGCGTCTGGTACGAGGCCGACCATCTGTACATTTGGGGCACTACGCAGGAGGTCATGAGTTACGGGTTTGTGGTAGATGTCTCAGAGCCGGGCCTGCTGGTGGTGAAGCACCGCCGGGGCGATGGCTTTGGGAAATTTGCCAACGTGGCCGTACTCAAAGGCGACCAGGTGAAGCTCATTAACGAAGAAAGCGCCAGCCTCCCCGACTGCCCCGGCCTGCTCAAGCCGCTGCTCAACCTCTCTGCCCCCTTTTCTGGTGACAGCACGGTGAACGTGCTGGTGCAACTGGCCGTCTCTATGCGCGCCCACCAGCGCGGGGGCACGCTGCTGGTGGTTCCGGCCGAAGCTACTACCTGGCAGGATTCCATCATCAAGCCTATCCTGTACTCGGTTTCGCCTGCTTTCTCTAATCTCTCTGGGCTCATGCAACAACCCGACGACGAGAAGAAGAAAGGCCCCTGGCTGGCGGCAGTCAGGCAGGAGGTAGGGGCGCTGGCGGGGCTTACCGCTATTGACGGCGCTACCATCATCAATGACCGGCACGAGCTGCTGGCGTTTGGCACCAAGATTGGCCGCGCCTACGGGCATGACCCGGTAGAGCAGATGATGATCACCGAGCCCATTGTGGGCAATGAGGGCAGAGTCATCCATCCCAGCCAGAACGGGGGCACCCGCCACCTCTCTGCCGCCCAGTTTGTGTATGACCAACGCGACGCCCTAGCCCTGGTGGCCTCGCAAGACGGCCGGTTCACGGTCTTCAGCTGGTCCAGCTGTGAAGAGATGGTACACGCGCACCGGATAGATTCTTTGTTGTTGTAGGGGTACGTTTTGGGGCTGTTTTAAGAAAAATAGGCTGGAAACAGCCATTAGCGTTACAAACTTTTTCGGCAAAGCCGATATTGACTACTTCTACCAACGCCTATGAAGCAGGGCCAACGCCTCTGGACAAGGGAAGAACTGATTTTAGCAATGAACCTTTACTGTCAGCTGCCCTTCGGTCGGCTCCATAGGAACAATCCTGAGGTGGTAAAGCTTGCAGAGTTAATTGGGAGGACGGCAGGCTCTGTCGCTTTCAAGCTGGTGAATCTGGCAAGCCTAGACCCGAGCCTGCGGGCAAGAGGTGTCAAAGGGGCACAGAATGTCAGTAAGCTTGACCAGGAGATCTGGAATGAATTTAATGACAATTGGGAGGTGCTGCCGTTTGAGAGCGAAATGCTGCGAGCTCAGGCAGAGGGAGCCAGAATAGAAGACAGGAACCTTATTCCTGAGCAAGACTTACCCCATGAAGGGAAAGTAAGGGAGCAAATGGTGAAGGTTAGGGTGAACCAAGCTTTCTTTAGAAGAGCTGTTCTTGCCTCTTATAACTCAACCTGCTGTATTACCGGGTTGCAAACCCCGACGCTTCTTGTGGCAGGCCATATTAGGCCATGGAGTGTAGATGAGAAGAACAGACTAAACCCGCACAATGGGTTAGCAATAAATGCTCTCCATGACAAAGCCTTTGAAGCGGGCCTTTTAACGATCACCCCAGAGTATGTGGTGAAGGTTTCTCCCATGCTGAAAGAAGCTGGAGGCGCGCATGATGATTTCTTTCACAAGTACAATGGCAAGAGCATGATCTTGCCGTCTAGGTTTCTGCCTCACAAAGAATTTCTTGATTATCACTGTAGGGAAAGATTCCAATGCTAGCAGGTCACCCTTTAAACACCACTTCCCTGTGCCACGCCAGATTCTCTGCCGCCGGATAATGAATAGCCCCAAACGGTAAGTTCAACCGTTGTCCTTGCAGCTTTCTGAGCGCATAGGCGTTGCGTTCATCTTCGGCTATGGCCGGAGATACCATGACTTTCAGTTGAGGATCTACTGAAATCAGCCCCCGGTCAAAAGCGCGGTGCAGATTAGGGCAGAGGGCAAGGCCGTTGGTGACGCGGTCATCGTTGCTTTGGCTGAAGGGCACAATATGGCAAGCATCAACCATAGAGAAGCCGTGCAACGAGCTGAGGCGCATGCCAGAGATGCAGCAGGTAAAGTTGTAAACTTGGGGTACCAGTTTTTTGAAAAGGCCGCCCCGCACAAACAGCTGCTCTTCATCTGGGGCGGTTGGCGTAAGGGTGTAGGTGGCAGCGCTTTCGTTCAGCAGGTATTTTTCCAGCTCATACATGTAGCCGCCGCCGTTCTTAGCCTGTTGGTAGGCCTCTTTACTGGCAGGGAAGTAGCGGTTGAGTATTGCTGCTTTCAAAATATTCCGCTGCTCTGGGTGTAATAGAAGAGGGTATACGTCATCGGCTACAAAAGCATACTCCACCAGATTGTTCAATACAGTGAAATTCTTGATCACTGAATTCAATTCTTTGCCTGGCCATGTTTTGACAAACCAGAAACCATCACCAGCCAAATGGTAAAAAGGGAGAAAGAAATCTGCCCGGTTGTCTGTGGTGACCAATAGGGCGAAGTTCTCTTTGAACGTGCCCACCAGCTCTGGCGTGATATAGATCTTGTTCTCAGTAAACTCAGCCTTCCCAAACAACTCCAGAACAGTTAACAGCAGGACTGGTTTGTGTGGTGCCGGGCCAAACTTAGTCATGCCCTGGCGAAGGTGGGTGAACTTGTGAAGGTATTTCTGCAATGAATCTGTAAGCGGAGACATGGAACAGGTGCTTAGGCTGGTGCCGAAGGTAGAAAGAAATGTTCTTCAAATTACTTGTCGCCTGCCTCTGTTTTTGGCCTATTTTTAGAAAAACAGGCCAAAAACGGAAAACCCTGCTCCCAGACTGGAACAGGATTCTCTGCACAGGAAAAGCTTATTGTTTCTTCTTCCCCAAAAATGTAGTGGCCGGCACCAGTTCAAACGCGGTGTCATCTTGCAGGATGCTGTGCAATGAGCCAATATGGGCCGCGCCAATGAGGAGCAGCATGCGCTTGGGTTTCTCCTTGAGCTGGGCTGTGGCCAGGTTGGAGTAGATTTTGTAGTCCCGGTTCTTGAAGATGGAGGTCAGTTCAGCGCCAATGTATTGGGGGTTCACAAAGGCGGTGTCTACCATGGCGTCTGGGTTTTTGAATTTGCCGTTCACCACGCGGGCGGGCACAATGTAGCGCACGCGGTACACCAGGTTGTAGAGCTCGGGTTGGTTCAGCAGCACCGTGTAGTCTTTGAGCGAGAGCGTGCCGTTCTGCAGGCCCGTGCTCAGTTTGCTCACCTCTTTCCGCAGGCCCGCAATCTCCTGGGTGTACAGGTCTATGTTGTCGCCGTTGGCCAGAATGCCCTGCGAGGTGCCGCCCGGCGCGTTGGCGCACACAATGCGCTTCAACTTGAGCTGCTTGCCTAGCCGAAAGGCCAACTGATAGACCTCGCTGCGGCCGTTCTCCAGGGTTTCCAGGTTGAGCTGGTCTTGCAGGTAGAGGGCGTACAGGCTGTCTATCTCGCGCTGCCGCTCAGGCAGCACCTCCACCAGAATCATGTCTGGGGCAAATTTAGCTGCCAGATTAGTGAGGTCCTGCATGGCTTTCTGGCCCTGGGGCGTGAGCACATCGGTGGTGGGTTTGTCTTTGCGGTAGATCTGGGCCAGATGGTCAGAGGCCATCACGGTGATTTTGGTTTTGCCCGCCTGGGCGAAGGTGTGGAGGGTGAACCCGAAGGCCAGCAGAGAGAGGACTGTTTTAAGCCGCATGTGATCAATGGTTTCCCATAATTACCACAATTTGCCCGAGAAGCCTAATGGCCAGCCTATACGTTTGTGCTGCTGGGGAGAGCAGGATGGGCACAGAAGATTTTCCGTTTTTGGCCTCTTTTCGCCAAAACAGGCCGAAAACAAAAAATCCAGCCTCAAAGTTTGGAGCGGGATTTTGTTTTGTGCTGGTGGAGATGCAGGGAATTGAGCCAGTGACATATGGCTTTTCTGTCCTTTGCTCTAGAGTCAGACAGATAGGCTTCTGCTCAATTCAGATAATTTTAGCCGAGAAAATGCGAAGCGAGACCACGGGCAGGTCAAACTTTATTAAAGTTGGGTGCTACCTATGCGCTGCGCAAGATCGTATAAAGTGCATCATTGATGTATATCCCCTCTTTGCCAACCTGTTTTTGGGATAATACGCCAATTTGCTGTAGGGCTTTTAAATATCTGGAAGCTGCCTTTCTTTCCAGCCCTAAACCATTGGAAATGTATTCAATCTTGGTGTAAGGGTGTATAAACAGCTGTTCTATCAAGTCTTTGGAATAAATTTTTGGTGCTTCTTGTTTTACCTTGTTCTGCACTGCATCAAACAGCTGATGGATAGCATTAATTTGTTGTATGGTTTGCCTGGCGGTACTTTCAGTGGCTTGCAGCATAAATAGAATCCATTCTTGCCAATTACGGGTGGTTCTCACTTCCTGCAGCAGGCGGTAATAGGTGCTTTTATGAGAGATGATATAAGAACTTAAGAAGAGGATAGGTATGTCTAATTGCCCCTGAAGGATAAGGTAAAGGACATTCAGGATTCTCCCGGTTCTGCCATTGCCGTCATAGAAGGGATGGATGCTTTCAAACTGGTAATGCTGAATTGCCATTCTGATCAAGGCTGATACCTCGCCGGGCTCCTCATTTAAATATACTTCCAGATTATGCATCAGGCGCTGTAACGTGTCTTTGTCATCAGGTGGCGTATAAATAGTACTACCGGTGGCATCGTTTTTAAGGGCTGTGCCAGGGAGCTGCCTTATGCCAGCCTCACTCTCTTCCAAAATGGCCTGGATGCGGCAAATGCTATTGGTGTTGAGGAAGCCTCTTTCCTGTATTTCCTGAAACCCACGTAACAATGCTTCGCGGTAGCGCAGTACTTCTTTGGTTGCGGGGTCAGCCTGTACAGAGGTAGCGGCAAGGGCTTGGTACAGCTTGTCATGCGTAGTGATGATATTTTCAATTTCAGAACTTGCCTGGGCCTCTTTCAGAACGATAGCATTTATTAGAATGCCCTGATTAGGGAGTGTCCTAGCCAATCCTTTTAACTCTGCTACGGCTACAGCAGCCTTGCTTTCCTGCTTTAAGATAGCAATAGATTCTATCTCTTCTAAGGTAGGAGGGAGCAAGGGCAGTTGGTTATAAGGCTGGTCAGGGGTAAAGGTTGGCTGTGTCATGAGACAAAAATACAAAAATTGGTACACGTAGGGGCGCTTATGTACCAATGGGGTGCATGAACGCACCTACGTGTACCAACTTGGTACATATCGGCTGAACCACCAAGGGGAGCTATTCCTATTTAAAGCCTCTTTTCGCCAAAACAGGCCGAAAACAAAAAATCCCGCTCCAAATCATGAAGCGGGATTCTCTTTTCTGCTGGTGGTGATGATTGGAATCGAACCAACGACACAAGGATTTTCAGTCCTTTGCTCTACCAACTGAGCTACATCACCAGCATCTTTTCACTTCTGGTCAGGAGCTGTTTTGCTGCCGTTCCCGTGAAAAAGTATGCAAAGGTAAGCAGCCTGCGCACATTTGCAAAACTTCTGGCAAAAAAATCTTTTATACCGGTTTCCGAATACTTTGCTAAATTCGTTCGTAATAGAAGCAAATTCCACCGCTAAACTTCCTGCCTGTGATTAGTAGCATCGCGTTTATTATTGTAGCTGTAGTAGGTATTGGCCTGTTTATCTGGCAGATCCGAAAAATTGCCCAGAACATTAACATGGGCCGTGACAAAGAGATCTCCGGCAACGTCTCCCAGCGCATCAACACCCTTTTGCTGGTGGCGTTTGGCCAACAAAAAATGTTTAAGCGCCCGCTGCCCGCCGTGTTGCACCTGTTTGTGTACGTGGGTTTCCTGGTGATCAACGTAGAATTGATTGAGATCCTGATTGACGGCACCTTTGGCACCCACCGGGTGCTGGGCGTGCTGGGGCCGGTGTACAGCGTGCTCATGGCCATCAATGAAATTCTGGGCCTGCTGGTGATCATTGCCTGTGTCATCTTTTTGGTGAGACGCAACGTGACCAAAGTGCCGCGCCTCACCAACGGCGCTGAGATGCGCGCCTGGCCCAAGCTGGACGCCAACATTATTCTGGTTACGGAGATTGTGCTCATGCTGGCGCTCTTCGCCTTTAACATTGCTGACCAGAAGCTGACCCAGCTGGGCGGCCTGCACCTGGTGGGCGCCTTCCCCGTCACATCTGGCCTGGTAGACCTGTTTGGAAGCGATGTGCAGACCCTGAAAATCATTGCCGCCGTGGGCTGGTGGGTGCACATTGTAGGCATTCTGGCCTTCATGAACTACCTGCCCAGCTCCAAGCACTTCCACATCATCATGTCGTTCCCCAACGTGTACTACAGCAAGCTGGAGCCCAAGGGCCAGTTCAGCAACGTAGAGAGCATCACGCATGAGATCAAAGCCATGCTGGACCCCAGCTACCAGGTGCCGCCCGCGCCCGAAGGGGCAGATCCGCAGAAGTTTGGGGCCAAAGACGTGGAAGACCTCACCTGGAAGCAGCTCATGGACTCCTACACCTGCACCGAGTGCGGCCGCTGCACCAGCGTCTGCCCCGCCAACATCACGGGCAAACTGCTCTCGCCGCGCAAGATTGTCATGGACACCCGTGACCGCCTGGAGGAGAAAGGCCATTCGCCCATCATCTTCGCGCCGGCCCGCTACCAGCAGGAGTCTGAGCGCGTAAACGCCACTGATGAAAAGACGCTGCTGCGCGGCTACATCACCCCAGAGGAACTCTGGGCCTGCACCACCTGCAACGCCTGCGTAGAGTCCTGCCCGGTGAACATCAACCAGCTGTCTACCATCATTGACCTGCGCCGGTTCCTGGTGCTGGAAGAGTCTGCCGCGCCGGCCGCCCTCAACGCCATGTTCAACAACATTGAGAACAACGGCGCCCCGTGGGCCTTCTCCCCAAGTGACCGTTTCAACTGGGCAGATGATTTGTTCATGGTTTCCAAAAACTAGGTCATAAACGCATCGGCGCAGCCGAAGGAAAAGAAGTCATTCCTTTGTGTAGACAAGGCTGTTGTCTTCGCAAAAGGGGAAGGTAAAAGCACTTTTTGCTTTGTAAACCAGCTCTTCCGGAGTTCTGCTCCGGAAGTAGTCTGCCAGGGAGTTCCACTCCCCCTTCTTCTGCAACTTCTGCTCGTGGTTCCCGGCAGAGTAGAACTCCGCAGCAGGCAAGTTCAGGAGTGGAACTCCTGAACAGCGAGTAATAGCTAACAACTTTGCCAGATACTTCCCCTCCTCAGAGGGGTAGGGGTGGGTTTCACGCGTTCCTTACTCGCCACCTGAAAAACGCTGAATTGCAGAAACAGCCTAACAACCATTAGCAATTGTGCGGCATGCCGAGTAAATTAGCACACTAGCACCTTTACAACTTAGCCCTTAACCACTGATGTCAGAGAAAAAACAGATACAAGTACCCGTTATGGCAGACCTGGCCGCCCGCGGTGAAACCCCTGAAGTTTTATTCTGGGTAGGCTGCGCCGGCTCCTTTGACGACCGCTACAAACGCGTAACCCGTGACTTTGTGCGCATTCTGGAGCACGTGGGCACCAAGTACGCCGTGCTGGGCATGGAGGAATCCTGCACCGGTGACCCCGCCAAGCGCGCCGGCAATGAGTTCCTGTTCCAGATGCAGGCCATGACCAACATTGCCACGCTAGACGGCTACGGCATCAAAACCATTGTCACGGCGTGCCCGCACTGCTTCAACACCATCAAGAATGAATATCCCGCCCTGGGCGGAAATTACGAGGTCATTCACCACAGCACCTTTCTGCAGAACCTCATCAACGAGGGCAAGGTGAAGATAGCCGGCGGCGGCGAGTTCAAAGGCAAGCGCATCACGTTCCATGACAGCTGTTACCTGGGCCGCGCCAACAACATCTATGAGGCGCCGCGTGAAGTGCTGGCCGCCTTAGACGCAGATCTGGTGGAGATGAAGCGCAGCCGCGCCAACGGGCTCTGCTGCGGGGCCGGCGGTGCCCAGATGTGGAAAGAGCCCGAGCCCGGTTTCAAAGACATCAACGTAGAGCGCGCCGAAGAAGCCATTGGCACCGGGGCCAGCATCATTGCCAGCGCCTGCCCGTTCTGCATGACCATGATGGCCGACGGCGTAAAGAGCCAGAACAAAGAAGACTCAGTCAAAGTCTTTGACATTGCCGAACTCATTGCCCAGGCCGAAGGGTTAAACGCGTAAGTACGTAGCAAGTAGCACGTATCAGGGCGTAAGACCGGGTAAATATGTTTTGGGGCTGTTTTGGCCAAAACAGCCCCAAAACGGAAGTTAGAAAAACTCTTGCTACGTGATATCTGTTACGTGATACCTGCATGACTGCGCTATTCGGGATTTCTAATCCCGAATTCTTCTGTCTGGGGATTTCTAATCCCCAATGCTGGGCTATTTAGAAAGCCGCCGCACTACGGGGATTAGAAATCCCCGGCAGAGAACTTCCGGCTTTGAAATCCGGAAGGGCAGAGAGCAAGAGCCGTATGCAGCAAAAGCAGATACACCCATTGCCGCACATTTGCACGCTTGCGTGTGGGACTATGGAGGCCAGCCGGAAGCTGAAGAACTTCCACCATACAACATCACTTGCTGAAAGCTTGCGGCAGGAGCGGGTAAGGCAGAGGTTGCTGAAAAGAAGATTTGCGTTTTCAGCTTGTTTTGGCCAAAACAGCCCGAAAACAGAAACCATAGAAGTCTTGCTGCGTGATACCTGCTACGTGATACTTCGTTATAAAAATTAGCACTTTACTTAACATGTACGTTCCGTTTCAAGACTTGCCACCGTATAGCCGGGTGTGGGTGTACCAGATCAGCCGCCCCCTGACCCCAGAAGAAGAAGAGAGCATGAACCAGCGGCTGCAGGGTTTCGTAACCGAATGGAGCAGCCACGGCAATGACCTGCAGGCTTCTTTTGAAATACGGGCGCGCCACTTTATCATCTTGGCTACCAATGAAAAAGTAGCCACCGCCAGCGGTTGCTCCATTGATAAATCAGTGGGGTTTTTAAGACAATTAGAGCAGGAGTTTCACGTTCAATTATTTGACCGTACCAGATTGGCGTTCCAGCAGGGAAACCAGGTGCAGACGGTGCCCATGGCCGAGGTGAAGCAGCTGGTGGCCGCAGGGTCGCTGTCGCCGGAGTCGCTTTATTTTGATACCTTAGTAGAAACGGTGGGCGGCCTGCGGGAGCAGTGGCCTAAACCGGCAAAAGATACCTGGCTCGCCCGTTACTTTTAGAGCCATCAAACATGATGAGTGCATGATGCGGAAAAACAACATTCTGGTGCTGGGCCTGGCCCTCTCATTGGCCGCCTCCTCCTGCGGCCCCTTCAGGGGCGTGGTGAAGAAGGGTGACAAAGACTTTGCCCAAGGCGAATACCAACTGGCCATTGAGCATTACCAGGAGGCGCTGAAGAAAGGGAAGAACCCGGCCACGGTGAACTTCAAACTGGCAGAGGCGTACCGCATGTCTAACCGCCTCTCTCAGGGCGAGCCGCACTACAAGGCGGCCCTGGACGCCGGCCAGAAAAGCGAGGAAACCCTTTTCCGCTATGGCATGGCCCTGAAGGCGAGCGGCAAATACGAGGAAGCCGCCGCGCAACTGCGCAACTACCTGGCGGTGGCCACCAACAAAGGGTTCATGAGAGAGGCGCAGCGCGAAGTGGAGAACCTGAAAGTGGTGCCTTCCATTGTGAGCACCCCTTCTTACCAGATTGTAAAACCCGTACCGGGCACCAACAGCGCCGCGTCTGAGTATGCCCCCGTGGTGCACAGCGGCGGGCTGCTGTTCACGGCCTCCCGCGAAGAAACCAAATACCTGGGCAACGGCGAGGGGTTCCAGAACCTGTACCTCATTGCTTTGTCAGACACCGGCGTGGTAGCAGCGGCCCCGGTAAAAGCCTTGCCGGGGCAGGTGAATGCTGAAGGAATGCATGATGCCACCCCCGCGTTCACCAATGAGGGCCGCACCATGGTCTTCGCCCGGAGCAACTCTGGCAAGAAAAGCGGCCGCAAAGACGTAGACCTGTATGTGTCACAGTTCAAAACCGGCACCTGGTCTGAGCCAACGCTGCTGAGTTTCAACATAGATGACGCCTGGGATGCCACGCCCGCGTTTTCGCCCGATGGGCGCACCCTCTACTTCTCCTCAGACCGCAAAGGCGGCCAGGGCGGGAATGACATCTGGAAAACTACCTTAGACGCCGGTGGCCGCTTTTCACGCCCGGTGAATCTGGGTCCGGTGATTAACACGCCAGGCAACGAGGCCTTCCCGCACGTGGCGCCAGACGGCACTTTGTACATTGCCTCAGACGGGCACCCCGGCCTGGGCGGGCTGGACATCTTCCGGATCAACGGCGACTCGGTTATCAACATGGGCACGCCCATCAATTCTTCGGGAGATGACTTTTCTATCTTCTACACTGAGAAAGACAGAGGGTTCTTTGCCTCCAACCGTGAAGGCGGTCAGGGCGGTGATGATGTGTACTCTTTTGAGAAGCGCAAGCCTAAGCTGGTGAACTTCTTTGTAGACGGCCGGGTGCTGGAGCGGAACGAGAAAACCAATGCCACCACGCCCATGGCCAATGCGCGGGTAACGTTACAGGCGGCCCAGGGCGGCAAAGTGGCCGAGGTGCTGTCTGATGCCGCCGGTAACTTCACCTTCAAGCTGGATACCGCCAGCGTGTACTCGGTACTGGCGGAGAGGACCGGGTATTTTGCCGACCGTAAATCTGTGGTGACCCAGGGCAAAACGCCGCCGCAGAACCAACTGACCCAACCCGTTACGGACATCCGCCTCACGGCCACGCTCACGCTCACCAAAATTGTGCGCAACAAAGCCATTGTGGTGGAAAACATTTTCTATGACTATGACAAAGCCGATATCAGGCCAGATGCGGCCCTGGAGCTGGACAAGCTGGTGCAGACGCTCGTAGACAACCCCGGCATTACCATTGAGCTGAGTTCACACACAGACAGCCGCGGTAATGACAAGTACAACCAGGATCTCTCGCAGCGCCGCGCCCAAAGCGCCGTAGACTACATCATCTCCAAAGGCATAGATCCTAAGCGCATCACCGCCCGCGGCTATGGCGAAGCCCAGCCAGTAGTTAGAAACGCCAAAACCGAAGCCGAACACCAGCGCAACCGCCGCACTGAGTTTAAAGTGACGCGTATTGACGAACAATAGCATAGCCTGAGCCAAGTTATCTGGCCTGTCTTGCCAAAGCGAGACAGGCCAGATTTGTTTGAGAGGGACCGGGAAGCGAGTAGCTTCTGCTCCAAGGCAGGATCAGCCATGCGTAGAACCTGCCCCTCCCGGTAGAGGTGTTATCTGGCATGCGTAGGGCACATGACGGGTGACCGTACCTCAGCAACGCGTGGACCGGCACGTGTCAACATCCCCCTCGCCCCCTTCAAAGGGGGAGCATCAGAGTGAGTTCTGAGTTATGAGTCTTGAGTTCTGAGTCCTTTCATTTTTTCCTTACGCAAATCAGCACGAATGAAGCAGCAATGTCTGGTTTCGCTGCCGTGCCGCGAGGGCAGGCTGAGAACACCCATCAGCTGTAGGCACGAGTCTGGGGACTCGCGCCAGCGCGGGAGTATCAGCCGGAGTTAGAAGGCACGTAAGTAACTTCCGCGCCATAGAGGGAGCTATAGAGGGCAGAAGTAATGTGAGGCTGCCGCCTCATGGAAGCTGAAAGCTTCCGCCACCATAGGTTCAAGTTGGAAACTTGAACCAGAGAAAGCGGCAAACAAGCAGCAATAAAAAAACAATACTTCTGCCCCTGGCTGATGTGCGTAGCACGGGCTCGCCACAGGCTAGCGGATAAGCAGCGGTTACCTACTGGAACAGACCGAGAAAGTAAGTCTGATCAGGAGAGGAACCTAAACCAGTCCTGGGGGTGAGCGCCTCTGTTAATACGGTGCCGCTTCAGCGGCAAGGCCGGAGGGCCTAGTTTTAACAGCAGTGCTCACCCCCAGGACGGGGCCCCGCGGCCGTGAGCGCTTACCGGAAAAGATGAAACAACTCAGTAAATAAACCACCGCGTCAAGCAGACTAGCCAAGGGAAAAACGGACTACACCTTCCCGCCGCAGCCAAGGCAATAACAGACTACGCATGGGATGGAAAGCCGCTGCCAGGAGGAGCAGCAGACCACGCATTGCCACAGGCAGCAGAGGCACTGCATCCAACAGCCCAGCCAAGGAAACTGCAGAACACGTATGGCAACAGACTGCCCCGCCGGGAACAGCGAAGCGAACCTTCCAACGGCAGAAGCAAGCCTCATAACATTGGCAACAGCCCGCGTTACATGGCTAAACCTGTTCCTTTTGCTGAAGATCAATCACTTATACGCCGCCAAGCATCCTCTGGAACATGAAAAGCCCCCTTCTCTTTCTCGCAGGTATTATTTGTACCGCCATCGGCGTAGCCACCGTCTTCTTGGATGTTCCATTTCTAGGGAATCTGGATACCTCCAAGTTCCAGGTATTCTTCCATGGCTTTCTGCTGGGGCTTGGGCCGGTATGGGTCATTGTCGCTTTTGTGAGACGGAAGCAGGGGAGGGAGCTGCTCAAATAACCGCACCTTTTCAGAAATACCGGAAGAAAAAGCCCGTCAGAAACGGGAGGCTTTCTTATTTTTGCTCCGTTATTCATGATTTCGCGTTTTGGGCCTGTTTTTCAGAAAACAAGCCCAAAACAGTTTTCGCCAACCACCAACCCATTCCATGGAAAACCGGTACCTGCAGCGGGGCGTCTCGGCCTCAAAAGAAGATGTGCACAACGCCATCAAGAACATTGACAAAGGCCTGTTCCCGCAAGCGTTCTGCAAAATCATTCCGGACCTGCTGGTGGGCGACCCCGAGTACTGCAACATCATGCACGCCGACGGCGCGGGCACCAAATCCGCCTTGGCCTATCTGTATTGGAAAGAAACCGGTGATTTATCGGTTTGGAAAGGCATTGCCCAGGACGCCATTGTCATGAACACAGATGACCTGCTGTGCGTGGGCGCTACAGATAATATCCTGCTTTCCAGCACCATTGGGCGTAACAAGAACCTGGTGCCCGGCGAGGTCATAGCCGCCATCATCAACGGAACAGAGGAAGTTTTGCAGATGCTGCGCGACAACGGCATTGGCATCTACAGCACCGGCGGCGAGACCGCCGATGTAGGGGATCTGGTGCGCACCATCATTGTAGACAGCACCGTGACCGCCCGCATGAAACGCCGCGACGTCATCTCTAACCACACCATTCAGCCCGGTGATGTGATTGTGGGCTTCGCGTCTTACGGCCAGACCACCTATGAAACCGAGTACAACGGCGGCATGGGCAGCAATGGCCTCACCAGCGCCCGCCATGACGTGTTCGCCAATTACCTGGCCCAGAATTACCCAGAGAGCTTTGATCCCGCCGTGCCGTCTAACCTGGTGTACTCGGGCAACTGCAAGCTCACAGACATCAATGAAGAAACCGGCTTGACCGTGGGCAAACTGGTATTGTCGCCCACCAGAACCTACGCACCGCTGGTGCAGGCCATCTTGAAAGACTACAGAAGCCAACTGCACGGCATGGTGCACTGCAGCGGCGGGGCGCAGACCAAGGTGCTGCACTTCACGCAGAACGTGCACATCATCAAAGACAACCTGCTGGCCGTGCCGCCGCTGTTCAGACTCATTCAGGAGCAGAGCAACACCAGCTGGCAGGAGATGTACAAGGTCTTTAACATGGGCCACCGCCTGGAGCTGTATGTGCCGGAGGCCATTGCCGCTGATCTCATTGCCATTGCCGGTTCTTTCAACTTAGGGGCGCAGGTTATTGGCCGCGTAGAAGCCAGTGCTCACAATGAATTGACCATCAAGAGCGCCTACGGCGAATTCCAGTACCAGGGATAAGCGGTAACCGCAGACTCATTTAGCGGAGCCGCAGCCGTTTTTGGCCTGTTTTTCAGAAAACAGGCCAAAAACGGCTGCGGCTTGCTTTTTCTATATAGAGTTGGCACAATGTTTGGATTTGGCTTCTCAACAGAGAGAAATCTAAGTCTTACCGCTATGAACCGTCTATACGTTACCATTATCGCCTTTTTCCTGTTTCTTGGTTTGGTGCAGGCGCAGGTACCCCGTGACGCCGCCATTCTGGTAGAAAGCCAGCGCGGGGAACTGTTCTACCTCGCCATTGGCCCCCGCGTCATCAACACCGTTCCCTCTAACCGCGTGGCGGTAGGTGATTTGCCCGCCGGAAGGCACTGGATAGACGTGCGGGTGGTGCGCAGAGGCAGACCTTTGACTATCAGGGCTGAAGTGTTCCTGCACAACGGGTATGAAACGGTATTTGTATTGGAGCCTGCCCGCAGAGGAAACTTCATTCTAAGAAAAGTAGAGGAGGTGCCGCTGCACCGCCCAGTCCCGCCCGTGCAGGGGCCCGTGTATGATGACTGCCGTTCGGCCATGGACGAGCGCCAGGTAGACCGCACCCTCCGTTTTATGAAAGACGAAGGCTTTGATGACCGTCGCCTGGAGATCGCCAAAGGCGAAATAAGACTAGCCGGCAGCATCATGACCGAAGACCTTTTCCACTTCATGAAGGCCCTGAGCTTTGAAGACCGCCGCGTAGCCCTGGCAAAATACGCCTATCAGTTTGTCTGCGACCGCCGCGAGTTCCCCCGGGTGCTAGAAGCCCTGGAGTTCACCAGCAGCAAACGTGAACTCCAGGATTTTATTTATAAGCGGTAAAAACTGCTGTGCAGACAGGAAAGGCTCTACTGGTAACCGGTAGAGCCTTTCCTGTTTTGGGGCTGTTTTCCAGAAAACAGCCCCAAAACAGGAAAACGGTGTTCCCCCTCGCGGAAAAGGAAGCATCTTGATCCAGCAGAGGGTCTTGGCGTAAACCCTCGCAGGTCTGAAAGACGCAGCGGGGGCTGGTAGTAGTCCTGAGTCTTGAGTCACGAATGAGATTGGGGCTTAGTTTGGGAAAACAACATGCCACGCGTGAGACCCACCCCAGCCCCTCCCGGGGGGAGTTGTCTGGCATGCGCGGGGCAAATGGCGGGTGACCGTACATCTGGCCTGCGTGTCCCTCAGCTGTCCGGGATTTGTAATTCTGGGCCTAGTACCTGCGGATTTGTAATCTGCGGCGCCTGCAGATCAAACGTCCCGCCGCGGGGATTGCAAATCCCCGTGTACCAGCTTCCGGATTGCAAATCCGGAAGAGCGCGATGCTTGGCAGAACTCAACGATATGCGCCAAAAAAGAGGGTGATCAGGAATGCGTGCCCTCCTGTGTAAACATCCCCCTTCACCCCCTTCAAAGGGGGAGTGTCAAAGTGAGTTCTGAGTCTTGAGTCCTTCCTTTTCCCCTTAGGTACTTCAGCAGGAATGAAGCAGCAATGCCTGGTTTCGCTGCCGCGCTGCGAGGGCAGCCAGAGACCGCCCGTCAGCTGTAGGCACGAGTCCGGAGACTCCGCCAGCGCGGGAGTATCAGCTGGAGTTAGAAGGCACGGAAGTAACTTCCGCGCCATAGAGGGCAGAAGAGGGAGCTATAGAGGGCAGAGGTCATGTGAGGCTGCCGCCCCATGTAAGCTTAAAGCTTCCGCCACCATAGGTCCAGGTTGGAAACTTGAACCAGAGAAAGCGACACACAAGCAGCAATAAGCAAACAAACAACAATGAACACTTCTGCTAGTGGCACCTCTGTTAAATTAGCACTTCTGCCTCTGGCTGATGTGCGCAGCACGGGCTCGCCTCAGGCTAGCGGGACAGCAGTAGTTACCTGCTGAAACAGACAGAGCAAGTATAGGAAGTAGCAGGAGAGGAACCTAAACCAGTCCTGGGGGTGAGCGCCTCTGTTAATACGGTGCCGCTTCAGCGGCAAGGCCGGAGGGCCTAGTTTTAACAGCAGTGCTCACCGCCAGGACGGGGCCCCGCGGCCGTGAGCGCTTACCGGAAAAGATGAAACAGTACAGTGAGTGAGGCACCGGAGCAAACGGTAAAGCCAGGGGAGCAGCAGACTACGCATTCCTAAAACAACGGCAATGCATCCAACTGCCCAGCAAAGGGAACAGCAGACTACGCACTACCACTGCTGCATTAAGCGCCACAGCCAAAGGAACAACAGACAACACATTGCCCAAAGGAACAACAGACCACTTATTCTGCCTTCCGGCAACGGGAGAGAGTTGGTGAAAGCGGACTACTCATACCACCACCACCAGCAAAATAACCGGAGGAAAGCGAAGGTTTAATGCGGGGCCTCAGAGAAGAACACAGTAGGTGCGGGAGCAGCGGCAGCCGGAGCCAATGCATATAAGACAGGTCTGCTTGGGCTGGCATCCAGCACCAGGCTGGTCACCTGTAAATTCAGCAGGAACAACCCGTCTGCCACCGCATCTGGTACAAAAATCAACTCTGTAATGGTGGCGTTGGTACGAACAGCCGCCGGGTACTGCCAAAACGCACGGTGTGCCAATAAGGCTCCCCCGTCTTCCTCGCGGTCAACAGAGGGCAGGTCCAGTAGCAAATGCTCTATTTGGTTTTCTGCTAGGAATTGCGCCAAAGCGGGCTCTAGGTACGCAGGGTTGGTGCCCGAGTAGTGGGCGGTGCGTTTCGCCTCTGAATTGGGGAGCGTACGAAGCACCAACGCCTCCGGTAAATGCGTGCCCTCTACCTTCGCCAGCACGTCATTGGCCATCACCATGAGATCCCCGTTTTCCTGCCGCCGCGGTGCTACGGTTACCACCTGTGCCACAAACAGGAAACGGCGCAGGCATTGATCCAGTGTAGCGGCGGGATCTGGCGAGATGTGGCCGTAGCATTCGGTGTGGGTGCCGTTGCCGTGCGGGGTGAGGTGTACGCGCTGGTAGTTGGTTGCGCCCCCTGCGGCCACGCTGCCCACAAAATCGCCAACGGTGATGGTCTCCACCTGCACCGGCTCCGCCCAGAAGCAGTTTACGTTTTCCGGCCCCGCCGCCAGCGGCAGGGAGATATCCAGCGGCTGCAACGGGTCAAAGGTGTAGTTTCTGTTTCTAAAGGTAAGGGTGGCGGTAGGTGCATGCATGGCGGGCGTTTTAGAGCTGTTTTTACGAAAATAGGCCAAAAACAGGAAAAGGCGCAAGCAAGATGTTTTCTTTGCCCGTGCCTTTCCCTTCTCTTAATGAATTGGTGGTCAAGCGTACCGCATGATCCTGTTGTTCTGAAAAGAATCTTATGCACGAATGGCAACCTCAGCCTTCCTATTGCCATTCTGTAAAGAATCTTGGTGGCGAACGGTAGTAGCAGGTGTTTTTCTAGTTGGCCCGCTGTTCCCTAAGTCCCTTTCTGGATGGCAAAAGTGAAAGGGCCTGATGTATGGCAGCATTCCCCAGGAAACATTCTATGCCCTGGAAGTTACTCCCCAATTTTTTGGTTGGGGAGTAACTTCCAGGGCATAGTGGGCAACAGAAAGAGTTTTAATACCACCGCTTTTCTGCCACTGATTTTACCACTTCACCGGCGTAAGCGCCTTGGAGTTCTTCACCAGGCAGATGTACGGGAAGATAGTAGCCACACGAGGATTCGCTCCCGCAAATTCAATGCTCTGGCCGGGGAACAGCGTCTTGAAGCTGGCCAGGCGCGGGGAGGTGCGGTAAGGCGAATGGGCGGCATCGGTTTTGAAGAGGGACACATGGCCCCGGGAAACCGCTTTCAGGTCTTTGATCCCGTTCACAAACACCAGCGGACCGTCCTGGTTTGCCCACGTGGTGTTCACGTAGCGCTGGCCTTTGTTGATAGCCGCTGGTAACGCTGCGGCGGGCATCATGCTCTCGCTCTCCACGGTGTACACGCCAATAGACACGGCCTTGCCTTTGAAGGGGGAAGTGTCACCCTGCAGCAGATAGGCAAACGGCACGCCCCGCTGCACCCGTACCGGAATAGTATGGAAGATGCCCCACATGCCGTACAGTTTCTCCCGCTCCAAGCCTTTCTGCTGCACCAAGGTCTGCAGGTTCAGGTACATTACGCTGTCTCGCTTGATTTTGTCTTGCAGGTACACCACGTTCTGCAACGTGTGCCTCAAATCAAAATTAGCCGTGTCCTGGGCGCGGGAGGAAAGGAACTGGGCGGCAGTACGGGCGAGCGCATCTGTGTCTAGGGTGTCTGCCGCCGCCATCTGTTTTAGGCGTGCGGTAGTGGTGTCTTCCGGTTTGGCGGGGAGTTGCGTTATCAGTTCCCGCAGGTGGCGGTGCAGTGCGTCTGTGTCCTGAATTCGGTCAACGCCTAAGAACCAGATCTGGCGGTGCGGGGGCAGGGTTTGGTTGAGGGCTCTGATTTTTTTGATCTTGTTGTAGAACTCCTGGTTGCCCCACTGGGCGTTGTGGCGGGCCCAGAACTGGAACACAAAGCGCAGCCGCTCTTCATTGCCGGTTTGCAGGTACTGGTTCAGGAGCGCAGCCTGGCTGTAATCTACTTCGGCCAGGTAATGCCGCAGGCCCACTTTCTGGTTCAGGTGCTTCAGCAGGGCGAAGTCCAGCTCCTGTGGGGTGGCGGTGCCGTGTGATTCGCCTAAGAGAATGATCTGCTTTTGGTAGAAGGCGCTGTCAAAGAGGGGGAAGGGCGTATCTTCTGTAAAGGTCACTTCCTGCTGGTGCTGCTGTAGATACGTTTGGTGCGGGGTGCTCTCCCCGCCCACGGCGGTTAGCGCATAGATACCGTAGGCAATGACACCCAAAAGGAGGAGTACCAGAGGGGTGAGCAGAAGAAAAAGGGCGATTCTTTTCAGGGCTTTTTTCATGACGAAGGGGTGTTGACTGGTTTTCGTCAAAAGTAGGGCGCCCAGAAATGCGCCGCTGGCCAATGGGGTGAACAACCGCGTTTTTGGGGCAGCAGGCGGGTTTTGGGGTGAACGGGAAAGGGCTTGGGGTGGTTAGGCCGCCGCAAAAGCCGACTTCACCACGCTGGAGGAGGACCTCGCCACCGGCACCGCCAGCTCTATCTGCTCAAAGTGCAGTTTGTACCCCTGCGCGTTGCCGCTCACCTGGGTCACCTGCTGCAGGTTCACCAGATAGGAGCGGTGGCAGCGCACCACTTTGTCAGTGGCAATCTGATTCTCCAGGCGGCTGAGGCTGCTGCGCAGGAGCTTTTTGTTCGGCTTGCCGTTGTCCAGAAAATAGACGGTGCAGTAATTGTCATCGGCTTCAATAAAGAGCAGGTCCTGGAGGGGCAGGGAGAAGGTGTCTCTGTCGTTTTCGGCGGTGAGGGTGAGGAGCGGGGTGGCCACCGGTTGGACGGTAAGCACCGGCTCTGGCTTGGCTGGCGGGGCCAAGGGCTTGTACTTCTGCAGCATGAACACGTAGTTGAGCAGCACCAGCAGCACGGCCGGCACAATGCCCATCAAGAAGGCGATCAAGGTCATGTACGTGACTTGCGCCAGTGAAAAAGACATCACGCCCACCGCCGCGCCGTAGGCCGTGCAGAGAAAGCCGGCCGTAGAAAAATGGCCCAGGTTCCAGAAGATTTCCCTGCCTACCGTCCAGCGGGTTTCGGTGAACAGGGTGGGCAG
The DNA here is from genome assembly GCF_014138425.1 of Rufibacter ruber. Classification (NCBI taxonomy): domain Bacteria; kingdom Pseudomonadati; phylum Bacteroidota; class Cytophagia; order Cytophagales; family Hymenobacteraceae; genus Rufibacter; species Rufibacter ruber. Next base: position 251,193 of record NZ_JACJIQ010000002.1, read on the forward strand.
CAGTTTTCTAAACGCATAGAAGTTCAGAAACACAGACAGCGCCGCCACCCCGCCGTAGCCACCCAGGATCAGATTCTTAGACGGGTCATGCCAGTTATAAGACCCAAACGGCTGGAACACAATCAGGCTGAACGCAATGATGCCCCCAAACAGGAAAGACAGGAACAGGCTTCTGGAAAGGGTGAGCTCATTGAGCGGGTACGGCTGCCGGAAAAAGGAAAACATGGTCTTTACACTAAAGCTGCGGCGCAGGTGTCACTCCTTAAAGATAAGGGATATTTTCCGCTCTGGCGGAAGAAAGGAGGCGCACCTGGTTCCTTTCTGGCGGGGAGGTGCGTTTTGGGCCTGTTTTCTGAAAAACAGCCCGAAAACAGAAAACGCTCTACAGGGAGAACCTGCCCAGCACCTGCGTGTTCTCCTGCCGCTGGTACCAGTCATGGTACACCAGCTCCACCTCCCGCACCACACAGCTGCCAAACGCCTGGTGCCGGTACTCCCGCAGCTTTTCCAGAAACTGCTGCGGCTGCTGTAGGGGTTTCCTGAACCGGACCACCGTACTGTGTGCCGTCTGGATGGCGTACCGCTGGTCAATGGACTGCTGCAGCCCTGAGGCCTGGAAAGCTGTTCTCAGGTTGTTCCGCAGTTGGTTGAGCTGCTCCCCCAGCGGAAAGCCCTGCACCATCACGCAAGACGGCGAGGCGGTCATGCCCGTGAATTCCACCTGAAAAGGTGAAACGCCCTGCAGCGCCTGCTGCACCAGATGGCTATATGGCGCCAGGTTGATCTGCCCCAGCTGAAATCCCGGATAGCAGGAAATAATGGACAGCAAGGTGATGTGGATGTCAGAGGCGGGATAGTAGTACTGCGCCGGCTCCAGCTGCGCCAGCTCCTGTAGAAATTGCCGCAGCCGCGCCTTCACTTCTGCGCCGGGACGAATCAATACCGTAAGTCCCCTCCGGGAATCATGGGGAGAATCCAGCAGCGGGTCAAGTTCAAAGTGACCCGCTGTGAACTGGGCTTCTGTCTCTTCCCACAGACAGGTGTAATGTTCTAAAAGGTTCATGGTGCAGTTCTGTGCGTTTTGGACCTGTTTTCCTAAAAATAAGCCCAAAACAGGAAATGCGTTGGCTGGGTTACTTGATCACAATATCATACTTCGCCAACAGGCCCAATGCGCCCTGCGCAGAAAACTTTGCTTTCTTGATCCGGTTCACCTCCGGGTCTAAAGCATAGTTCACGGCGGTCAACAAGTTGGCTTTCTCCAGATTGGTGCGCTGGAAAACGGCGCCGTTCAGGTTACAGTTCAGGAAGGAAGCCTCAGTCAGGTCGGTCTCTGTGAAATTGGCCTCTTTGATGCTGCAGCTGTCAAACACGGTTTTTTTGAAGTTCCGCTTCCCAAAGAAGGCCAGATCCAGAGAGCAGCCGGTGAATTGCACGCTCAGCAGAAAATCATGGCAGGTGCTGAAATCAACGCCCAGCAGTTTACAGTTGGTGAACCGCACATCCTGTAGTTTGGCGTGGCTCAGTCTGAGGTTGCTCAAATTGCAGTTCTCAAACGCGCAGTCTGTAAAGCTGAAGTTGGAGAAGTTGGCGGTAGAGAAATCACAGTTCCTAAAGGTGCATTCCTCAAACTCCCGCCCCGTGATGCCCTGGCTGGCGTAGTCAAGGTTCTCAAAGAGTTCGTTCTCTCGCAGTGCCTGTTTCATGGTGCAATATTCTCCAGAAGTCAGGAAAAGAAGAAGTTGTTTTTGGTGTGTTTTTTCAGTGGAAGGGGAAACCAGGTGGGAGCTTGGCTTTCTTTAGGTGAAGCTTTGCATTAAATGCCTCTAACACCTACCACTCAATATTCTTCTCAATAAACCGGATCAGCTGCTCTGCCATGGCCTGCTGCTCCTCTACCCGCGGGTGGCCGGGCGTATCTTTGTAGGGCGCGAAGAGGGTATAGACGTTCTTGTCCTGCAGCCCCGCCACCGCCTGCTCCACATAACCTGGCCAGGGGGAGCCTTGGCGGGTTATGTCCATATTGCCCAGCATGGCAATGATGTGGGCGTTGGGGTACCTGGCCCTGATACTCTTGACAAAGTTCTGATAAGCGGTAATGATCTGCCGCTCTGTTGGTTTCTCATTGCCAAACCTGCGCTTGAACTGCTCATGCTCCGGCCGGTTCACCAGCCAGGAGTCATTCTGGAAGAGGTTGACCACCACCACATCGGGCTGCTTTTGGGTAAAGTCCCACTTGCTGGCCGGGTCAGACGGGTTGAGGCGGTCAAAGATCTCAGGCATGATGATTGGCCCCCAGCTCACCAGAATGCCAATGCCGCTTTTGCACACGCAGGTATAGTCTGCATTGAAATGGCGGGCGGTGCGGGCGGCATAGCTGAGGTAATTGTCTGTGTTCAGCCCCAGCGGAGAATCTTTGCCCGAGTAGTCATGCACCGCGTAGCCGGCGGTGATGGAGTTCCCGTAAAATTCAATGCTCCTCTTCGGCTTGGCCGATGGGGGTAACGCTTTGCCGCCTTTCCCCAGCTCAAAGCCATAGAAGGTGGTGGTGCCTTTGTCCCACTCAGTGCGCTTGAACAACTCAACCGTGTGCTGGCCCCGCTTTACCTGACGGGCCAGGGTGAAAAGCCTGGAAGCCGTGTCTGGCTGAATGGTCCCCACCGTGTCCCCGTCAAGTACCACCTGGTAATAGCTGTTGCCCGTGTTGTCTTTGAGCCGCGCCTGCACGTCTGTCCCCTCAAAGTTCAGCTTCACAGAGGTGCCTGACCAGTAGAGTTCCGCCGCCTCCGGCGATGGCTTCCCCACCCGGCCCATGTACGCCAGGCGCGGGTCTTGCGGTTTAACCAGAGCGGTTTGGCTGGAAGTGCACAGGCTGGCCGTAAAAAGGAGGAGAAGGGCGAAAACGTGGAGTAGGAAGCGTGGGCGCATGGGCAAATTGAAAAGTTGCGAGCGGTAAAGATGCTGAGAACCGCTTTACTTTCCAAGTCACCCAAACCCGGGGTCGACGCCCCTTTTCAGCCAGCCCGTGCGGTTCTTACGGCTCTTCCAGAGAATCTGCCGACGTGCCTGTGAGTGGTGCAAACAGAGGGTGCGAGGCCAGGTCTGCCGAGGTTGGGAAACCGGGGTGGTCTGGCAAGGGGGGTACAGCACCCGCAGGCTCCAGAACCTGGGGTGGTGATTGCACAGCAGGCCGGCCGGTTTGGTAAAAGTAGAAGGCGGCGCCCAGCAGCAGAAGGACAAGGCTGGCAAACCCAGGCCACGTGAGGGAAACGCGTTTGCGGGGTTTGAAATCAGGGGCGGAGACGGAAGTGCCGGGGTGAAGGTGCTTTGCCATAACAGTAAACGGTTAGTTTACATGAAGATGCGTTTTTGGCCTGTTTTTCATAAAACAGGCCAAAAACGCATCTCCCGTTTCGGCGTTAGCCGCCGGAGTGATTACTGCCGGGCAAAGGGGTTACATCAGGAAATAGCCGTCTGGCTGGAGCGGTTGGGGCACCTCTTTCTCGTCTAAGATCTGCTTGAGGTTGATCTCAATGGTGCGGGCAATGGCGGTGACCGGGGTGTCAGTGGGTTTGTTCCGGAACGGGTCTTGTATGTGCCGGGCGGTTTTTTCCACCAGAAAGAAGGTTGATGCCACCGCTGTTAGCACCGGTATCTCATAAATACCAATGGCCTCTACCAGCGTCACCGAGAGAATCACCAGAAACAGGTAAATAAAGAAGTGAATGAACATGCTGTACGTGGCCGGAAAGACCGTGGTGTTGATGCGTTCTGCCTTGCCCATGGAGTCTACCAGCCGCACCACCGTGCTGGCTACCTGCGTCTGCTGCATCTGGTTGAGCGCCTGGTGCTGGAACAGCTGGTTCAGGTCCTGCATGTGCAGCACCTGCAGAGACAGCGGCTTGTTCATCTTGTCCTGGATGTACGCCAACTCCTGCTCAGGCAGAAACTGGTGCAGATGGGCGGTGGCGTCTTCTTTTCTGAGGCTCTGCCCCAGACTGTAGCACCAGGCAATCTGCCGGAACCCAATCTTTCTGAAAGTGGCCATGATAGAGGGGTCCTCCATTTTTTCAGGGGAGATATACGCCTTGAGCTCCAGCAGGAGCGAGCGGGAGTCATTGACAATGGCGCCCCAGACAATACGGGCCTCCCACCAGCGCTCATAAGACTGGTTCAGGTTGAACGCCAGCAGCAGCGAAATGCCCGTGCCCAGCACCGAGGGCAACGCAGACGGCACCGGGGGCCAGTCGTCTGCCCAGATAAGCTTTATGATGTGAAACGAGAGGGAGAAGAGAAACACCCGCAGCACATCTACTTTCACCATGTTAAAGATGTACCGGTACGGAATACTTTCAGCTAAGAGCATAGGCGTTGAGAAACAAAACAATGTACAGCAGCAGCAGCAGCCTGTGCGTAGTAATACGAGGTTCTGTCTCTCAGGATATGGTTTCTGTTTTGGGGCTGTTTTCAGAAAAACAGCCCCAAAACAGAAATGCTACAGCAGCGGTTTCCACCATTGCTGGGTAGGCAGTTCCTGCCCCACCCGCCACCGCTGCCCCATTAGGGGCGTGGCCAGTTGAATGTGTTGCCGGGCGGCCGCTTTGGTGAGGCGCTTGATGGGTTCCTTCCAGTGGTGCAACGCCAGCGAGAAGGCCCCCCAGTGGGTAGGCATCAGTACCTTCCCTTTTAAGTCCAAGTGCGCCTGGGCCGTCTCCTCGGGCATCATGTGAATGTATTTCCAGGCCTCGTTGTACTGGCCGCACTCCAGCATGGTGAGGTCAAACGGGCCGTACTTCTCCCCAATCTGCTTAAAGTGCCGGTCATAGCCCGAGTCCCCGCCAAAGTAGACAGACTGCTCTCCGGCTTTCACCACCCAGGAGCACCAGAGGGTCTGGTCACGGTCAGTGAGGCCGCGGCCCGAAAAATGGCGGGCGGGGGCGGCGGCTAGAAACAGCCCCTCAAACTGGGCCGTCTCCCACCAGTCCAGCTCGGTGATTTTCTCTTTGGCCACGCCCCATTTCACCAGGTGCGCCGCCACGCCCAGCGGCACAAAGAAATGGCGGGTCTTGCCCATCAGTTTTTTGATGGAGCCGTGGTCCAGGTGGTCATAATGGTCATGTGAAAGCAGCACCACGTCCAGCGCCGGAAGGTTCTCCATGGCAATGGGCAGCTCCTTATTAAAGCGCTTAGAACCAATAAACGACACCGGCGACGCCCGCTGCCCCAGCATGGGATCAGCAAAAATGCGCTTACCGCCCACCTCCAGCAGCACCGCCGAGTGCCCAAACCACGTGACTTTTATCTCTGAGGCAGACGGTGCCGGGAAATCTGCGGGCGTCAGTTTCACCTGCGGCAACTCATCTTCGGGCGTAGCCCCTTCTACGCCCCCCAGAAACTTGGCAAAGATCTTTACTTTCTCTGTCAGGGACTGCTCCCCCATCATGGGGGTGGGGGAAATGTTCTGGAACTTGCCGTCACGGTACTGCGGTGATTTCTGGATGCGTTCCAGGCTCTGCCCGTGCGCTGCGGCGCCAAACTGTGGGGCAAACCACACAAACAGCGTAATGCCCACCGCCAACGCGGCTATGATGGAAAGAAAAATCAGCATAAACTTCTTCATGGTCTAAACGAAAGCCCCAAGGTAGTACTTCTGAAACGGTAAATTGTTTAACCACCGCCAAAACGCGATCAGAACGGTAGGGGTGCGTTTTGGAGCTGTTTTCTGAAAAACAGGCCGAAAACAGGTGTAAAAGTTCTGTAGATGGTGAATGCGATCATCTGCAGATTCTCCTATTAATAGTCATCATTTCCCATATCCTTTGTACGCATCCGTCCTCCTTTGAAGGGGGTGGGGGGATGACAAAGGCCGTAGAAGATGTAACTGCTAATATTAGCAGGACGAAAGAAAGGAGCCTCGGGAATGCTTAACTCTGCACGAGTAATCATCTTCCTACCCTCTTCAAAGGGGGCCGGAATGCGTGGAAAAGCTTGGTGGTAATGTTATGTCTGTTTTTAGCCTGTTTTCTGAAAAGTAGGCCAAAAACAGGGCTGTCGGCTGTGCAGGATTTGCAATCCCAAACTTGGGTGCCTGCAGATTTGTAATTCGCGACGCTGGCAGATCAAAAAGGTCTTAACAGAGGTTGTAATACCCTTGAATGCATACTGCCAGATTACAAGGCCAGAAGAGCAAAGTTGTTGATAGTAGAAGCTAACAGCTTCCTCCCTACAAGGAGTAGGGCCGTTGAACTCTTGCCTGGAGCCAAGATTAACCCACAAAGCAACTCCCGTCATTGCAAATTTTGAGGCTATCGCCTCACTGAAGTTCAAAACTTCAGCCATTCCAGTTCCAAGTTAGAATGAAACAGAGAGATTACCAGACTGAAAGAGAGTCTGTCTTGCAAGAAGGGAAGTGTGCAGGAAAGACTAAAGCAGGAGTTTCTGTTTCCAGTCTGTTTTCTGAAAAACAGACTAGAAACAGGAATGCCCAACTTGTGAGGCTACGCCTCTTCCTGCAGCAGGAAAAGGTCTAACGCAATTTCATCTGCCAGCAGCTTGCCTGCCTCTGTGAGCAGCAGAATTCCTTGCTCCTCCTGCAGCAGCCCCTGGTCTTTTATTTTCTGCAGGTACGGTGCGTGCAGCGTGCGCAGGTCAATGCCCCACTTTTCCTGAATATAGTTGGTGTCACAGCCCCAGCTGGTGCGCAGGGTAGTCATCACGTACTCGTTCACGCGGTCTTCTACGGTGAGCGCTTCTACCGTGCAGGGCAGTTGCCCCGCCTCCAGCCCCTGTGCGTATTTGGGGTTGTTGGCAAGGTTGAACTGGCGGCTCTGGCCATTGAAGGAGTGGGCGCTGGGGCCAATGCCCAGGTACGGCACCTGTTTCCAGTAGCTGCTGTTGTGTCTGCTCTCAAAGCCAGGCTGGCAGAAGTTGGAGATCTCATAGTGCAGGAAGCCGTGGGCGTGGGCCTGCGTCATGAGCAGCTCAAACTGCTGGGCTACGCGTTCCTCGTCGGCGGGCGAGAATTTGCCTTTGCGTACGCGGTGCCCGAACACGGTGTTGGGTTCAATGGTCAGGGCGTAGCAGGAAAGGTGCTGCACCTGCAGCGCGAAGGCGCGGGCCAGGTCCTGCTCCCAGAGTAAAGAATCTAGAGCGGGAATGCCGTAGATGAGGTCTATGGAGATATTGTCAAAGCCCAGATCCTGCGCCAGGCGCACGCAGTCTTCGGCCTCAGTGGCGGTGTGCGGACGGTTCATGAGCTGCAGGTGCGGGTTATGGAACGACTGTATCCCAATACTCAGCCTGTTCACGGGCGTCTGCCGCAGTGCCTGCAGTTTCTCAGGGGTAAGGTCGTCTGGGTTGGCTTCCAGGGTGATTTCGGCCGTGGCCGAAACCTGGTGCAGTTTATAAATAGACTCCAACAGCGCGTTCAGCTCAGTTACCTCAAGAATGGAGGGCGTACCGCCACCGAAGTAAATGGTGTTGATGGGCTCACCGTTGAGGTAGTCTTTCTGTAGGAGGAGTTCCTGCTGCATGGCGTTCAGCACCGCCTCTTTCATGCCCATTGACGTACTGAAGTGGAAGTCGCAGTAGTGGCAGGCTTGTTTACAGAAAGGAATATGAAGATAGATACCAGCCAAAATGCGTTTATGGTTTAAGGAGCGTTTACTGAAAAGAAATGGGCGGTGCCTGAAAATCCATCGGCTTGCCGTACTTTAGAAACAATGATTCTATTGCTGAGTTCCCGTCTGCGCCAGAAGTTCCTGCGGCAAAGGTACACAATTGTGCTGTTGCTTTGGGGGCTGCTGTGGCTGAGCGGTTGGGCGCAGGCGCAGGACAAGCGGGCGGTGCAGGTGGTAAGCCCAGATCCTGCGCAGGCCAAGGTGTGGCGGCGGTACCAGCCCAAAACCCTTCCCCAGGATTCTCTAGGCCGACTGCAGGAACTGCAGAACTGGCTGCTGCGGGTGCAGGAAGACGGTTACCTCACCGCCTCTGTTGACAGCACGGTGCGCCGGAACGACTCGCTGTGGGTGCATGTGCACGCTGGGAGGCCGTACCATTGGGCGTATCTGCGCAACGGCAACGTGGGCGAAGGACTGCTGGAGCGGGTGGGTTTCAGGGAGAAACTCTACAACGGTTCGCCCTTCAAGCCCGCCGAGTTTGCCAAGCTGCAGCAGGCCTTGCTTCGCGAAGCGGAGAATGCGGGCTACCCGTTTGCGGCGGTGAAACTTGATTCTTTGCGGCTGTACAATGACTCATTGCAAGGGGTGCTGCGGGTGGAGAAAGGCCCGTTGATCTTGATAGATTCTGTGCAGATGGTGGGCACCAGTAGGTTGCAGCAGCGGGCGCTGTACCGTTACACGCAGCTGTTTCCGGGGCAGCCTTACTCGCAGCAGCGCATTGAGGCGGCCATGCGGGCACTGCGGCAGCTGCCGTTTGTGCGGGTGGCGGGCGAGCCGCAGGTAGCCTTTGCCCAGAACAAAGCCCGCCTCTATTTTCTGCTGGATGAAAAAAAAGCCAACCAGTTTGACGGGATCATCGGTTTTCTGCCAGACCCCAACTCCAACGAAAATAAACTGCTCATCACGGGTGAGGTGAACCTGCAGGTGCGCAACCTGCGGGGCAGCGGGAAGCAGATTGGCCTGCACTGGCGCAAGGTAGACCAGAATTCGCAGCTGCTGGATGTGGAATACAGGCACCCGCATATTTTCTCTACGCCGTTTGAAGTGGCCACCCTCTTTCACCTGTACAAGCAAGATACGTCGTTCCTGAACCTCAGACCGAGGGTTGAGATTGCCTACCCGCTTTCCACCACCAGCCGTCTCACGTTTTTTGCCGAGGTGCTCAGCTCCCAGCTGCTCTCCCCAACTGCGCTGCGGCAGCGGCGGTCAGACTCCACGGCCATTGATGCTAATTTTACCTCCTATGGGCTTTCTTATTCATGGAATTCTCTGGATGATCTGTTTTTCCCCAGAAGGGGCATGCAGGCGTTCTTTCAGGGGGCGGTGGGCACCAAGCGGGTGCAACGCAACGCGCGGGTAGAAGCCAGCTACTATGATACGCTGCAGATGCGTAGTACGCAACTGTCGGTGGCGGGGCGGGTGGAGCGCTACTGGCCCATGTCTAAAAATGGGGTGGTACTGACGCGGCTGAAGTCTGAGGCACTGGTGAACCAGCGGCTTTATTTAAATGAGCTGTTCCGCCTGGGCGGTTTGGCATCTATCAGGGGCTTTGATGATTATTCCTTTTACGCCTCTTCTTACGCCATCAGTACACTGGAGTATCGCCTGTACACGGGGGAGGAATCTTATGTTTTCCTGTTGTATGACCAAGGATATCTGAGAAGGGACCTGGCGCAGGAAAAAAATTACCAGTGGGCCAGTGGCGTGGGCGGCGGGATCAGTTTTTCAACGGGAGCCGGTGTGTTTCAGCTAGTTTACTCAGTGGGGCGCACGGCGCAGGAAGGGTTTAGCCTGCAGCGGGGGAAGATTCATTTCGGGATTACCGGGCGTTTTTAGCCTGTTTTTTGAAAAACTTTGCAAAACCATTTGGAGTATAAGAGAAAAGGTACTACTTTTGTATCACAATAACAGTGCGGGATGGAGCAGTTGGTAGCTCGTTGGGCTCATAACCCAAAGGTCACAGGTTCGAGTCCTGTTCCCGCTACCTGGACAGACAGAAAAGCGGTGTAACTCAATCAGTTACACCGCTTTTTGCTTTTACGGGTAAAACATGAGTAAAACATTGGGTTGAAAATGTGATCTAAGTGCCTTTTCCGCAACCCTGCGATTTTATTGGAATAGCTTCGGGGACCTTTATTAACCCAAGCTATGGAACCCACCTTTGGGGCGCAGGCCGCCACCTTCCTGGAGAAAGTGGCGGGGGAGCAGAAGAAGCTCCTGGCCTACGCCCTCCACCTCACCAAAGACACAGACGAGGCGCACGACCTCTACTCTGACACGCTGCTGCGCTGCCGGGACAGGATCGCGGTGTCCGGTTTCAACGGAGAGGGCTATGTGGCCTACATGATCACCTCGCTGAAGGGGAACTTCTACTACGCCAGGCGGCAGGGGCGGGTCATTGACCCGGTGGAGCTGCTGGAGGTGCAGACGGGGGAGGACAGCGGGGAGGAGCGCATGGCGCTGGCCGCGGCGGTGCGGGCCTACATCGTGGCGCACTACTCCACCGAGGAAGTGGCGGCGTTTGAGCTGCACGCCCACGGCTGCACCATGGAGGAGGTGTCCTTCCTGACGGACTATCCCAACAAGGTCCAGGTGCACCGGGTGGTGCAGAAAATAAAGAAGGGGGTAAGGGTGGCGTTTGGGAGATAATACGTATACTTGTTAAAACACTCCCATACCATGGACGCCTACACTCGTACTAGAAAAGAAGAGGAAGAACTACCGGTTATCAAAGAAGCCAGAAAGAAACTGCCTCTGCCCAGTGGCCATGCCGAAGAGTATTACAGGGTACTCATTCCGGAAAATGAATTAATGCCCTTTTCCCAAGCCCGCCTACTGCCATCCCCGTCAGACCACAGAGAAGTTTGTGTTTTCCGGAAGTCAATCCCCACGACTCCCGATGCAGAAGTTTATTGGGAATTCTACGCCATTCAAAAGCTTTAAGATAATTATCCTGTTTTCGGCTTGATTTACAAAAAACAGACTCAAAACAAGAAAGGCCCGCTCCAGAAGAACGGGCCTTTGCTTTTCCCAAATCAAACAAACCTAGTAAATATTCTTTTCAGGCACCCCTATCTCACGCAGCCACCCGGGTACGTTGAACGAGGGGCAGGCCTTCGGTGCTACCTGCCCATGCCCTAGTATCTTGATATCTGGGCAAACCCGCAGGATCTGGAGCACCTCTTTTTTAAGGGCTTCTTTCTGCGCGTCTGTTCGGGTGTCCTTCGCCTTCAGCTTCTTGTCCAGGCCGCCGATATAGCAGATGTGGCGTGTGTTGCTGTTGAAGCCCGTGGCCCCGTTTGTGATCTCACCGGAATCAACCCACTGGTCTTCGTTGTTCTCCCGCAGTTTATCCACGGTACCGTCTACGCGAATCACGCGGCTATAGCCCGGTACTTTCCAGCCCCGGCCACCTTTGGCGACTGGGCGGGTGTGGTAGTCGGCTATGTCCGCCCCGGTCAATTTGCTTCCCTCCACGTTGGCGGAGCAGTGCAGCATCAGGAATTTGTATCTGATCTTTGCCATTATACCAATCCAAAAAGTTTAATAATTAGCGACAGGGCGGTGAGCATCTCGTCGGCGGTGATGTAGCCGAAGCCCCAGCGGCACACGGCCCAGATGGAGACACCTGCCACAAAGAAGTTCTTGAATGACCGGAACGGCCACCGCACGATGCGTCTGGCGCCAGTGCGCAGCCAAAGGGGAATCCTGATCATAGGTATCTGCGGGCTAGGTACACCAATAACAATATGAGCGGGAGCAGGAACAGCCACCACGGGAAGGGGCGTTTGTTTTCGGTGGTGGCCACCAGCTCCTGCGGGGCGTTGATGCTGCCGCCAGGGGCCACGTTCTGGGTCTGCGGGGCAACCGCTGTCCCGTTTTTGGCCCGTATCTCGGCATCCCCCTGTGAAACCGGCACGGTGGCCGCGGCGCCGTTGTCTGCGGTCACGTTCACAATGTAGCAGTTCTTGCACTTCCTGGGTACGGTGGCCGATTTTGGGCCGAAAATGCGCTGCAGCAGACCTGGTTTCTTTCCCTCCGTCTGTTTTTGGCCTGTTTTCGCCGAAACAGAGTCCGGAAAGTTTTCCGGAGAATTTTTCCCGGACGCGTTTTCGGCCTGTTTTCCGGAAAACAGCCCAGAAACAGGGGGAGCGGTGTTTTGATTTTGGGCTGTTTTGCAGCCAAACAACAGGCACATGGCCAGCAGGAGGTAGAGGAGCTTTCTCATAATCTGGGTTTAGTGTTGGTGAATAGTTTGTGCACACGGTGGAAGCACCAGCGGCCGAAGGCGGCCAGGAATCCGGTGCAGATGGCGAGGCACCCCGCCTTGAAGGTGGTCTCCGGCTCCGGGAACCAGTTCCACAGCTGCCCCAATTCCATGGAGAGGACGCCTAGCAGGATATTGTAGAAGTACTTCATCAGTCGAATACTATGCCGCCGATGGGGCGGGCGGTTTTGGCTGTGGACATGTAGTTGGGGTAATCGGCCTTGTGCAGCTCCAGCCAATCCTTCAGGTCGTTGGTGCGGTCTTCCGCCTCCTCCTGCACTTCCTTCCGGTAGGCGCGCTGCTCGGCATCGCTTGGGGCGTCCTGCAACCCTTTCAGACCCGCGTTGGTGGCCTTAACCGTCAGGAAGGGCAGCGATTTCAGAAACACCCATTGGGCCAGAACCGGAACAATCTGCTCCAGCAGCGCGTCCAGGTGATCGGGCATGGTCACCGGCATCTCCTGCTGCTCGGCCTGCAGCGCGGCGTCCAGATCCTCGTACAGGTCAGGCCCCAGGACGGGTTTGATGTACTTCTCCTGGCAGCGCGGGATGCGCGGCTCCAGCAGCTGGTTGTCCACGTTCTGCTGCGCGTCGGTATGCTGTTTCACCTCCTCGGGTGTGACGAAATATTTCTGTGCCATCAGTCCACGTCTAAAAGTTTGGAGAAGGGCAGAATCTCGCCCGTCTTGGGGTCTTTGTAGGAGATGATGCTCACCACCTCCATTGTGCGGAAGGAGCGCCACGCCTTCTTCGTGTAATCGTAGTAGGTTTTCAGCCTGGAGCTGTAGGGGCGGAAACTCTTGGGGTGTTTGGACTTTGGGACCAGCGCCAGGTTACGGGTGCCGTCCGCCAGGCGTGTCCTGCCCTTGGGGCTTCCGCCGTTCTTGCTGCCGTCGGTGACGGTGATATAGGTGAACCGCACCGCCGTCTTGGCCAGCAATTGCATCAGGTACTCCCGCTGCCCCCACTTCTTCCCTTTGCGGGTATGGAGCTTTACCTGGTTAAATTTCTTCTCCAACTTCCAGCGGTTTAGGTTTGCCCAGCGTTTCCTCCGCCTGTTCTTCGGTCAATCCGTAGAAGTTCTTCAAAATCCCGATGGCGGCCGCGCGGTCAATCACCTGCTTGCTTACCCGCTCCATCAAGTCCATGATGGCAGTGATACCACCCACGGAGCCCCGTAAGGCGGCCTGGGCAACAGCGTTGGGGTCATTGGCGGCGGGCGGGTTCATCGGGTTCTCACCGTCCTCCTCTTCTTGTTCCCTAGGTGTCATATCCACCATGGCGCGGAGCTCGTCCACGTCGGCGATGTCCTGCAGCAATCCCTCTGAGAAGGTCTGTTTCACCGGGAGGGTGGTCACGATATCCAGGGCGGGCGTGTCGGCGTCACCGTCCAGCTCCACCCCCTTCACATGGGAGAGCAGCTCCAGGAAGCCGTCGATAATATCCACCTGCTCAGGGCGCACCACGGTGTTGTAGTACAACTCGTAGGCGGCGCGGATGGTATTGGCGTCACCGCCCAGGGAGGCACCACCTGGCAGGCCCACAATCACCGGTGAGGTGACACGGTTGGCGGCCAGTATCTTCTCCACACACAGATTGGAGTAGGTGTCGTACAGGTTGTCGTTGTTCTGGGCGTTGTAGGAGAGAACCTGAGCGGCGTTGTCGCCGGTGATACCGAACAGCACCATCAGTTTTTTGCCTTTTGGGCCCACGAAGTTTTTTTCCACTTCGCTCTTGAAGGCTTTGCGCTTGGAGTCAGCCGTACCGTTTACGTCATCAACAGGATCTTCCGGCACGGTCAGGATATTCCCCAGCGCGAAGTTGTTCTGCACATTGGAGAGGTGGAACTCAGACAGGTCAGACTCCAGCTGCAGGTAGTTCAGCGCGGCGTCGCACTCCGGCTCCGGGTAATAGTCGTTGCTGTCAGACGGTACCATGCGCACGTACAGCTGCACCTTGTCTCTTGCGGCGGTCTCCGGGTTGAAGGCTGCAATGGAAACCGGCTTAAACTTGGCCTCCCCGCTTTTGCTCCAGTCCCGGCAGAGCCAGTACTGCTCAATCACCCCGTCATCATTCATGGGACCGCAGGCCACCGTCCGGATAGGCTGGTGGTGAATCTCTGCGATGCTGTCCCCTGCCTGGTTCCAGACCACCTGTACCGCCCAAGCGTTCAGGAATCCTTTGTCGGCTGTCACGCCGCCCAGCTGGGCATTGCCAGATTTTCCTTTACCCCCCATGTTCTGTATGAACTCATGGAGGTGCTTGTTTTTCTGGTCGTAGGAGAACCCGCCCCCGCGCAGCAGGGCTGCTTTGGTGGCGGTGACTGAGCGCTGGGTGGGGCTTTTCTTGCGCAGCTTGATCAGCTCACCCCAGTAGCTGTGCTTCTTCCCGTACTCCACCCAGCCCTTGGAGGTGTTCACCTTCACTTCGGGCGGTTCGGGCACAGCTAACGCTACAGATATATATTCCGCATTCATGGGTGTCTAATTCAGAAAGGCTAAAAATCCGGGGATCAGGTTGGGGGAAACCAGCCGGGCGGGCTCCCGCTCCATGCCTGATAGGGAGATGGTGAGAAATGTGTCGGTGTCGGTCTTATAGCGCAGCTTCAGCCCCCGCTCCTGACCGTAGAGCCACCACTGGCCGTCCATGTCCTGGATCAGGGCGTGTGCCCTCCCCCGGGAGATGGCCTCCATGAGGGTGCGCCTGTCCGCCGTCAGTTGCGGGCTGGAGAGGTTTACCACCTGCACATACAGCCTCCCGTTCCGGTCGCTGGTGTAGGTCTCAGAGAAGAGATTGCCCTGTGCACCCTCCACCAGCGCGGAAAGCCCAGCCTGGAAGGAGAGGCCTAGCGTGCCGATGGTGTCCAGCTGGGGCGTGGTGTAGTACACGGTGGCCTCCGGCTGGAAAAAAGTAAGCAGGCAGGCTTTTACACCTGCCTGCGCGTACTTCGGGGTGAGGTGCCGTACCATCTTAGACGTCGGCAGGGACTAATAGGGACAGGGCGGCCCAGGCGGCTTCTGACACTTCAAGGGCAGGGCCGTTCTCAGCGCCGCCTACGATGATGTCATAGCCGTTGGCGTCACCCACACCGGCACCCACGCCTGCGTTGTTCTGCGAGGCGATAAGGCCGTTCTTTGCCCCCAACAGGAAGTACTTGCCGGACTTGGCGCGCACCACGTAGGAGTGCTTCACCAGGTCAATATCTTCCAGCGCCTTGGACTTAGCCGCGCTCATGCCCGCCAGGTTGAAGCCCAGCGTTTGCGTCTTATAGCGTCCCGCGCCGATGGCGAGGTTGTCGGTGAAGTTAGCCTTATCCTCCTCGGATTCAATCAGGACCGGCTTCACCGCCTCGTTCAGGTCGATGTCAGAAACCAGGCCGTCAGCCCCGAACGTAAGGGTGGCGCTCGGTGTGATGCCGTTCGCCAGGAAGGTGGCGAAGGCGAGAATCTGGGTGAGTCCGCCCAGGGCGTACCCGTTCTCTTTGCGGATGCTTTTGGTCAGCTTTGCCATTATTTCTTAGGGCGTTTGATGACAATCAGTTTCTCGCCTGATTCCAGTTTGGATTCAGCCACCTCTTTGTCAAAATAGATACCTTTTTTGCAGATGTAACCTTCCTCCAGCACCGGGAAAGCGGCCAGGGCGTTCAGGCACTCCTTCACGCGCGGGTCTTCCGGTTTCTTGGCCTTGTCGGTTTTGGCCGGTTCCTGGGCTTTCGCCGCCTCCGGGGAGTTGGCAGGGGCACCGCCTGGGGTGCCCTGCTCTAAGTCCTTATTCCCTTCCATGGGTTAGGCTGCGATGTAGAGGATTTTCTGGGTCGGCACCACGATAGCGGTATCCAGCACAGCCACCTGCTTCATGAAGATTTCATCACCGGCATTGTTCACTTTGTTAATCTCAAAGGAACTGATGTCGGAAAGGAGGTCAGTGGCGAAGATGAAGTCTCCCATTGAGCCGCCGCGTCCTACTGCCTTCATATTGTTGGGGATGGGGATAAACTCAATCTTCACGCCCAGGAAGGAGTAGCTGCCGTTCGCAACTGTGAACACATCACGGAACTGCTCATCCATGTTGGCCATGTTGATTTTCTGTCTATCCACGAAAGGCGAATAGATGACAGCGTCACCTTTCTCCAGTACCTCCGAAGGGATTTTCTCGTAAATTTTCTTGTACTCACCTTTCAGCGAGCCTGCGCTGTCACCTACAATGGGAATGACTTTCCCGAAGTCTTGGTTTTTGATGGTCCCAGCAGCGATCATCTGTGCCAGAAGGCCATCCACCAACTTGGCGGGCTGAGCGGCTGCCCAGGCCTTCTGTGCCGCTGTGGCATCGCTGACCGCGATAGCCGCTTTGGTGGCGGCAGAGATGTGGTTCCACCCGGTACGTTCAAAGCCAAGGCCCAAACGCGGCAGGGTATGGTTGATTACCGTTTGCTCAAACTCGTTCGAGCCAGTGTTCGCCGCCCCGCCTGCCATGTCTTTGGAGAAACGTGAGTTGCGCAGCTCATCCATGGTGAAGACCGTGAAAGCCATCATTTTCTTCGGGGCAACCTTACTGTCACCGAATTTCAGGTTGTTGTTGGCCGCGTCGATGTCTGCCTCTCGGATTTTCTCCTTGTAAGGCACATACTCCAGCTCGCCGGTGATAGAGGTTACCACGATTTCGTTTTTGACGTTCTCCAGCACACGCACCTTCTCGGCCATGCGGTTGGAGTGTACGACTTCGGCGAAGATATCCTCCGCATGCTCGCCGTTAAAGACTCTAGGATTATATTCCATATCGGTTTATGTGGGTGCTTAGTTGATTAGTTTCTTCCGGCGCGTTTCCGGGCCTCGGCCAAGTGTTGGGCTCCTACTGACAGCTTCTCGTCCCCCGACGGTCCTTGGTCGCCGCCCAACTTCACCGGCGCGGCGGCGGGTTTCTTGTCCACCTGCGCCTGCAGGGCCACCTTGTCGGCGGCCAGTTTGGTGCTATTCTCCTTCTCGGCGGCCAGGGCGGTCTCTGCGGCCAGCTTGGCGGCGTTGGCCTCCTGCAGCTGCTTGGTGAGGTCGGCAATCATGGCCTTGGCGGTGGAAAGCTCCTCCTCGGCGGAAGGTGTCTCCTCTGCCTCTTTCAGCTTACCCTCCACCACCTCAATGGTGGTTCCGTCCTCCAGGGTGTAGGTGCCGTCAGGCAGCGCCTCGCCGCGGTTGCCCTCGGCGTCCAGCTTGAACACCTCCTTGGTGTCGTCGTCAATCTCGATCTGGTCGCCTCCCTCCAGGGTTTTGGCGGCCATGAGGAGTTTGTTGTAGGCGGCCTTATCAGAATTGAAGGTCTTCATCATGCGGGCGAAGAGGCTCGCGGGTTTGGTGTTTTTAGACATATCAGTAGATAGTTTTTGCTCGGTCTGTTCGTACCACCACTGGTACACGTTGGTGGAGGTCTCCACCTTAAAGGACACGCCCTGCTTGGTCTTGTAGATGCCGGAGGGCAGGATATCGTTATCTGAGCTGTAAAGCTTGTTGCTGATAGGGTCGTGCACGATGGTGCTGCCGTCTTCCAACTCAATGGTAGAGAGCTTCAGGCCGCTCATTTTGGCGTGCCAGCCTTTGGGGTTTGGCATATCGGTTTTTGACAGTTGCTCTTTTACCTCCTCATTATTGAAGAAGCCCTCCAGCGAGAAGCCTTTCACCTCTCCGGTCATCACCTTGTCCCTCCAGTAGTCAGCATCCGGCACATGGTAGGAAACCATCCAGGTGCCCACAGGCAGGCCGGAGAGGCCCAGGGCAAAGGCCTTGTCCTTCTCGGCGTCGGTAATAATCCAGGACTCCACCACATAATTTCCGTCCAGCGGCAACTCATGCTCATGGTTGGTGGCCTGGGTATGCCCCTGCTTGAAGAACTTATTGCGGATCCCCTCAATGGTCTCCGCTGAAAAGGTGATGTAAAACGGCTCCTCGTCTTCAGACAGGCGGAAAATCTTCTTATCGGGCACCAGGACGGGCCCGGTAAGAATCTGCTTGTGGGCGTCTTTCGCCAGTAGGAGGGGTGCGGGTTTGGAGAGGGCCACAAAGTCCGCCTCAATCGCGGGCCGGCTCACAAAGGAGATCAGGTTTACCCCGGTCTTCTCCGTGTCGTCAATGCTGATGGCGTAAACAGGGGCCTTTTCCTTCCGCTTCATAAAGTAGTAATGCAGAAGTGCGGTTCTGTTACAGGTTTAGGGAAAAAATATTTTAAGGGGCATAGAAAAAGGGCACCGGTGGGGTGCCCTTCGGGTTATTTAAGAAGCTGGCCAAAATCTATGTCCGCCTGTTCCTCTTTCGCCATTTGGGTTAGCTGCCAAGCCCCGGTCCTGTCAATCGGCGGCTTTGCAGCTATGTGCGCATTAGAGGTGGCTATCTGAGAATTAGAGCCCGCTATGTCGGCCAGATAACCTTCAATCCGCTCCAGCGTCACATTCGGCACCATGGTGTAGCCCTCGGGGGCATTGCCTGCCGCCTGCGCCCCGCCGTCCCCGGGCAGGGCGCCGCCCTCGGCCATTCGCCGCACCTGGTGGGCGGGGATGGCGACGAACCGCATGCTGCGGCCCAGGCGGTTTATTTTCTCCACCGCCACCACGCTGTCATAGGACACCTTGCCGGTCTCGGCGTTCACAGGGAAATTCTTGATTCCCCTGTACTCGTACTTTTGGGCGAACACCTCCAGCGGCAACACCAGCAGTAGGAATATGATAAACTTCTTCATTTTCGGCCTGTTTTCGGAAAGTACGGGAAAAACGTGAAATAAGGCAAGGGTAGCGGAGAGGGTTATAAAGTAAATAAGCAGACGTGTTATTCTTACATGAACACCGGAAGGCTGCTACAACAATAACAAAAAAGCCCCACCATATTGGAAGGGCTTTTTTGTTGTGTTAAAAATACGCTTATTTCACTAAAGAGCTAACCAGTGCTAAGTAGTCTTTAATCTGCTTTGCTTCAGATGGCTTATAATCCACCAATCTCAATTGGTTTTTGATTACATCCATACCTACCTCTTCAACTACCTCGCCGAAAGAAGAATTTAAGAATGACGATGACATCGGAGTACAACCGTCTAGGGAAAGCTTCACGACATTACCATCTTTCAACTCAGTCAAGAGTACTAATGATAATGCTAAGCCTTCAGTGTTGGTGGAAGTACCCGTTACACAGTCCATCAATTTAATTGTGCGTGCATCCATGTGGTTTCCTTTTCCCTTATAACATGTATATTAAAAAATAAATTCAGATTCCTCTGTTTCTTCCGCGTCTGGAAGAAAGTCCGTTTTGAGAACTACATCTATTAACGTGCCCCCAAAGAAATTGTTATTCCGCCTGAAGACTGATTCGCCGTTAGCGTTTCCATATTCTAATAAAGCGTTATTACTCCAAAGAGTCAAGCTCCCCGCCAATTCTTTTACATTTGACAGAAGATAGAACAACCCTAACCCCTTGTTCCTCGGGGTTGATTTAGATGACACCCCAGCCTCGAATGCAGCCTTGAGAGTGTCTTCATCCGACAAGCGCTCCTTCCCCTCAGTTTTCCAAGTATCGTTCAACTTGGTAGGTATACCCATGCCGAAATCACAAACGGATAATTTGATCTCGTCCCTATTGGGGTAGTACTGCGTCAAGACATAACCTGAGACTGGGGACTCCGCATGGTCATAGATATTGTTGAAGACTTCCTGCAGGGGTCTGCTTAAATTCCCGAGATCCTTATCGTTAAAATAATTGGCCTCATAGTAGCGCTTGGCTTCGGTACTGTAAGTGTCAATCATTTCCTCATCAACCTGCCAAAGGCAAAGTGCCGTATTGATCTCACCCCTAGTATACCTGTTACGATTGAACCCAGGTGTCCAATAATGGTAGAACTTTATATTGCAAAGGTATTTGTGAACATCGCCTACAGCTTCTATAAACTCTATCTGGACACCAGCTTTATAATATTCCTCAATCAAGCAAGCAAGAGACACCAAATGACAAGGCTGTAAAAACTTAGCTTTGGAAAAATCCACTACAAGCTTGTCCAAAGCACCCACAGGCCTTGATAATAGCCTGTTATCCCCAATGAGTTTCAGCCATTGGTTCATATTATAAGCTATAACGGTAATCCTGTGCTCCTTTGCCATTCTTTGAAACGAGGGTGCAAAGGTACTATATTAATCTAAATTTCATAGGATGATAAGAGAGCTTGCAAGCACAAAGCCTCACATTTCAGAGCTTTATGCGTTTCAGAGCTAAAAAAAAAGAGGAATACTGTTAAACAGTGTTCCTCTTTTTTTCAATACCATTCTTTAGAATAAAACTCTTTACCGTAAAACTCCTTGCCGCCGGACTCCCCGCTGTCTGTGGGTTTACCGCCCCCGTAGGCGGTCTTTACTACCGGGAACAGCTCAATCTCCGCCTTTGCGGACGGGTCGGCCAGCGCAAACCCCTGCAGCTTGTTGAGCCGGTAGAGCACCCCGTGGAACAGGACCGGCCGCGCCGGGTGCAGCTGCGCGTACAGGTCCGCCCCGATGGCGAAGCTGTTCTTTGTAATGTGCCCCCTGGCCAGCTGCCCCACTTGCCCCCCGTAATGGCGCTCGTACAGTTCCCCCCATGTGAGCCCATGCGTGCTGCTTTTGCCGAAACGGGAGCGGGAGGGCTCCCCGGCACCCGTGCTGGTTACCGTCGGCAGGAAGGCAAGGGGCACGACCTCACCCGCGGCGGAGGGGCCCAGGTAGCGCAGCAGCCGCGGTGTATAGGAGTGGGACCATGAGACGGTGTTGAGGGGGGAGTCCAGCTGCTCAGAAGACGCGATGCAGGGCAGGGAAACCTGCGCTATCTTCCCCTCCACAGGGTCCCACACATGGTAGTCCCGCATTTTTGTGGCGGCAAAAGGCACTGAAACCTCCTGCTTCCCCTCCGCATTGGCGTTGCCTGTGTCAATGGTCAGGTTGCCATACTCCCAGTCAGCGGCCAGCAGCCCGTCTGAGCTGTCGCCCGCATAGCTGAACAGCAGCCGCCTCGCCTCTGTGGCCGGTGCCTCCTGGCTCAGGGCCGGGTCGGCAAACGGGGAGAGGTCAACCGCGAAATCGGCGGGCAGCTCATACCGCCACGGGTAATGGAAGGTAAACACCCTGCGCACCGGGTCAGCCGTGAAGCGTAGATTGCCCAGGGTGAGGAAGGCTTTTATGAAATCTCGCTGGTTCCAGTCTGGGAGGTTGGCCGCAACGTCCACCGCCTCAGGCCCCGTCTGCGCATCCGGTGTAATGGACAGGCGGACACCCTGCAGCTCATAGGTGCTATTTGGCACCCCGTAGCCCGCCGGTACCGTGATCACCAGCACGGGAAGGACCACGTCGCCCGACTCCACCAGCGCCAGCGGCGCGGAAAGGCTGACCGGGGTGCTGACGCCTTTTCCAAGCGGGAAGCTAGCCAGCACCTCCGCAGTAGCCTTCAGGTCCATGTGGTTGTACCCGACCGGAAGGCGCAGCAGCTGGGCTGAGATGGAGTAGGAGGCGGGCGGCACGGTATAGGAGAAATCCACCGAGGCGGAAGAACAGGAAAACCTGACATCCAGAGAACCCGCAAACCGGGTGCTGTAGACGCTGTGCAGTTGAAAGTCTTCATCCCAGTTGCGGTAGCGCTGCGCGGGGTTGTAGGTCTCGCCCGGGGAGATGCGCTTGTAGAAGCTGGTTGTGTTCGCCTCCTCGTCGTAACCGAACAGGCTGAACCCCTCAGAGAAGCGATCCGCCTCGGTGGTATTGCTGATGGTGGGGGAGTAGGCGGTGAGCTTCAGCAGCTCCCCCCAGTTCCAGGCGAAGCCGTCACCGGTGTAAGGCATGTACAGCTCGCTGAAGAAAGGGTCCTCCAGCGGCTCCCCCTTGGCCATCCAGCCCAGGGAGCGGAAGATGTTCCGCACCACAGGGGTAAGGAAGAAGCCGGGCACGTAATCGTCCACCTCCAGCCCGGCGTGGATTCTGTTGGAGGGTGGCACATCTACCCCGGCGGTTTCCTCCGGGGCGTAGAAGTTGCCGTACGCCACCAGCGCCATGCACACGGGTGAGGTGTCGGCGGTGGCGCTTAATACGGCGGGGAAGGAGTATTTACCACGGTACCGCCAAGGGGCAAAGGTGGTGATCTCCCGCAGCGTCCTCTCGCCCAGCAGGGCGAAGATGTCAATTTCGCTGGAGGTGATACGCCCCTCGTACCCGCCCTTTATCCCGGACAGGCGGAAACTGCCGGACAGCACCACCCGACCATTCGCCTCCAGCCTTGCCGCCAGCGGCTCGGCAAAAAAGAATTTGCCCGTCTGATGGTGTGACGCCCTCCCCTTGAATATGGCATCGTTCACCCTTGTGGGGGGCAGGGTGAGGGTGTAGGAATGGTCGGCGGTGCGGCTGTCGATGTTTGCCATGTCCATGCCGCCTTTGTTCACCTTCAGCTGGCGTGCAAAGTTCGAGGGCAGGTCTGCCTCGGTGTCGTTTATGAAGAGTCTAACTTCCGGCTGCATCAGTTCGTGAGTGTGTTGATTGGTAACCCCGGCTCAACCGCCAGGCTGATGGAATACTCCTCCTCGGCAACATCTTCCCTCAGGTCAAAGTCTGAGATATTGACGGCGGAAAACTGCGATGTGATGGGGTTGAACAGGAAGACGTCAGGGGACCCCGCCATTTCGCTGGCAAGCCACTCAAAGGTTTCCCTGTCCAGTACCCCGGTATGCAGCACCTGCTGCCTTTCAAGTGTCACACTTCGCGTGACGAGGCTACGGGAGGAGGAGGTACGGACGGCAGGGAGGCCGCGGGAAAACACTTCCGTGCTCCGTTTTGCTTTGGTCTCCGGGAGCCCCTCCATCCAGAAGGTGTCATAGGCGCCCATGCTGTTGGCGAACACCACACACCGCATGTTTTCGGCCTGTTTTTGAAAAAAAAGCGTGTAAACGCCAAGGGTGGAACTTGCCGACCCCGCTTGTATCGTTACCGTCAGGGTAAGTACCGCCAGCTTCTTCACGCCGTCCAGTGCAAAGGCCCTTGTGTAAACAGGCTGCAACGGTATCCGGCACACACCGCCTGGCACCTCCTGCACAATGGACTCCTCTTCAGTGTATGTGCCGTCAAAGGCTGTGTATTTCCCGCCGACTATCACCGTCCCCCCACCTGAGAGAACGTATAACGCCTCGGCATACGCCAACCCATGGAGAGGTGTGCGGAGTCTCCCAGGCGTGGCGGTGAGCAGGCGCGGTGCGGTGACCTGGTTCAGGGTGTAAAGGGGCAACGCCCCCTCCATTGTCCACAGGACGCTGCTCTCGGACACCGGGACCCTGCGTCTGAGTCTCTGCCCGTCCGGCGTGTAGGTCTCGCCATAGCGCACGAAATAAGCCTGCATCCTGTCGCTCTCGGTGAACAGCGCGTGGCGCAGGTTTCTTGACAGGACCGGGGCCAGGTCAAAGCGGTAGCTGTTCCCCGGCTGGCGCAGCTTTTCCTGGCGCTCCAGCAGCACCGCACCCTCTTTGTCCACCTCGCCGCCAAACATACCACTGCAGGCCCATACCTCCACGTAGCAGCCCCAGTCGCCATAGGCCTGGGAGCGTAGCCCGTCCTGCCCGGGGGTGATAACCCATGTAATGCCGGGGGAGGCGCTTACCTCTGGCGTCAACCCGGACCCGGTCCTGAGTGCCTCCAGCCGCACCTGGTTGAAGGAGGGTTGTGAGATGGCATAGCGCAGGGTGATGGTCTCCTCGTCTGCCAGCGCCTGTGCCAGGGTGGACCCGTTGTAGAACTGGCCCGCCTCCGGCTCCAGCGAGAAGGTGAGGCTGACGCCGTTTACAGTAAGCGCGCTACCGTCCGCCATCTCGCCCAGTGTGATCTCGGCCGTGGCTTTAGCGGCAGGCGTACCCATCGGCCCGCTCACCAGCACGGCCTCCACCGGGTTGCCCACCACCGTGAGCGGGGCGGGGAGGGTGGCGGTCATCGGCACCGGGTAATCACAGGTACCGTCATCCGTATTGGCTTCTGGGTTGTAGTTGGTGGCGGCCCGGTCAGTACAGCCATAGACAGGAGGCACCGGGGCCGCCAGCGTCACCTGCGCAGAGGCCAGCGCCCCCAGTGAGTCGCGCACCTGAAAGGAGTAGGCACCCTGCGACAAAGCCGCAAAAACAGGGGACCCCACCCAGGGGCCAGACGGGAGAAGCCTGTATTCATAGGCGGCCGCACCACCAGATGCCAAAAGTGTTGCCGCCCCGTCGCTGCTGGTGGCGGAGGTGGGGTTGGTCTTGCTTTGCACCAAAAGGGTGAGCGGTGCCGGTGTGTAGTTGCAGCTGGTGGAGTTCGGGGTGTCCTGATAGGTGAAACCGCCGTTCCCGTTGTGGTAGTAGTCGCGGCGGGTGGTTGTCCCCTGCAGACACTCCCAATAGAACATCTCGCCAGTTGGGCGGCTGTAGTTTTCAGCATTGGACGGATCCGAAATGGTAATGGGGACAGTGACTGTCACAGTCTGCCTGGTGGCGGTGTCAAACTCCCATTTGGTATAGTTGTAGAAATAGTCCGTGTACTGCTCGTATTGCTGGGAGCCGGTGTACTCGTAAACGTTTTTAAGCAGTATGATGGCCATTATCTCATTGTTCTTCCTGTGGAACCAAATTTCATTACCCTGTCAAACTCGTAGGTCATATCTTCCAGCAGCTGGTTGTTGATATAAATGTCAAACAGTTCGTCTCCATGCTTCAGGGCGGGCTGGATGAAGTGGCGGCCCCTGATCCCGTTCTTGTAAATTGAGTTCTGGATCATGAACGCCAGGCGGTTGTCAGATATAAACCGCCCGGCCCCCTTACCCTTTCGCACCCTGCCCCTGATCCGTCGCTGCTTTATCCATTTGAGGAGGGCCGAGATCGGTACCTTTTTTATGCTGGGCTTCTCCTTAACCGAATACCGCCCCCAGTTCAGGTATTCCAGATAATCCTCCGCCCATAACACTACCTGAGAGCTGGGGCTGAACCCCTGGAACTGCCCCGCCGCATTGCGGGATTGGTTGACCTGCACCGAGAGCGACTTTAGCGACTTGCTGGTATTCCGGTCCAGCGGGTGCTTTCCACTCTCCAGGGCCTTGATCATGTGCAGGCGCATCGCCTCGCCGATGGCCTGCAGGGTGTCTTTTATTGCCTCCATTTACATTCCCAGAAAGCGGGCTATCAGCAGGTTGTCTATCTCCAGGATGTTCTTGTCTATCTCGGCCTGGGCCAGCCCGGTGTCCTCCCGCATGAAGACCATATCCCCGAATGTGGCGGCAGTGGGCGCACCCCCTAGCTGGAACTGCTCCGCTGTAAAGTTGGCCGGGTTTTTTATAGCAGAGGCGGTGGTGTTGGACCCTATAAGCAAATCCCGGTGCAGCGTCTTCACCCCACCGGCCTCGGTCACGTAGTGCCGGTACAGAGAGGCTTGGTTCTGGCTGTCTACCCTTTTGTATCTAAACTTCAGGATGGACGGGACAGAAGGGAAAGAGCCGTTGGCCCCCGCCACCTGAATAATGTTCGCCATGCCGGCGGTGATTATGTTTGCCCCGCTCAGGTCGTTCTTGTTCACATAGAAGCTGCTGTTCCCCCCGGTGCTGGCCGTGATGGCAAGTTGCAACACCGGGTTGTTGGTCCCCGCTGTAACGGTGGCGTCCCTAAGGAACACCCAGAACGTGAAGGGTACGCCTGTGGCCACCCACGCCAACTTGAAGTTGCTGGAGGCGCTGCCGCTTCGCAGATAGTTGCCGTTTGGCATCTTCACCATGGGCACGCTGGTGGGAGTCGCCTCCACTTTGGTGCCCACGCGGTCCAGCACCATGCCAGAAATCCGGTCTGTCCACCTGTTGACGTAGTTCCCCACGCTGCGCTCCAGACCCTCGTTGGTGTTCAGGTAAAAAACAGCCCCCGGCATCTCCTCCACGGAGACACCTCCCAACTCACAGCCCTCCAGTTCAAGTCCCTCCAGAAATGCCATGGCTAGATATCTAAGTAGTCGTTGTACAATGTCCAGTCCAGGGCAGAGGCCACACCCGGCGTCACAAACACCTTAATGCCCATGTTGTCCCCGGTGGCTTCAATGCCGCAGGTGGCAGTAATGGAGGAACCCAGCGAGGTAGTGCGGGCCACCTGGTTGTCCACGGTGATCACCCCTCCCGTCTTGAAGGCGGAAACCTCCATGATCACCTTTATGTACTGCGTTTCGCTGCGGCCGATAAACACCATGCGGCCCGTGATGTTGTTGCCGTTGTTAGCGATGTTCATCTGAATGTCTGCGCTCCCGTCCGGTATCTTAAAATAGGTTTTCGTGGCAGAGGCGGTGGCAACTGCCCCCATCCGTTTTTTGGAGGTCATTCCGATATTGGCATTGTGGTCAAAGGCCTCGCCCACAATCACGGCCTGGTCCCCGGAAGTCCTGAAGAACAGGAAAACTTTCCCCGTTACAGACTTGAACACCGCCGCCACCGCCAGCCCGTCAGAGAAGATAAATTCCATCGTCTTCCCGGGCAAGGCGGTGATGCGGCTTACGGTACTGTTGATCTTAAACTTCCAGCCAACCCCAAGGGTGAGCAGCTTGTTCACCGCGTCCATGATCAGGTTGGGGTTGCCTTCGCTAGTGCCGTTTACAGAGGCGACCTGAACGGCCCCTGTACCACCAGTGGCCGTGGCGGTGACCGGGGCCCACACCTTGGCTACGCCGTTCCAGAACAGCGCCCAGCCCGAGGTAGTGGGGGCGGGAAGTGCCGGTTCCTTCCCCGCCAGGTCCTGTGCGTACTGCTGCAGGAACGCATCATAGATGCTCTTGTCCAGTTTGTTGGTGGTGACAGAGTCAATCAGGCTCTTATTGGCCTTTATGTAGGCAACGATCTCCTGCACCGTGTCCAGTGTCAGGTCGTTGCTGTAGAGCAACACCTGTATGGCTGCCACCTTCTCCTGTTCCGCGGCGCTGGTTGCGCTCAGGGTTGAGAGGGTGGCGTGAAGTTTGGCCAGCGTGTTGCCGGCTATAGGGACATCTCCTTTCAGCTCGTTGATCAACTGTTGCGCCACGCCAGTGTTCTCCTTGCCTCCTAGTGCCGCGATGGTAGCAAAGCTGACCTTTGCCCAGCTGATAATCCCGGAGAAGAAGGTGCGCGCCTCCGCGGCCTTGGTAGGCCCTTTGAGGTTATGCGCATCTGTGCCTTCATCCCTGAAGGTGGAGTTTAATAGGTTCTGTAATTCCTGTTCCTGCATTACTGTAGCGGAGTTAAGCGCTGCCGGATGGCGGCGCGGTCTATGGCTTTGGGAATCTCGAAATACACCTCCACGCGCCAGCCGTATGCGCTGTCTGGCCCGAACTGGGAGAGGGAGAGACGCGACCCCACCTTGATACTGAGCAGCTGCTGTTCCATCCGCAGAATTTCCAGCACCTCGTCGGCGATCTGTTTGGTGCTGCTGCTGATGTGAAGTTCGGCAGCGGTGCCGGGCTGGGTGCCCTGCTGCTGCGGCTTATCCAGAAACAGCAGGGCGACGTTGTACCCGTCCAGCCCGGGGTTGGGTTCTGTCACCTCCATCTCCGCCTCCAGGAACAGGTGCGGATAGGCGGTGTTCCCGCCGCTACCCTGCTCCTCCTCAAAGCCGTAACCGAACGAGGCCAGCGGCTCGTACCGCTCGGCCAAGCTCCGCAGGTAGCCAGTAACCGCGGTCAGTGATTGGGGTGTTTCCATGGTAGGGTAATGCAGAAAGGGCGTTCTGTTACGCCCTTTGCTTGGAAATATTTTTAAACCTGCGGTCCATTGCCTCTAGAACCTCGCCAGCGTTACGCGGACGGATCTCAAATATCTCAACCTTAGCCACCTCGCAGTACGTGAAGAGGAGGTCGGTGAAGGTGGCGCCGCTGCTGTCTGCCGCATCATCTTCTCCACTGTCCCCACCGCCTCGGCGCGCAGATCTGAATACTGACGGATGCGCTCGGCTAGCCTGGTCGAGCTGGTCAAAAAAAAAGCAAGCGCCCCCCAGGCGGTGGACATGGGCAGGCTGCGGAACACCTCAGAGGCGGCGGCCACCGTGGTGGAGTCCTGTTCAGTCCCCTGCTGGCGGTAGAGCACTGCCAGCAGCAGCGGGGCGGCGGCGATGGGGTTACCCTCTGCCTCCTGCAGAAAGGTGAGCAGCGCCTCCAGCTGCCCCGCGCTGACCTTCTCCAGGTTGCCAACGTGCTCGTACAGCTGCCCCTCATGGGAGAAGTAAGGCAGGGGGGAGGCTTCAGGCAGCTGGGCCAGGAACGGCATGTACCCCATCAGGGCGGGTACCAGAGAGACATCTTCCCTCAGTATGTCTGTGGGCAGATCGCAGAGGCAGGAGACCGCCACCAGTGCCTCCATGCCTTCGGGTTTGCCCTTCAGGGCGGCGTGATAGTCCAGATAGGTGGCGAGAGTGACGGCGTGCCAGCCGGTGGGGATGCGGCCTTGCACTTGTGTGCCGTCGGCATCGGTGAGGGTGAGGGTTTTCATTGCGCTGCCTCCGTCTCAGGTGTGTGAAGGAATTTCTCATAGGGGCGCAGGTACTCCACCACCGCGTCCTTGCCGCCCTTCCGGAAGGCTTTGCGCAGCCGGCGCAGGTGGTTGATGCGGGTGTGTGTTTCGGCCAGGTAGTAATGCTTCTCAGGGTTCAGCGGCTTTCCGTCTTTATCTCTGATCTCGGGGTTTTCGGCCAGTATCTCCGCACCGGTTCGCGGTGCCTGTACTACTCCTGGCTTCTGCTGCTCCGGTTCTGGCAGCCGCTCGGCGAACTGCTTCAAGGCGTGGTCCATCTCTGGTGTAAGTGTGTGTTTTGCCATTGGATTATTGATTTGGGTTTGATTATGCGTAGCCAAAGGACTTCTTCTTGCCGTTGGCCCTGTTGACAGCCTGCACCAGGTCGTCTACCATGTCATCATGGGTGGCCATGGGGAACCCGGCGCACTGGTCCAGGAACATATCATTCCATGCACCGTCAATCAGCACTACACGCCCGGCCTCGCAGAAGGGGGCAATACCGTTTACCCGCACCCGCTTTGATTTCTCCGGGTTAGGTGCCTCCACAAAATTCAATTCACGTATGCTGCGCAATTCCTGCACGATGGGCTTGCCCGTGGCCTTGGGCTCCACATGAACCTTGCTCCTCGGCCCATACCCGTTCTGTAGGCAGAACTCAGGGAGGCGCTTCTTTAGCTGCGGAAACTCCAGCCACTCCTCAGCCACATTCCTGATATAGAGCAATGGCGGGATATACACCGATGACATGAATGCGCTAGGGTCGTTCTTCTGGTCTTCTGTGAAAGCCGTGTCAGCGTCAAACTGCCAATCCAGCTGCATGCCCTTTGTCTTCTCCAGGAACTCAGGCCAGGT
Source organism: Rufibacter ruber (assembly GCF_014138425.1). NCBI lineage: Bacteria > Pseudomonadati > Bacteroidota > Cytophagia > Cytophagales > Hymenobacteraceae > Rufibacter > Rufibacter ruber. The sequence goes on from NZ_JACJIQ010000002.1 coordinate 280,483, forward strand.
AATCTTCTTGAACCAGGACTTCTTCAACTGCCCCCCGCCTTCGGGGCTAGGGCTCTGCTGCACCTGTCCGGCATAGCCGTAGCTCCCAAGGTCTTCGGCAAGGATGGCCAGCGCCTCACGGTCCAGACGGTTTGCGTCCAGCAGCCCGTCCACATATTTCTCACGTAGGCGCTCCGGCTTCACCACCGCATTGGGTGTAAGTTCACCGGGCAGGCAGATGTGCCGGGGCTTGCGCTTCTTCTTGAGCATGCGCCCGGCGGGGTCGTCCTCATGCAGGCGCTGCATCACCCGGATTGTCACCGTCCTGTTGCGGTTGGTCTTTCTGGTTGAGAGCGTTCTGGAGGCGTGGCGGTTGGCGGTGTTCCGCTCCACCTCACTCTCTGCCATCTCAGGGTTCAGGGGGTCGTCATCTATGATGAAGTCACCGTGTACCCCCGTCACCGTACCGCCGGTGCTGGTGGTAAAACGCTCGCCCTTCCTGGTGTTCTTGAAGGCGCTCTTGCCGTCACTGTCATGCTTGAACTCAATAAGTCCAGGGTAGTACCGCTGGAACTTGTCAGACTTCAGGCAGTCGCGGGTCTTGACCGCATGCCCCACGGACAGAGTGGAGGAATAGCTGTTGGAGATCACCCGTATACTGGGCTCGTTCACCCATAGCCAGGCAGGGAAGAGCTGCGTCACCATGGTTGACTTGGAGGAGCCCGGGGGGATGTTGATAAGCATGTCCGGCTGGCTCTCGCCCCGCTTCCAGATCTCGTACACCTCCTGCAGCTCATCACACACCGCCTCAATGTGCCAGTTGGGCACCAGCTCCACGGCCTCTATGGTTTCCCAGAACTCCAGGAAGAAGAAGTAGAAGCGGCGCTTGCAGCGTTCGCCCTTCAGCTCATCCAAGGTTGCCTCCCTAGCCACGCTTCGTTTTCTCCTTTAGGGTGATATAAAGATCCAGCTCCTCATCAGAGAGCTTCGTGAGGTCAGGGGTGGCGCTCGGGTCAGACACCTCTTTTTTATCCACCAACCCGAGGTCGCGAGAAATGATGTTGGCGTTGAACGCACCAACTACTGCGCCCTCAAACTTCTGGGTGTAGATGGTTTGCTCTATGCGCGTAATGACCGTTAAAAAATCTTCGGAGGCTTTTTTGGGTGGATTAGATTTAAACACCCTAAAGTATGACTCGCTGCAGTCCAGAAACAGGCAGAGTCCGCTCATCGTGTAGGGGCGGGCATTAGGGCGGTCTACCTCGTTAGCATCCTTACCAACCCAGTCTTTTTTAAACCAGGGGTTGTTGTCGCACCACTCAAAATACTCACACGCCGACTCCCATAGAAGTATTGGGGATGCGAAAAGCATATCTCTTCCATGTGTTGCGCGTTGCTTCCAAAACTGGTTTCCTTCAGGTGCTGCCATAATACCCGAAACTAAAAAGCCTTTCCCGCAGGGTTGCGGAAAAGGCACTTAGATTTGTTCTGGTGCGTATAAAGCGTATGCGTTACTGGCTTAACCTTTAGGTTTTATAGTAACTGCTTGGCTAAGAAATCTGTCAAAGCGGCCACAGCCTCTTGTCTGGATTTATAAGTTTTGTCTGACCTTGTGCGTGGATAGTCACTAGCTGGTGTATGAGGAGCTTCTGTTCTTACACGGGTAAACTCTTGCTCTACATCCTCATCTTTAAAATTCTCAACACTTACTTCTATTGTAATTTTCATGGCTTTGTGTTTTAGTTTATCATTAGATTTTATAGTAACACCTCCTTTATAGCTCTAAATATGGCTCTTGCAACAGGAGGCGCAATTGCATTGCCATATGCCTTAATCTCAGGGTCTAGGCCACCTTTGTCCAGTTTTCTGGGTAACCCATCATGTATTCCGTAAGCCTCGGGCAAAGTCTTTTTCCGGTAAGTGCTGCATATTGCTCTGCTAGGTTCCCATTCGGGTGCTTGTGGAATCGGCCTGCCAACGATTTGGCTGAAAATGATGCTCTCTTCTCCCCGTCCGAAGCCATGGGGGTAAGCCACAACCCACGTACGCGCACGGCTGTGTGGTGCACCAAACTCAGAGGCTGACAGATCACACCATTCCGCATCGTACCCGATTTCGGCAAGGCTTTGAAGAATTTTGTCAAGTCCTTTGCTTCTGATAGCGGTGACGTTTTCTCCGACAATGATTTGCGGCCGGTGGGTTTTGATAAGCTCAAGCCAGGACCACCAGAGCCCGGTTCTTGCGCCGTCAACTCCGTGGCCGGTGTGCTTTCCTCCTGAGCTGTGTGTCCTGGCATTACTTGCATCTTGGCAGGGGAACCCACCACTCCAGATGTCGGCAAAGGGAAGAGAGGTAACTGTGTTGATGTCTGTGAACTGTATTGCATCCGGAAAATGTCTTTTAGATTGTTTATTGCACCACTCATCAATTTCAACGGTGGCCACTGTCTCTATGCCTTCTTGCTTTGCGGCTAGGCAAAATCCGCCGATACCATTAAAAAAGGCGTTGTGCTTTAAAATCATTAGATATTTTTGCCACACTTAACCATTTCTTCTTTGAAATCCTGATAATCACGCCAAATGTCACTAATGTTTTCCTCTGGGTTTTTGGCGTATTTTTCACTGTTCTTGTTACCCATAAGCCAACATCCGAAAGATTGCGCCCAAGTATCACGCATAACTTCGTAGTAGTCCCTATATTCTTCTTGGTCAGTTGATTCGCCACCATTTAAGATTTTTATAATATCTTCAATGGCATTTTTGGCATTATGCTCTCCTTTTACTGTTGAAGGAACATGGTAGGAAATCACTTTCTGGATTTTGGCAACTATATCCTCTGCTTTGGCAGAACGCTGCTCTCTGTCCTCTTTAATTGCTCTTACTGCATCATCCCATTCTATCCACTCCTGAAATCCATTGTGGGATTGGTTATAAAAGGGTAATAAGATTTGTTCTGGCGTTTTCATGGCTTTGTTTCTTTAGACGTTTCTTTAATTTTCTGGGTATTCTTTTTTGGTCTGTTGATACCCAACTCCAAATGTTCAGGTGATACTTTTGCTGCTCTGGATGGATGAAAGGTGCGGTTGCTGCTCCCATAGGCGTATTAAAAAACCATTAGATTTTATTGTTACACGAAATCGTTTCTGCGTCAATTATGCCGCCTGTTTGGCGGGTCTGGGGTGTTTCTGGAGCTCGGGGTTCCGTTCAATGAACACGCGCACAGAGTCGTAGGTCCTTTCAAGTTTCTGCGCCACCTCCTTGGCGCGCATCCACCCGTGGGTGTAGTTTGCCATGATGAAGCGCCGGTCGGCGGTGGTGAAGTCCCTGCGCTTTCTGGCGGTACGGGAGAGCTTCAGGTGCAGCGGCGGGGGCTGCTGGGCGAATAGGTTTAGCTGCATTGTCGTAAGGGTTCAGCGGATTATTAGGCGGCAAGGTTTGGTCGGCGGAGTGAGGCGATCTTCTGGCGGAGCTCCTGCTGTTCCAGTTCCCGTTTCCTGATCTGGTGCGGGTACTTGTAGGCGGCGGACCGGTCAACCCCCAGGCTCTCGGCTACTGCTCCCTTAAAGGGGCTGGGGGTGTCGGTGAAGATGGCGGCCAGTCGACGGGTTTTGCTTTTCCGGTACCGTTCCGCCAGCGCCAGAAGCTCCTCACGCGGTTCCATGTGCGAGGTACTCATAGACCAGCATGCGGAACTGCTCCTCGGTGGTGACCACCTCCACGCGGTAGCCCTGGGCCTGGAGCTGGGGGATCACCTTCCTCTGGGCGTCGGACAGTTTTTCGCCGGGGCGTTTGAACTCGACGTAGAGGCCGTGCCAGGGGCCTCGGGGGATGGCCATGAAGGTGTCGGGGATCCCGGGGGTGAGGCCCAGGGCCTTGTCGGAGGAGGCGGAGATGGCATGTTTCCTGCCGTCGTTTTTGATCTGGTAGAGCAGGTCCGCGTGTTGGCGGTGGGTGTTCTTGAACCAGATCACGCAGCAGGACTGCAGGCGGGCCTCTGAGATGCGGGTGGTGGATTCCATAAGCGGTAAGGTGGATTATTGAAATGGGTAAGCGGGTGGTGGGTTAGGTTAGTAGGTTCCTTTGGAACCGAGCTGGATCGCTATTGCTTCGAGGGCGACGGGGATATTTTCGCTGCTCAAACAGAAGGCTCTTTCCAGGACTCTGTTTTGTTGAATGGTGGCAGCAATTTGCAGAGATTCAACTAAGGTCAATTCCGGCTGATCCTGTCTAAGGTCTTTGGCAATTTCCTGTACTTCTACTACTAAATGTCTCATGTGTAAATAATTGGTTAAAGTGAAAAATCTATTTCTAAAACTTAAGAACTTAAGTTTACTCTATAATATACCCTATACTATTTATATTGTACTTTATTTATATATAGTGTATAGGAAAAGTATAAAATAAATAAGGGTAAAAAGATATTAGGGGAATCTTAAGTTCTTAAGTTATTTAGGGTGAAAAAATACTTCTTGAAATCTGCTCCAGCGCTTTGATTTTGCCAGTCAGAATACTCTAATCCGGTAAGGCTGGCGTAGGTCTTGAGCCACTTACTAAACTTGATTTGAGTCAGCTGTTTGGAGTCAAAGCCGAACGTCTGGATAAACTCGTCATAGGCCAAATCCTTCCGGTGCGGGAAGTCGCGGGTGAGCCCGTCGCAGAACTCGGCGAACTCAGGGTTCGTGGCCTGCAGCAGCTTGCGCCGTTGGAGGTTGATGGGCGCGGCGGCCTTGAGCCCTACCTTTAGGAACAGCTTGCAGCAGCCCAGCATAAGGTTGTCGAACAGGTTCCACTCTGCCTCGTTCCAGTCATTAAAGAACTCGTGGCCGAAGTCCTCGGCCGGCGATAGTTCTTTGGAATAGTAAGGGGCCACCTCCACCTCGAACTTGCGGCGCGCATTGCTATCCCCTTCACCGCCTACCATGTCATTGGTGGCTAGGCCTATCTTGGGGGAGCGGGCATAGGGGATTGCAGATACACCAACAAATTTCTTATCTATCTTCATTTCACCCGTTGCCATCACAAAGAGACGTTCAAACGAAAGACGCTTGCCGTCCCAGTCGTCGAAGAACACCACGCGGGTCGACTCCGATATCTCCTGCAGGGCGAATTGTTGTTTAAAGTCTATATTCTTGCCGTCCAGGCGCACCATCTCCCGCATGTGCCCGATGGCCTCAAACACCAGGCTCTTGCCCGTGCCGCCGCTGGGTGTGTCGCTGATGGCCTCGTCCACCAGGCAGATCACCTTCGGGTTGGCCGGGGCCTTATACCCATGTAGGAGGTAACCGACGGCGGTTAACAGGGTGGCTAGGCGGTCCGGGTTTTCTCCGGAAATGTTGAACAGGAACCGGTAGAAGTCGCACTCATCGTTTACCTCGTCGGCATCCATGAGGGAGAGCTCGCGTGGCACTATCTGCTTTTCCCAGATAAGGCCTGGAAGTGAATTATATTCTAAAAGGACTGTAGTATCCTTGCTTACTTCTACATAGCCGTTAGTAAAAAAGAAATACGATTTCAATTTTGTATCTCGGAGGAAGTTGTCAGGTAGTTCTTTAAGAAATTCAAGTATACCTTCTTCAAAAAACTGTCGGTGTTCCCGCTGTATTTGGTCAATTAACTGGCTTCGGAAAATATTGTCAAACTCAAAGGGAAGAGCATTAAGGTAACCTATTACATAGTCTTTGATTTGGTCACGAACAACCCTTTTCACAACGTTGTTTGCTACCTGTACGAAAATACAGCCTTCACCTACTCTATACTTCCGGAAACCGGCCTCCTCCAGGAAGGCGGTGTACTTAACGCGGGAGAGCATAAGCTTGTAGGTATCCTTCTTCTCGTCATAGTCCACGCTCCAGAAGGCCTCAATCTTGTGCTCCTTCTCCAGGTAGATCTCCTGCACGGCCTGGGCGATGGCGGCGGTGTTGCCGCCGTTGCTGGCCACGATTCGGGAGACCACCACCTCCTGGGTGTCGCCGTGGCGGCGGCCGGTGCGGGCGGCGTACTCCAGGGGCTCGGGCAGTATGGGTTTCTTCTGTCCGTCGCGCACAGCCACGCGGATGGTGCGCTGTGCCTCCTTCATGGACTCCACGTTGCCGCGGGAGCCGATGGCGCCTTCCAGCGCGTCGATCACCTCCTGTTCAGAGAGCAGGCCGGTGGCCACGTAGCCGCCGCACAGGAACGCCATGGTGTTGAGCGTTTTGTGCTTGGTGCCGTCCACAGCCTCCAGCACCTTCCGTACGGCGGTGTGCAGGGCAGCGTGGCCGAAGCTGGCGGGCGTGGTGGGGGCGGGGTAGGAAACCGGGGTGTGAGCTTTCTTCTCGGGCACGTACTTCTCGGTGAACACCTCGCTCTCGGTGTTCAGATACAGGTTGGGGTCGTAGCTGACGAAGCGCGGGCGAGAGACGTCGGGCAGACTGTCAATGTTTATTCCGTACTCCCTTTCGTAATGCCTTACCAATCCCCGGAATCTGGCATCATGGTTGTCGGTTGGGGTCTTGCATATGACAGCCAGCCCGTTCCCGCCGGTGCTCACGAACATGACATAGGTAAAGACGTCCGCCGCTATTTCCTCCCGCTTCCCTAATAAGTCAACCCCTGGGTTCTTGTCTCCATCAATATCAAGGCATATCAGTCCTGAGTGCTGGATAAGGCCAGCCTCACACCGTTTGGAAAAGGTACCGGAAACAGTGATGTACGGGAGCAGTTTTTTATATCTGCGCTTTTCGGTCTCGGTTTCCTGGGCGCGAACCACTTCGGTTTCCTTCTTCCACTTGCCCGTGCGTATCCCTTCCAGCACCTGGGTGATGTCGTAGTTGTGCCCGTCGGTGACGGTGGCAATATTTGGGTACAGGGAAACAGAGCTCATATCGTTCATCTAAAAGGGCGTGTCTAATTGTTGTGTCGGTTTCGGCTCCAGCATGAATCCGAACTTCAGGTTGTGGTCGTAGGCGATCACCTTGCGGCGGCGGTTCTCCTTGCCGATGTTCTCCGCATTGGTCAGCACCTGGATGTTGTCAAGGGTGTAGCCTTTGGTGTCGTCGATGCGGTCAATGTGGTAGGAGGTGGCGGTGCGGCCCCTGCCGTGCAGCACGTCGGTCTCGTAGCAGAACTTGGTGAACTCCTCCATTGTAAGCTCAAAGGGTTTGCCGCGCCGCCTGGCGTTGTTCCGCAGTACCTGGTAGGCGTACTTGACGGGGTTGGCCTCGGCGTAGCGTTTCTTGGCGCAGGAGTAGCAGCGGGTGCCGGGATAGTAGCGCGGGAGGCATCAGACGAATGTTAAGTGCCTTTTTTAAGACATTCTTATCAAGGTTCGCAATCTTGAGCTAAATCAATCTTAACACCTTTCCATATGAGAACTTATTACAATATTCGGTTTTGGCTTATTATGTTCATCCGGCGCCTTAAAGCATTAAGAGCTCTCCTGACTCATGACCAGTTCTTAATTGTTACTTTCCCACCTGCTGAGAAGGAATCACATGTGCCAAAAAAGTATGTGCACAACATGACTTCTGAAATGGTACTGTTCGCAACTTCCCTGATACACATGCAAACTCAAGCAGTGTCTGATATAGAAGATCAGATTGAGGAATCCCTTCAGAAAAAAAAGCCAACTATTTAACTTCCTTTTGTCCTATTAACTACCCTAAGTTCATACCTCATAACCAGAGGCAATATGGCACAGACCAAGGTTTACACGATTGAGATCCAAATGGATGAAGCCCAGCAGCAGCTGGAGGACGCGTACAAGAAGTTGCAGGCCCTTGAACAGCAGATGGAGGCGGTCAAAGGTACCGGGGTTCCCCTGGAGAAAGCGCTTAAAGCCCAGATGGCTGCTGTTGCCAGGGAAATAGAAGCGCTTACGAAACAGACAGAGGCGTTTGATAATTCTCTCAAGGCGCTGGAACCCGGCACCCTCGGGGCGCTGAAAAACGAGGCCAAGCAGCTAGAGGCGTCCCTTGATGGGCTGGTGGTGGGTTCTGAGAAGTATGAGGAAACGCTTGCCCGTATCTCTGAGATCAAAGCCCAGATAAACAACCAGCCCCCTGCAGAGGTGCTCAAACCCGGCACCTTGGGGGCATTGCGGGCGGAGGTGGAACAGCTGGAACAGGCGCTGGAGAAAACGGTCAACGGTACTAAGGAGCAGGCTGACGCCATCCTGGAGCTTGGGAAGAAGAAAGGCCAGATCAAGGAGCTGGAGGACGCCGTGGATGCGCTGGACCCCAAGCAGCGGGCGGCGGCGTGGCTGGACTTCGGCAACGGCCTGGTGGGCGCCTTCGGTATCGCCACCGTAGCGGCCGAGAACTGGGGTTTAGCCTCTCAGGGGTCCGCAGAGCAGGTTGAAAAGAAGATGCTCCAGCTAATGACAGTTATGTCTGCAATTGAAGCCATCCACAAGGCGCTCAACTCAGAGACGCAGTCCGCGCTGAAGGCCATGCTGGCGGGGGCCAAGGCGCAGTTTGTCGCCGTCACCGGCATGGGCAACAGCTGGACCGTGGCGGGGGTGAAGGCCAAGCTGTTCGGCACCGCCACCAGGGCGGCCCTCACCTCCACCGGTATCCTAGCGTTTGTCGTGCTGCTGGGCAGCCTCGCCGCCAACTGGGACAAGGTGACGGGGGCCGTGGGGCGGTTTAAGGACTATGTGTCCAACAGCTTCCCGGGCATAGGGAAATTGATAGACGCCGTGGGTGACAAGCTCCGGGACGTGGCCAGCTTCCTTACCTTCGGGTTTGTGGACGACGCCGCCACCGCGGCGGTGAAGAAGGCGGAGGAGGCCGAGAAGAAGATGCTGCAGAGCCGGGTGGATGCCCGCGCCCGCCTGATCAAAGAGGAGGAAGCCGCAGGGCGCTCCACCTACGCGCTGAAGCAGCAGCAGCTGGCCGACGAGATGAAACTGCTGGACAAGAACGCCGACGACTACCAGAAGCAGCTGAAAGACAAGAACAGCGAGGCGCGGGCGCTGAAGTTCCAGCATGACAAGCAGATGGCCGACGACCAGGCAAAAGCCGACAAGGAGGCGGCCGATGCCAGGAAACGGGAGTTGGAGAAACAGAAGGAGGCCACAGAGAAAGCCCGTAAGCTGGCGGAAGATAACTACCAGAAGATGCGTGACGCCCAAGGCAAAGCCTTTGAGCAGGAAGCCGCCCAGCGGGAAGAGCAGCGCAAGCAACGCTACGAGATGGCCAAGCTGATGGGTGCCGATGCCGCCGCCCTGCTGCGGGTGGAAATCAACAACCTCCTTGATATGCAGCAGGAGCTGGTACAACAAGGCAAAGCCTATGGTTCTGAGTATATATCCATCAAAAACCAAATCAACGAGAAGGAAAAGGCTATTCTGGATGTATGGGTGGAGCAGGGCCGCGCTGCAATGGAAAAACGGAAAGCCAGCAACGATAAATATCTGAGCGACTACGACTCTGCAATGGAGGATGCACTAGACAGGATGCGTTTAAACGGCAGCTCGGAAACTGACATTACCCGTCAGACAATCCTATTGTTGGAGGAGAAGAAGAAGAAAATGCATGAGATGGGAACTGCCACTACCAAAGCAATCCAGAAGATTGATCTGGAGATAAAGATGCTGCAGGATAGTTTGGCAGGGAAAGGTTCAATATGGGACAAGGTGCTGACGAAATTCTTTGGGGTTAAAGATCGGGATCTTAGTAAAGTCAAGCAATCGATCAACGAATCCATGGGGTATCTGGCCGAGGCCGCCACCTCAATCGCCAACAACCTTTTCACCGATGCATTCAGCCGCCTGGATTCCTACATTGAGACTCTAAACACCCGCATGGAAGAGACCAGGGAGCGGGCGTCGGAGTTGGATGAGGAGCTGAGCGAGAAGCGGGAACGAATTGAGGAGCTGGAGGAGCAGGCGGCAAGCTCCAAAGGTGCCCGCAGGGAGGCGGTATTAAAATCTCTAGCCCGCGAGAAGTCAGCAGAGGCTGCCCTGCAAAAGGAAAAGGACAAGAATGCCAAGGAGCAGCTGAAGATTGACAAACAAAAGGAAGCGGCTTTGCAGAAGCGGCAAAACCTTGAGGAGAAGCAAGCCCTGCTCACTCAGGCTAACTCTACGGCAATGTCTATTTACAATGCCGTGCTGGCAGTCAATGCCGCGCTTGAAGCCACCAAGGCGGGGGCTAGCCTAGCACCGCCAGCCAATATTTTTGCCATTGCCGCTGGTGTGGCCGCTGTGGGTGCCGCCGTGATCCAAAGCAAGGCATTGGCTGAGAAATTCGAGGAAGGCGGTACGGTAAAAGGCCCAAGCCACGCAATGGGCGGTGTACCTTTTTCCGTCAAAGGCAGCGTAGCGAGATATGAAATGGAGGGGGGAGAAGAAATTGTCAATAAGCGTGCTTCGGCTTTGAATAGAGCAGAAATAAAAAAAATAAATGATTTGGGCCGCAGCATGCGGTTCGTCGCCATCCCCGCCCACCAGCTGCGCCGTTTCGCCGAAGGCGGTTCTATTCCAGAAAACGGCGGAGTTGCGGCAAACAACTCCGCACCTCTCCCTGCTGCGCAAGAAGGATACACCATGGTTCCTAACGCCACGCTGGAGCGTATTGAAGGTTATCTGGCAGAGATAGCCACCTCTAATGCGCACATAGCTGCAAAGCCGCCGATTGACAGGGCCGGGGCTTGGCAGCTAACCCAAATGGCGAAAGAGGAACAGGCGGACATGGATTTTGGCCAGCTTCTTAAATAATAGAAAAAGCCCCGCCAGTAGGTGGGGCTTTTGTTTTACCAATCTTTTGTTGGAACGGCTTTACCTATTTCTGTGAAAGCAAGTGCTATCTGAAAGATGTTCCTATTCAGTGCTGCATATCCTCTGTCATAGAATTTGTAATTACCTTTGGTTGATTTTGTATCTTCCTCAAGTGTGAGTCCGGTACTAGCGTACGCAAAATCTGTCACCTCATACCGGTACCTTCCTGCCTTAAACTCCATTTTAAAATTATAGGACAAATATGTCCTGTCAGTATCTTTTAATATACCCTTTCCTACAATCTTTTCATTAGGCTGGTCCACCTGGATCGCCTCCTTAGCATCACCGTAGGAACGGGCCAGCCACTCCTTGGCGGCGTTGTACAGCTGCTCTGCAGTTCTACCCTCTGCCACCACCACACTATCATAGGATACCTTGCCGGTTTCAGCGTTCACGGGAAAGTTCTTGATTCCCCTGTACTCGTACTTTTGGGCGAACACCTCCAGCGGCAACACCAGCAGTAGGAATATGATAAACTTCTTCATTTTCGGCCTGTTTTTCAAAAAGTACGTCAAAAACGGGAAGGAAGGCTTGTTTTAACTTTGTTATTCTGAATTGTTAACTATCCTTCAAAATTAAATTTTCCTTCTTTGTCTCTATATACATTCTGAGAGAATTCTATTTGAACAAGGTTGTCGCCTCTGCGCTTTGCCCTCTGAAAATACAGTCCGCCATCTGAAAAAATTATTTCGCAATCATCTGAAAAAAGAGAAAGCTCTTCTCTAAGCCTACCAACTGTGATTCTGTCTTCTATAGGTGATTGATTATCAAGCATAAACAAACCAAACTCTTTCTTTATGTCTTCAACAGATGGGTGTTTTGTCCATGAAAGAGCACCATTCTTAAGAGATGGATACTTTTTAAACATGGCTTCTATAAAGTTTCTTGAAAGATCCCACTCAACACCTTCACTTATAGTATAATAAGTATTTGTATCTCTGTTCTTTTGTTTAGCGGTATCGTCAAAATGGAAAGAACCTTGCATTTGGGAATACTCTAATCTAGTTTTTGGCATGTCCTTTTTTTTTAGATAAAACAATATAGTAAAATTTTACTCGCACAAAAAAAGCCGCTAGTGTTGCGGCCTTGAGATGGCTGTGGGTTGGATTACTACTTCTTTTCTTCGGATTCTAATTCCTTTATTAACAGTTGACGCAATAGACCTGCTAAGCTTATTCCTCTTTTCTCTGCTAATGCTTTACCCTTGTCGCGCAGTTCAACTTCTAGTTGAAAATTGAGCAGAGTCTTTTCTGTTTTTGCCATTTGGATTATTGATAAGGTGTTTGTAGAGCAAATGTATTAATCTTATACAATAACACTACAAAAAAGATTTAAAAATAATATCAAAAAATTTTGATTGTATAAAACTTGTATTACATTTGTATCGTTAGTAAAGAAAAACAATACAATAAATACACGCACATGGAAACAGTAGCCACTATCTCCACAAAGTTCACTATCTGGTACGATACCATTAAGACTAACGGGGTAAAGAAACACACCGCCAAGATCTACGCTAACGGTAAAAAAGTATTCACCGCCACTTCTACAGACAAAGAAGTGGTGAAAAAGGAAGCCACCGTCCTGATCACCAACCTCTCCCTCTACGGCTACTCACCGGAGAAACCCGTGGGTGCCCATGAGCAGGTGTGGTATCTGTTCCGTGAGTTGAAGGACGCTGGCAAACTAAACTACCAGATCAGGGCCGCCGTGCTGCTCCAACGCCACACATGGAATGAGGAGCAGGCGCTGGCCATGCTGGAGACTCTGAAGGAAATCAAAAACGCTTAGAATAAAAGGGGGAGTAGCAGCCACTACTCCCCAAAAGTCAAACAATTGTTCAACTATCAAGAACTCAAAGTTATGAAAAATTACTTCCTAAAACCAGCCACCAATCCCGATTCAGTTAGACCTGTTAACGTCACCGAGGAGCAGGAGTTTCCGCATATTCTGGACGGACAGGAAAATGAGCCCGTGAACTTCGCCGGAATCCCGCTGCGGATGTTGAAGCCCTACCGCTCACCTAAAGAAGTTGTTTACGAATTTGAAATAATTACTAAATCCCTAGAGACGCGAAGATTGAGATTAGTTTGTGACGAGGCAGGTTTCTTCAATGCAGAAGAAGCCGCTGCAATCAGGGAATTTCTCACGTCTGACAGCAGTGTAGTTGCTTTCACTGACACCACATTTGTTGTAGATAAAGTTACTGGCGAAAAGGAGGAGATTCTAAAAGGTGGAACACCTTATATCAGGGTGGGTGCGCGTGAGTGGACTACTGTGTGTAAATATACTGGAGAGAGAGACGAGCCTTGGAAAGTTGAAAGAAACAGGAGATAAGGAGGTCTTATGCCAAAGTATACAGAATTACCTAAAAAAAGAATATGCAAAGTTTGTAATAGTGAATTCCAACCAGTGAATTATAGCATATTCTGCTCTAAGAAATGTCAGGAATCTAGGCTTTCAGAAATAAAAGCTAGCAAAAAAAAGACAATAACTCTGCCATGTGTTACGTGTGGGACTACGGTAATAGCCTCCACATCTTTAGAATTGCAATACGCAAGAAAAGGAAGAGCTTATTGTTCTGAGATTTGTAAGAAAGAGTTTATTAAACAAAAAAGCTCTAAAGTTATGGCAGAAACTAATCGTAAGTATGCGTCAGAGCGAATGAGGAAAAAGAACCCGATGCACAATCCAGAAGCAAAAGCTAAAATGAAAGCGAAGCTTAAGGAAATAGGCTGGAAGCCGCCAGTTCATAAAGGTAACGGGCATCTCACCGAACCTCAGAAAGTTCTTGCTGCCGCACTCAACTGGCCCATGGAGGTTGCGGTTAATACTGGTAAAAGGCAAGCTGGTTTACCTACTTGTTTTAAAATTGATATTGCGAATGAAGAACTTAAGATTGCTATAGAAGTTGATGGCGGCTCCCATCATGCTTTGGCAATTAAAGAACAAGATGCACGCAAAACAGCTTTTCTGGAGTCGCTAGGCTGGAAAGTGATTCGATTCTGGAACAAAGAAGTAAACAGCAACCTGGATGAATGTGTAAGAAGAGTAAAAGAGTTGGTTACCAGTAAAGCTGCTTAATATTAAACAAGAAATGCCACTCGCTCGCCCCGCCCAATTTGGGTGGGGCTTTTTATTTTCTTTGAAACTCATATATTTAAAAGAAAAATCATGGCCAACTTCATAAAACTCCCATCGTCAACCTCCTCGCCTAATACGCATCTTGTCAATGCTGCAGATATCATGCGTTTTGTCGCTTCTGATGAGAAGGGAGAATTAAAACTCAGTATCTATTACCGTACATCTGGGGACAACTACCATACTGTTGTTTACCAATATGAAACTCCGCAAGAACTTGATAACGCTTTCATGCGATTCCAAGAGCTTGTAACAGTAAAGGAGTTTGATGCAGGAAAACATAAGCCTTACACAGAGCGTCCTTTCCCTGGAGGTGATGTCTACTTCATGTCTTATTAGCTAAGTATTGTTTAATATAGGTATCTTGACATCAGTGTGGATAACTGTGTTTTTAGGTTTCTGTCTTAAATGGTTGTTAATGAGGTGGTTTTGGTGTTTTCTACAAAAAAGTGTTAATAAATTTTATAAGTTGTTCACATTTTTGTGAACATTATTGTATACATTTGCGTTACCAATGGAGATAATATTTAATGATGATGAGCTGTGCTCACTCTATGAGGGGAAAAAGATCAAGAACAAAGAATACCAATCAAATCCACAATTGGTTAAACAGTTTATCAAGACTGTAAAACTCATGCAATCAGTATCTCGGGTTGAGCAGCTGACTCAATTTTATACCTTGAATTACCATAAGCTTGGTGGTAAATTAGATGGGCTCAGTACAGTATATGTAAATAAGCAATACCGGATACTTTTTACAGAAGTTCCAGAAGAAGAACCTCCTCATATAGTGAGAATCGTCAAAATTGAAGAACTCAGTAAGCACTATCAATAGCAATACTAAAATGAACATAAAAGATTTAACCCCTGCAATTGCTATCCATGCCGGAGAGTATCTAGCTGATGAATTAGCGGCTAGAGAAATGACCCAGCAGGAGTTTGCTGCGCTTATAGGAATGAATAAGTCTCAGCTTAATGAGATTATTAAAGGTAAGAGAGGTATAAATGCTGAACTGTCTATCCTGATAGGAGAAGCCTTGAAAATGGAACCTGAAATATGGCTGAATCTTCAACTTCAATATGAGTTAGACAAGGCTAGAGTTGATGAGAAAGTACAGGAAAGACAAACCGCAATTGAAGTCTTCAATAGATTGGTAAAGGGTAATGTACCTTTTCAGTTCTTAAAAAAGCTCGGTCGCCTATCAGGAGACCCATTATTTGATATTCCTAAGGTAAAAGAGATTTATGGAGTAAGCTCACTTGAGGGCTTGGCTTCTGTATTTTCCAAACCAGCCTATAGATTTAGGCAATCTGTAAAATTACAGGTGGATCAAGTTAATTTGGTGGGGTGGGTAAAAATGGCCGAATACATGGCTAAAGAGGTAGCCGTGCCAGCCTTTAATCATACTCAACAAGATTCTGTGATGAAGAGATTGCGGAATGCAATCCAAAAAAACAGTAACCTTAAAGAGAATGTTAGGCTTATTCTAGCTGATGCCGGTATCAAACTTGTATATCTTGAGAATCCACCTAAGACCCCTGTCGATGGTATATCGTTCTGGAGTGAGGGAAGTCCAGCTATTGGAATGACCTTGAGGCATAAAAGAATCGATAATTTTGCCTTTACTCTATTTCATGAGTTAGGGCATGTTTATATGCATTTGGTTAACAATAATGAAGCGGAATTTATTGACTTGACCAGTGACGAAAAAGAAAGCAAAGAAGAAAGAGAGGCAGATTTATTCGCTCAGAACTACCTCATAGAAAGAGCGGCATATTTGCGCTTTAAAGAAACGAGCCACATTCTTGATGATGAAGCTGTTTAGAGTTTAGATAGAAAGATGTTTTGCAGAGAATTTAATTTCTGTTTTCGGGCTGTTTTTCAGAAAACAGCCCGAAAACAGAAACCACTGGAATATGAAATACCTTATCCGGTAGCCTTTGCCTGGCAGTTACCAAAACTCTAAACAGCTTCGATATAAGCATTGTGGACTTTGCTAATGAAATAGGGATTCACCCTGCTGTTGTTAGAGGCAGGGTGTGTCATGAGCTAGAATTATACAGTATCAAGACAGAAATAGATTATCAGATTCATTAGGGCTTTTACTCTCCAAACCCCACCCTTTGCGTGGGGTTTGCCTTTTTATGAGAGAGTAAGATTATGCCAGCCACTGTAAAAGTCACACTGAAGGCCAAGCCAAAGGCCGACGGCACCCATTCCGTCCTGATCCGCATCACCAAGGACCGGACCCCGAAGTACCACACCACGGGCGTCTACATCGCCAAATCCCACTGGAACAAGGCAGCCACCTACGAGAAGAAGAACTGGATCAAGACCGGCAACGGCAACCATGGCCAGTACAACCACCGGCTGGACCTGGACGTGGGGGGCTTTATCGCCCTGGCCCTCATCACCGAGCACCTGAGCGCCGAGGAGCTGATCACCCTGTTTGTGGACCTGAAGAAAAAGTTGCAGGCCGTCTACGTGGAGCCCAGGCAGCTGACCGACCTGTACCGCAGGCTGCAGGAGGAGCCAGAGGAACCGGAGGCGTGCTTCCTGCAGCTGTTCAAGCGGGAGATTGAGCGTCTGGAGAAGGCGGGGCAGAGCAGGACCGCCCGCCGGCGCAGCTCCATGTATGACAAGCTGCACGAGTACGCGGGCGGCAGGCTCCCCATGTCAAGGCTCACCCATGACTACATGCTGGACTATGTCACGCACCTGCAGACCATGAAGCGCCCCAACGCCCCCGAGACCATCAACAAGGAGCTGCAGGTGTTCTCCGGCATTGCCAAGCTGGCCATGAAGCGGGGCGACCTGCCGTACGCCCAGAACCCGTTCCCCATGCAGGTGAAGGGCAGGGGGAAGAAGAAGGTCACTTTGGACAGGGAGCAGCTGGAGGCGTTTCTGGCGGTGGAGACGAAGGAAGACCAGAGGGTGATGCGCAACGCCCAGAAGGTGTTCCACATGCAGTACCTGCTCTTCGGGGCCCGCATAGGCGATGTGCTGGAGCTGAAGTGGGACGGGGTGAAAGACACCCATGTGGAGTACACCATGCGCAAGGGGTCAGACGGCCAGCTGGGGAACGGGAAGCGCATGCGGGTAAGGCGAAACGCCGAGATTGACAAAATACTGGAGCTTTACCCGCAAAGCACACCGCATGGGTATGTGTTCCCCTTCCTTTCCCATGAAGACGCGAAGCTGCCGCTGGCCCAGCTTCTGGAGCGGATAGAGAGCTGCACGGCGCTCATCAACCGCAACCTGAAGGACCTGGCGAAGCTGGCCGGGATAGGGGCCAACATCTCCACCCATGTGGCGCGCAAGACCTTCGGCAACCACGCCAACCAGGAGCTGGGCGACCTTTACAAGGTGAAGGAGCTGATGGGGCACGAATCCATCAGGACCACCGAGAGGAATTACATGGACTCCATGCGCCAGGAGGAGTTTGACGCCGCCGCCGAGGTGGTGTACGGCAAAGTAAAACATGGGTAAAACAATTGGGTAAAACAGCCCTAACAGGATTTACACAAAAAAGGCTTTATCTGGTGTCTGAGGCAGGATTGTAAACTGGAGTAGCATGGGTTATACAAAGTATTAGTCCTGTTCCCGCTACCTGGAAGCCCTGAATCAGAAATGGTTCAGGGTTTTTTTATGTCTGTCAAAGTGGCTTTTAGCTGCTGAAGGGTCAACTGACAAGCTTGTTGCTGTTTTTCTTTGCCTTAGGGGAAGGTGGCGCCAAGCATTTTGCAGGAGAATGAGCAGGTGGAGAACCTTCTTTAGGGTGGAGATGTATTTAATTGAGAGAAATTGCTTTCTTTGCAAACGTGTGCATGCGTGATTAAATGAAGAAGCTGTCCTATACCATCAAAGATATTGCCGTTGAGCTGGGGTTGTCCCATTCCACCGTTTCCCGTGCATTAAACAACCACCCCCACATTAGCCAGCAGACAAAAGACCGGGTGAAGGAGCTGGTGGAGAAGTCTGACTACCGGCACAATGCGGTGGCGGCCAGCCTGCGGAACAGCAAGTCTAAAATGGTAGGTCTTTTGGTGCCCAGGATCTCTATGTACTTTCAGTCAACGGTGATTACGGCTATCCAGAACAAGTTGCACGAGCACGGGTATAACCTCATGGTCTGCCAGTCTAATGACTCCCCTGAGATAGAAAAGGAGCTGGTCAATGAGTTGTTCAGTTCCCGTATTGCAGGATTGATTGTCTCTACTACGCTTTACACCACAGACTTCTCCCATTTTGATATTTTCCAGAGGGCTAACATTCCGCTGGTGTTTTATGACCGGGTGCCCAAGAGCCACCCGGCCCACAAAGTGTTGGGAGATGACTACCAGGGGGGATATTTGTCTACGAAGCATCTGCTGGAGCAGGGCTGCAGGCGTATTGCCCATATTAGCGGGCCTCTTACCTGTAGTATTTACCGCCACAGGTATGCCGGCTACCAAGATGCCCTGGCCGAATTTGATGTGCCTCTGGACCCGGCCCTGGTGCATTTTCAGGAGTTAAGCAAAGAAAATGCGATCAAAGCGAGTGAGGCCGTTTTTGCCCTGCCTGTACGGCCAGACGGTGTTTTTGCGGGAAATGATACCACGGCCATTGGGGTGATGCAGCACGCCAAGCAGTTGGGGATTGCCATTCCGTCGCAGCTGAAGATTGTAGGGTATTCCAATGACCCCAGGGCCGAGATCATAGAGCCCTCCATTACCTCGGTTGAGCAGTTCCCATATGAAATGGGGGAGCAGGCGGCTATCCTGATGCTAGACCTGATCATGGATAAAGTAAGCCCAGGCCGGAATCTTATTTCCTTGACCACCCCCATTGAATTGGTGAAACGGCAGTCCAGCTGCCTGCAGGCCTAGGGCTGTAAGTCATTCTTCTGGAAGTGGAAGCCGTTTTCGGCCTGTTTTCTGAAAAACAGGCCGAAAACGGCTTTAATGTTACGTGAATGTATGCATACGTTTGCAGAATAGGGTCTGCTGCGCGCTGGTAAGGAACAGAATGCCTGTTTTCTGCTTTGTGATAGGTATGTGCTTTAAATACAGTTGCTTAGTGGGGTGTTTCTGGTCGTCCTTCTGCAGAAAGAGGCGGCTCTGTGGTGTGCAGGGGGTGCAGGTTTGTTGTAAGTGTTTAAGAGGTTTCTGTTTTCGGCCTGTTTTGGCCAAAACAGGCCGAAAACAGAAATATTTCTTATCAACCACCCGCTGTAAATGAGGCGTAGCCCCTTGGGCTAAATTGCCTGGGTTGATAATTGACTACAGGTACGTATTTGAAAGAAAGGCCCTAAGCCTGCTATGGTCTGCTTTGCATCTCCTTTCTGAAAAGCACTTATATATAAGTGCATCTCTCCATTTGAGGTTTTGATGTATTTATAATGCCACTCCCGTCTAAGGCTTCTCAAATTTAAAATTTTCAAAATATTTCTTGCCTGTTCCAAAATTTATATATCTTTGGGTATGCACACGTGTGCATACCCAAAGATATTCTTATAAAGGTGCTGCTACATCATTGTGCTGCCCAAGGGTATGAAGTTTAGTATTCATTAACATGACAGGATTAGAGCAGTTTTCCTTGAAGGGCAGAGTGATTGTAATTACCGGGGCTACCGGAGTGTTAGGTTCGGCGTTGTCTTTGGCGGTGGCGCAGGCCGGGGCGAAGGTGGCCATCTTGGGCAGGAACGGAGCGCGCGCCAAAGAGCGGGTGGAGGCCATTCAGGCAACTGGCGGCGAGGCCATGGCGGTACTGGCAGATGTGCAGGACGAAGCCCAGATGCAGGCCGCCAAAGAAAAGATATTGCTGGCATGGGGTACCATTGACGGATTGGTGAACGGTGCCGGCGGTAATATGCCGGGGGCCACCGTAGGGCCGGGGCAGAATATTTTTGATTTAAACATTGAAGATACCCGCAGGGCTGTTGATCTGAACCTGTTCGGGACGGTGATTCCTACCAAGGTTTTTGGAAGCGTGATGGCCGACAGAGGCAAAGGGGTGATTGTAAATATCTCTTCCCTGACCGCCCAGCGTCCGCTTACCCGGGTGCTAGGGTATTCCATGGCTAAAAAAGCGGTAGAGTCCTATACTCAATGGATGGCCGTAGAGCTGGGCTTGCGCTACGGTGGCGCTCTCAGAATCAATGCCCTGGCCCCTGGGGTTTTCCTGACAGAGCAGAACAGAGATTTGCTGCTGAACGCAGACGGGAGCCACACAGACCGGGCTGAGAAATTCATCACCAACACTCCTTTTCAGCGGTTTGGTGTGCCAGAGGAGTTGACCGGTACATTGATCTATCTGTTAAGTGATGCCTCCCGGTTTGTAAGCGGCGAAACCGTGCTGGTAGACGGGGGCTTTAACGCGTACTGCGGCGTGTAAACAACAAAAAAATAGTTTAGAAGAAACAGCTATGATGCTTTTGCAAAGTTGGAGATGGTTTGGACCCAATGATCCGGTTTCCTTGCGAGATATTAATCAGGCAGGGGCAACAGGCATTGTCACTGCCTTGCACCATGTGCCTAACGGCGAAGTCTGGACCGTAGAACAGATAGAAAGACGTAAGCAGGAGATTGAACAGGAAGGCCTTGTGTGGAGCGTAGTAGAGAGTGTTCCGGTGCATGAGTCTATTAAAACACAGGCAGCAGGGTTTCAGGCCTATATCCATAACTACAAAGAATCCATCCGGAACCTGGCTGCTTGCGGAGTCAACACCGTGACCTATAATTTTATGCCGGTGCTGGACTGGACCCGCACAGATTTAAGTTACCAGGTGGAAGATGGTTCCCGGGCGCTAAGATTTGAAATGGCGGCTTTCATTGCCTTTGATGTATTTGTTCTGCAGCGCAAGGGAGCCGAAAAAGACTATACCCCAGAGCAGGTTGAAAAAGCCAGGCAGCGTTTTGAGGCAATGTCTGCGCCTGAAAATCTGCAGCTGCAGCAGAATATAATAGCGGGTCTGCCTGGGAGCGAAGAGAGTTTTACCCTGCAGCAGTTCCAGCAAGCCTTAGATGCCTATCAGGATATTTCACCTAAAAAGCTGCAGGAGCATTTAATCCACTTTTTGAAAGAAGTCATTCCCGTTGCCGAAGAGGTGGGGGTGAAAATGGCCATTCACCCAGATGACCCGCCCTACAGCATTTTAGGGTTGCCCCGCGTGGTGAGTACCGCCGCAGATGTGGAGGCGCTCTTTCAGGCGGTTCCGTCCCCCAGCAACGGGCTTTGCTTTTGCACGGGTTCCTTTGGGGTGCGGGCAGACAATGACCTGCCGGCCATGGTTAAACGGTTTGGGGAAAGAATCAACTTTGTGCACCTGCGCAGCACCCAACGAGACGAAGAGGGGAACTTCTATGAAGCCAACCATTTGGAAGGCGACGTGGACATGTACGCTGTCATGAAGGAGCTCCTTCTGGTTATGCAGGAGAGAAAACTTTCTCTTCCTATGCGGCCAGACCATGGGCATCAGATGCTGGATGACTTGCATAAAAAGACAAATCCTGGGTATTCTGCCATAGGTAGGTTGCGCGGCCTGGCAGAGTTAAGGGGGCTGGAGTTGGGGATTTATCGCTCCCTTGTAGGGAATGGTTGATTCTGCGTTCGCACATCCTTCCCTATTATCCCTGATATGAATCTGATCTGTATTCCTTCTCTTGTGTCTGAACTAAAGAATAGCTGATACTAGGTGCCTCTTAAACATATTCTATGATAAAGTATCTACAAGAACGTACATGGCAGCGGCATTGTAGCCTGGCTTCTGTGCTGGTGCTTCTTTCATTTCTTCCTTCGGCGGCAGCCAGAGGGGTAGAAAGGAAGCCTGCTGCTCCATTTACCCCAGAAGGTTGGTTGAACGCATCTGTGGTGCAACAGCAGTTAACTGTAAGGGGCACGGTAAAAGACGCGAAAGGTGAAGCCTTGATTGGGGTGAGCGTGGTAGTAAAAGGGACCCAGATAGGAAGCCTGACAGATGTGGAGGGGAACTTTTCTATCAGGGTGCCCAATGCGCAAAGCGTTTTGGTGTTCTCCTACGTAGGCTATGTTTCTGCAGAGCGGCCAGCCGTGACAAACAGTGCCATGGCTGTGGTTTTACAGGAACAGGCCACCGGTCTGAATGAGGTAGTGGTGATTGGGTACGGCCAGCAAAAGAAGTCTACCCTCACGGGGGCGGCCAGCACCGTGAGTGGTGCCGAGATTCTTAAATCTCCCACCTCTAACGCCACCAATGCCCTGGTTGGGAGAATGCCTGGGGTAGGAGCTATCCAGCGGAGTGGACAGCCGGGGGCCAATGCCTCGGTCATCAACATCAGAGGGGCCGCTACCTATGGAAACAGCGGCGCCATAGTAGTGGTGGACGGTATAGAACGGCCAGACTTCGGGGACATTGACCCGAATGAAATTGAGTCGATCACGGTCTTAAAAGATGCGGCCATGACGGCTGTGTATGGGATTAGAGGGGCCAACGGGGTGATTGTGGTCACCACCAAGGCGGGGAAGGAAGGCAAGCCCAGGGTCAGCTACAGCGGCAACTTCAGTTTACAGACCTATACAGGTATTCCTAAATCTTTGGACGCCTATTCCAACGCGTTTCTCATCAATGAGGCCCGCCGGAATGATGGGTTGGGCAATGAGTTCAGCGCAGACGAGTTACAGAAGTTCAGAGACGGTTCTGACCCGTTCTTTTACCCTGATATCAACTGGTTTGATTATGTAAGCCGCGATTTCTACTCACAGACCCAGCACAATGTGAACGTAAGCGGTGGCACCAAGAAAATAAAATATTTTGCCTCTGCGGGGTACTTGTTTGAGGATGGTATTTTCAAGGAGTTTGAATCTCCTTATGGTTTCAAAACCACGCCTTCTTTCAATCGCTTCAACTTCCGCTCTAATGTGGATATCAATCTGTCTGATGATTTCAAGGTCTCGGTGAGGCTGGGCGGCCGCATGCAGAAACGGTATCAGCCTGCGGGGCCTCAGGGAAGTTCCTTCTCTTATGACAACGTGGAGGGCATGATTTCCAGAATTATGCAGACCCCCTCTTTTGCGTATCCGGTTTTCTTGCCAGACGGCAGAATTGCCCAGAATGCCAATGTGGGCACCAACATCTGGAACCCGTACGCGGTGCTCACCAGATGGGGAACCCGAGATGATGACAACAATGTCATTGAGAGTACTTTTAACTTACATTATAATTTGAGCAAATTAGTAGAGGGACTCACGTTTAGAACCACGGTGGGTTATGATTCCTACTATACCAGCACTACCCGTAGAAATGCGGTTTGGGCGGCCTATAACATTGTCAACCGAAGAACCCAGGAGGTCATGCTTTCCTCTGATAGGCCCCGGGACGAACCCTTGAGCGGGTTGAATGTCACTTACGGCGGTACCATCAATTTCAACTTGCAGTCAGGCTTCAACTATGACCGGTCGTTTGGTGACCACAACGTGGGCGGCCTGGTGCTTTTCACCAGACTCTTAACCAACAGAAGCGCCGGGGCAGGAGTGTTCGCGGCCCCCTATGCTTCTCAAGGGGTGGTGAGCAGGGTCTCCTATAACTACAGAGAGAAATACTTTGTTGAGCTGAATGCGGCCTATAACGGGTCAGAGAACTTCGCCCCGGGGTACCAATATGGATTTTTCCCCGCGGTTTCAGCAGGTTGGACGTTGACCAATGAAGAGTTTTTACAAAACGCGGGTGCCCTCAGTTATTTAAAGGTCAGGGGGTCATATGGTTTGGTGGGGAATGATAGAATGGATAACCGTTTTATTTTCAGAGATGCGTTTGAGCAAAATTCCAATGGGGTGTCCAACAACCCTCCGGTATGGTCGCAGATAGGGAACGCCGTGCAGTTTGGAGACCCAGGCAGTATCAGAAACAATCCGGTCATCTCTCAAACTGCCCATGGTACCCCAGATGTTACCTGGGAGAAAGGCGTGAAGCGCAACATAGGCATTGAGAGTAGCTTTTTCAGGGGCGCGCTTCAGGTGAATGTAGATTTGTTTGATGAAACCAGATATGACATTCTCACCCGGCGGGCTTCCGGTTTAAAAACCTACGGTTTAAGAAATGAACCTTTCCTGAATATTGGGGAGGTGTATAACAAAGGATATGAAGTGGAGGTGAATTATAAAGGGCAGATTGGGGAAGTGGAGATTGGTCTTTATTCCCAGGTGTCTTTTGCCAGAAATGAAATCATCAACCGGGATGAGCCTTTGGGCATGCCCGCGTTGCGAAAAGAGCAAGGCAACCGGGTAGGGCAGTTTTATGGGTACCTCACAGATGGTTTCTACACCTCCCAGGAAGATATCAATAACTCTCCCATCAATACCTTGGGCACCCCTATTCCCGGTGATTTAAAGTACAGGGACATCAGCGGGCCGGAAGGTAAACCAGACGGTATCATCAACTCTGATGACATTGCCCCCATTGGGTATTCCAGATTGCCAGAGTATACCTATAGTTTCTCCCCTTCTGTCACATGGCGAAACTTCTCCTTCTCGGTTTTATTTCAAGGGGTGGCCAATGTGAGCTCAGATGTGATTTTAACGGAGCAGAACAACGGGCAGCAGATGTATGAATTCCAACTGGGGCGCTGGACCCCAGAGACCGCCGCCACTGCCACTTGGCCCGCTCTGCATGCCAGAGGAAACGGGTACATCAGCTACCGGTTAAATGACTTCATTTTGCAAGATGCGTCCTACCTGAAAATCAGGAATGCGGAATTCTCCTACAAACTTCCTGCTGCCTGGTTGCAGCCTTTGAAGATAAATTCTGCCAGAGTCTTCCTAACGGGGCAGAACCTCTACACCTGGACCCGCTTCAAGATGTACTTAGACCCTGAGAATATCAATGTTTCCAATACAGATTTCTCAAGACAGTCCATTTATCCTTCTTCCCGCATCATGAACCTAGGGGTGAACATTCAATTTTAAGAAAAGAGAAAATGAAGGCAACATACATCCTTCCCTTGCTGGTCCTCTTGCTGTTTCTGAGCTCCTGCGAGGATGATTTCTTAGACCGGGCGCCTAGTGTGAATCTGTCTGAAGAAGAGATATTTGCAGACCCTTTGCTGGCTTCGCGTTTTGCAGACAATGCCTATAATCATTTGATTGATGATTACGCTAGGTTCAACTCCCACAGAGGTACCACGTCTCAGGCCTCAGATGAGGCGGTCTCCGGAAATAATGACGTCTCTGTCAGAACGTTAAACCTGGGTACCTACCATGACCATTATGAGCGGGGAGGGGCCTCCTTGAATGATATCAGCGATGTGTGGAACCGGGCCTATGCAGGTATCAGGGTGACGAATGTAGTACTCTCCAAGATGAACCAGGTTCCCTGGACCGGGAACCCTTCCCCGGCCAGAATCAACGGAGAAATGCACTTTATCAGGGCCTTTCTCTATTTTGAGTTGATTAAACGGTTTGGCGGCGTTCCTATCATTGATAAGCCCTACGGAATCTATGAACCTATCAACCTGCCAAGAGCCTCTTATGAAGAGGTAGTAGATTTTATCCTCCAGGATCTGGACGAGGCAGAGGTGGGTTTACCGGAGGAGTACCCCGTGTCTGATTACGGGCGTGCCACCAAGGGGGCAGCTATGGCTTTGCGCTCCAGGGTTTTGCTGTATGCTGCCAGCCCTTTGCATAATGCTGCTCATGATAAAACCAAGTGGGAAGCCGCCGCTGCTGCGGCCAAAGGGGTCATGGATTTAAAGAAGTATTCTTTGCAGGAGACCTACGCTGATATCTTAAACAAGGCGCAGTCTCCAGAATACATCATGATCAAGATCAGAGGCCCGCGCAGCCGCACCGGGTATTTGATAGACTTCTTGATGTCTCCCGGATCTGGTGGCGCCCAAGGGCAGTTTAACCCCACGCAAAACCATGTGGACCTGTATGAAATGAAAGCCACGGGTAAGCCCATTCAAGAGGCTGGTTCAGGGTATAATCCTCAGAAGCCCTATGAAGGGCGTGATCCCAGGTTCTATGCCAACATCCTGTACAATGATGCCCCATGGCAGGGAAGAAGAATGGAGATGTGGGACGGCGGCCGTGATTACCGGGCTGGCAACCCCAACTACACCGCCACCAGATACTACAACAGAAAACTATGGCCAGAGGTCTATACCAACACGTCAACCCAAACGGCGCTGGTGAATTTTGTTTTCTTCCGCTATGCGGAGATTCTTCTAAACTTCGCCGAGGCTCAGAACGAAGCGGTGGGGCCAGATGCGTCTGTATATGAGGCAGTGAATGTAGTGAGAGCCAGAACCTCAGTGGGCATGCCGC
Source organism: Rufibacter ruber (assembly GCF_014138425.1). NCBI lineage: Bacteria > Pseudomonadati > Bacteroidota > Cytophagia > Cytophagales > Hymenobacteraceae > Rufibacter > Rufibacter ruber. The sequence continues at coordinate 306,641 of NZ_JACJIQ010000002.1, forward strand.
CGCTGCCGGCCAATTTAACGCAACAGGAAATGCGGGCCAGGATCAGGAATGAGCGTGCGGTGGAACTAGCTTTTGAAGACCACAGGTGGTATGACATCATGCGGTGGAAGGCAGGGCCTGAAACAGTGGCTAAGCCTATGTACGGTATGGACGTGGTGAGAAACCCAAATGGCAACTTTACCTATACGCCTGTTTTACTTCCAACCACCATGCAGAAGGTCTATTTAGACTACATGCACCTGTATCCCATTCCAAGACCCGAGATTTGGAAAAGTAACGGTACCCTGGTGCAGAACCCAGGCTGGTAACTCTTGACTTAGCTGTAGAAAAAATTAAAGATAAGCCGCAATGAATTGGATGTATAAGGTTTTGGCCTCTTGCCTCTTTTGCTTTCTCCTGATAAGCACGTGCAACGCTCAGAGTGAACCAGATGCCACCGTCACCGCCTCTGGTACTGTGGTAGATAAAAACGGAAAGCCTCTTGAAGGAGTGGCCATCTCTGTGCAAGAAAATACCCGAGAAGTCACCACCGGGCCAGACGGGAAATTCTCCATTGAGTGTATCAGTAATGAGGTGCTCATTTTTAAAAAGAACGGCTACAATATAGCCCGGGGTGCGGCCAGTGAATTAGAAAACACGACCGTGACAATGGTGGCTACGCTTATTGAAGCGGGAGATGAAGACAATGTGCAGATTCCGTTTGGGGTGCGCAAAAGAAGGGCGGTGTCTGCCTCTGTGAGTTCCATTAAAACCAGTGAACTGCCTCAGCTACCCTTGTCCACCTTAACCAATGTGCTGGCTGGCAGACTCCCGGGGCTTTACATTCAGCAGTTGGGTTCCAGACCGGGTACAGATGATGCCTCCATGTTGATTAGAGGAAGATCATCTTACAACAGCAACCAATCTCCCCTGTTGCTCATTGACGGGGTGGAGCGCGATTTTGTGGACATGGACCTGAACGAGATTGAAAGCATCAGTGTGCTCAAAGACGCCGCCACCCTGGCCTGGTACGGGATGACGGGCGCCAACGGCGTGGTGTATGTCACTACCAAACGCGGAAGCTCTACCAGTACCAGAGTGACCTTAGATGCCCAGGGCGGGGTGCAGACGCCGGTCAACCTGACTAAACCCTTAGATGCCTATACCTATGCCACCTTGTACAACAGGGCCAGAGCAGAGAACGGGGAGCAGCCTCTCTATGACCAAACAGCCTTAGACGCCTACCAGAACGGAACAGACCCTTACCGCTACCCCAACAATAATTTTGTAAAGCAATTCATTAAAAAAGCCGCTCCCGTGCAGCGGTACGTGGCTACAGTCAGTGGCGGGAATTCTTTTGTTCAGTATTTCACCTTGCTGAGCTACTACAACCAAGACGGCTTGTACAAGTGGGCCACCAACCCCAGGTATGACGCCAACACCAACTTCCAGCGCTATAACTTTAGGACCAACCTGAACATGCACATCAACAAAGATCTGGATATCGCGCTGGATGTGAACGGGAGAATAGAAGATTTAGGCTACCTCTCAGCGGGGAACGGAACGTTTCTGAATACCCTTTACAATACCCCCGCCAATGCTTTTCCCATCTACAATGAAAATGCCACTTACGGGGGTACCTCCCAGTTCAGGAACAATCCGCTGGCAATGTTAAATGAAGACGGGTATATCTCAGACTTGACCAGGTCTATGATGTCCACCATTGACGTGAAATACAAACTTGGTTCTATTTTGGAGGGGCTTTCCTTTAATGCCTTCTTTACCTATGATGTGGAGGGGCTTTACAAATCTGGATTTGAGCAGGCGTATGAGGTTTTTGAGTACAATGGAGCGGGGGGCTACACTCAGTTCGGGACCAGAGCCCCTATCACGTATTCGGCCAGCGCGTTCAGCGCAAGCGTACGCAACAATGAATTCTGGGGTGGGTTTGATTATAACCGTCACCTGGGCCAGCACAGCTTCAATTTCTCTACCCGGGCGCAGTGGGCCTTAAGTGCCTCTCCCGGTAGGTTAGACAACAGACGCCAAGGAGTCTCTAACCGCTTGTCTTACGGGTTCAAAGACCGCTACTATGTAGATGTGGTCGCCACGTTTTCGCAGTCCCAAAATTTTGCGCCAGGAAAACGCTCCGGTTGGTTCCCGGCCGTCTCGGCGGGCTGGATTGTCTCTGATGAAAACTTCCTTTCCTCTGCGGGCTTCCTGGATTATTTGAAAATAAGAGGTTCAGTAGGGTTGGTGGGCAATGACTTGATCAGCAGCCGCCGGTTTGCCTTTAACAATTACTGGACCCGCGGCGGCTCGCAGTATGCTTTCGGTACGTCCTATTCAGCTTCCCCTAACTCCTCTGAACTGGAGTTGGCCAATCCTAACCTTACCTGGGAGAAAGCCAGAAAAGCAAGTGTAGGGTTTGACGCCAAGCTGTTCAAGCAAGCCGTGTCCTTGTCAGTGGATTATTTCTATGAAAACCGCACCGACCTGATGACCGCAGATATTCTGCCCAACGTGTTAGGCCAAAGCCGGGTGCAGGTAAACGCGGGCGAGGCGCAGTACAAAGGCATAGAGGCGGCCCTGAATTTCTCTAAGAACATTGGCAAATTGAACGTCTCCTTCAACGGAAACTTCACCTATGCCCAAAGTGAGATCATCGCCATCAATGAAGAGGCGGGTACCCTGCCTTACCAAAGCCAGATGGGATACAACATTGGCGGGGTGAGGCAAGGTGATTCCTTTACCCGTAGGTTCTTACTCTCTGACGGAATCTTCCAGAGTCAGGAGGAGATTGATGCCGCCCCCGTACAGCGTTTCTCAGGAACCGTGCGCCCAGGAGACATTAAGTACCGCGATGTTGGCGGGCCAAACGGAGTACCTGACGGAATCATAGACAATTTTGACTTTGTCATGACCGACTACTCTGATGTGCCCAAAGCTTACTATGGGTTCGGTACCACCCTGCAATATGCCGGGTTTGATGTAACCGCTCAGTTCTTAGGGGTGCATGGGAGAACTATTCAAATCAATAGCCTCATCAACAGCGGTTCTTTGGCCAGCGGTTACCTCAACCAATTTAGTGTTGACAGCTGGACTACGGCCACCGCTCAAACCGCCTTGTATCCCCGCATGGCCATGTCAGACAGAGGCAACAACACCCAGAACTCTGATTACTGGCTCCGCTCCGGGGACTTCCTGAAACTGAAACAAATGGAACTGGGCTATACCCTGCCTGCAGGGATCAATCGGCTCATGCGGGTAAACGCTATGCGGTTCTACGTGAGCGGGTTCAATCTACTCACCTTCAGTAAAGTAGATGATCTGCCCATTGACCCAGAAATGCCTATGGCGGGGTATGGGTCAGAGTACCCGTCACTGCGCACATGGGCGGCTGGGGTAAGTATTAAATTTTAAGTAGCAGCTTTTAGAAAGAGAATGATATGAAAAAGGTACAGCTTAAATGGTTGCTTTTGCTGCTTCCGCTTGGTCTTTGGGGTTGCCAGGATTTCTTGGAAGACGGCACCACCACCGAAGGCCCTATTACCGAGGAGCAGATCTGGGCCAATGACAACTATGCCCGCGGCGTGTTGAACAACGCGTATTTCTCTGTGGCCGAAGGCTTCAACCTGGACGGGAACGGGGCCATGCTGGCCTCGGCGTCTGATGAAGCGGTAAACTCTAACCCCAACTCCTCCATCAACATCTTCAACAACAATACCTGGAGCCCAAACCGCACCTTTGATGATGTGTATGCCTCTATGTATGAGGGCATCAGAAAAGTGAATTCCTTTTTGGCGAATTCGGCCACCAGCGCTATCATTCCGCAGAACAACCGCACTTTTCAGCAGGAACTGGATAGGTTGAACGGGCAAGCCTATTTCCTGAGAGCCTACTTCTATTTTGAACTGTTAAAGCGGTATGGCGGGGTGCCGTTAGTAACCAGGGTGTTAGATCGCTCAGAGAACCTCAACCTGCCCAGAAACACCTTTGACGAGGTAAAAAAACAAATTCTGCAAGACTGTGACTCGGCTTATAAGATGTTGCCGCAGTGGACCAATGACTGGGCCGAAGGTGACCGAGGGCGGGCCACGGGAACGGCAGCGCTGGCGCTGAAGTCCAGATTATTGTTGTATGCCGCCAGCCCTTTGCACAACCCTAATAATGACTTGACCAAGTGGCAAGACGCGGCTGATGCGGCAAACGCTTTGATCCGGCTGAACAAGCACTCCCTGCAGACCACGTACACCAACATCTTCAATTACGGGGCGGCCCAATACAATTCAGAGGTAATTTTTGCCACCCAAGCTTTGAACCGGAATGATATAGAAATTAATCATGCCCCCATCAGTTACAATGGGGCGCTGGGCAGGACCAACCCCACCCAGGAACTGGTAGATGCCTTTGATATGGCCAACGGCAAGCCCATTGGGGAACAAGGCTCAGGCTATAACGCCGCTAATCCTTATGCCAACCGTGACCCCAGACTGGCAATAGTGATCAACTACAACGGCAGAACTTTCAAGGGCACTCCGGTAGAAACCTTTGTGGGCGGCAAAGACGGATTAGGCAGAAATGTGAACGCCACCAGAACAGGCTACTACATGCGCAAGTTTCTGAGTGAGGCCGCCGCCTGGAACCAGACTAACAACACCAACGCCCGCCGCCCTTGGGTGGTGATCAGGTACGCCGAGGTGCTCCTAAATTATGCAGAAGCCCTGAATGAGGCCCAGGGACCTGTGACCGATGTGTATGAGAAACTCAACCAGGTGCGCAGACGTGCAGGCGCCAACATGGTCATAGCCGTGGACCCCACCATGACCAAAGAGAGAATGCGGGCCATCATTCAGAAGGAGCGGCAGGTGGAGCTGTGTTTTGAGGGCCACCGTTTCTTTGACGTGCGGCGCTGGAAGAAAGGGGAGGAGCTGTTCAACAAACCGGTACACGGCATGCGCATCACTGTGAACCCCAACGGCTCTTATACCTATGAGCGGTTTGTGGTAGAGAACCGGGTTTTCCTGCCCAAGCACTACTTCTTCCCTTTTGCGCAGAGCGAGATTAACAGAACGCCTGCGCTTGCCCAGAACCCCATGTGGCCATAACCATTTTTCCGTTTTTGGCCTCATTTCCAGAAATGAGGCCAAAAACGGAAAATCTTAAAAACGCAGCCACTTTGGGGCCGCCTATTGCTATCACGCTTACAAACAAAACCTGAGGAATGATTAAATCAACGCTTTCTGCTTTTCTACTGCTTCTTTTACTTACCCAAGTAGCCGTAGCCCAGCGCCTTGACCTGATCCAGAACATCAAAGGCCGCCAGTTCGTGAGTTTGAACGGTCAGTGGAACTACATCATGGATCCCTATGAAATGGGCTACTATGACTACCGCCACCTGCCTTTTGACCAGTCGGCTACGGGCAAAGGGGGGTTCTATGATGACCGCGAGCAGAAGAACAAGTCAGAACTGATTGAATACAACTTTGAGTACGCCCCGCAGTTGATTGTGCCGGCAGACTGGAACTCGCAGGGCGACATCTTCAAGTTCTACGAGGGCACCATCTGGTACCGTAAGAAGTTTTCGGCACAGCCGAAGGCAGATAAGAAATACCTGCTCTACTTTGCCGCCGTGAATTATGAGGCGCACGTGTACCTGAACGGCAAGAAGCTGGGTGTGCACAAAGGCGGCTTCACGCCCTTCCAGTTTGATGTGACGGGCAAGCTCAAAGAAGGTGACAACGTGGTGGTGGTGAAGGCAGACAACACCCGTAAGCAGGACGAGGTGCCCACCGTGAACACCGACTGGTGGAACTACGGCGGCATTACCCGTGATGTGCTGCTGGCCGAATTGCCCCAAACCCACATCAACGACTACAAAGTACAGCTGGCCAAAAACAACCTGAAGCAGATAGAAGGCTATGTGCAGCTGAGCGGCAAAGAGAAGGCGCAGACCATCACGGTTTCCATTCCAGAACTAAAAATCAAAACCACCGCCAAAACAGATACTTCTGGCAAAGCCTCTTTCACTATCCCGGTGAAGAAAATGACCTATTGGTCACCCGAAAACCCCAAGCTGTATGACGTAGTGGTGAGCAGCGGCACAGATGAAGTGAAAGACCGCATCGGGTTCAGAACCATTGAGGTGAAAGGGGTAGATGTGCTGCTGAACGGTAAATCTGTGTTCTTCCGGGGCATCTCCATTCATGACGAGAACCCGCTGCTGCCCGGCCGCCTCCGCAACCAGGGCGACATGCGCATGATGCTGCAGTGGGCCAAAGAATTGAACTGCAACTACGTGCGTCTGGCGCATTACACCCATAACGAGGACATGGTACGCCTGGCCGATGAAATGGGCCTGATGGTGTGGGCCGAAGTACCGGTATATTGGACTATCTCCTGGGAGAACCCCGAAACCTTCAAAAACGCCCAGCAACAGATGACCGACATGGTGGTGCGGGACAAGAACCGGGCCAGCGTGGTGGTTTGGTCCATTGGCAATGAGACACCCCTGAGTGAGCCGCGTCACGCGTTCATGGGCAACATGGCCGCTTACACCCGCTCCCTGGACAATACCCGCCTGGTGGCCGCTGCCCTGGAAGTGCACCGCAACGGCTTTGACGTGATAGTAGATGACCCGCTGGGCGAGAAACTGGATTTAGTGTCGTTCAACCAATACGGCGGCTGGTACTGGGGCGTACCCAAGGAGCTGCCCAAATACACCTTCAAAATCAAGTACAACAAACCGGTGGTCATCACCGAGTTCGGGGGCGAGGCCGTGGCCGGTTACCACGCCGATGAAGAAACCCGCTGGTCAGAAGAGTACCAGGAGGCCATGTACAAATACCAACTCCAGATGTTAGGCAAAGTAAGCGCCCTGCGCGGCATGACCCCCTGGATTCTAGTGGACTTCAGATCGCCGCGCCGCCAGCACCCCGTGTACCAGGATTTCTGGAACCGCAAAGGTGTGTATTCAGACACCGGCGAGAAGAAAAAAGCCTTCTACGTCCTGAAGAACTTCTATGACCAGATGCAGCAAAAGTACAAGTAGCATGAGAAAACAGATTTTGTTGTCTTTGGCGGCGGTTCTGGCGTTGGCTCCGGTGGTGAAAGCACAGGAGAAAGCACCGGCGCCGCTCGTGGTGCAGGCTAAGCGCGGCCTCACTACTTCTGATGCCACCAAAGGCTTTGGGGAGTGGAAAGATTACGCCACTAGAAGCTTCGCGCAACTGACAGATTTCAAACCGAAGGAAACCAAGCTGAGCCCATACGGCGGCAGAAAAGACAAACGCACCAAAGCCACCGGCTTCTTCCATGTGAAGCAGCTGAACGGCCGTTGGTGGGCCATTGACCCTGAGGGGTATTATTTCCTGCACACCGCGGTGAACACGGTGACCATGGGAGCCTCCGCCCGCAACAAAGAGGCCCTAAAAGAGAAGTTCAAAGACAGCAGGGGCTGGGCCTCCGCCGCCAATCAGTTGCTGCGGGAGAACGGTTTTAACGGCACGGGCTCCTGGTCTAACGTGAAAGAATTGATGGCCTCGCCGCGGCAGGAGAAAACCCCGCTGGCCTACACCATCAACTGGGACTTCATGAGTGCCTACGGCAAGAAGCGCGGCGGCACGTACCAGAAGCCCGGTCACCGTGGCTACCCCAATGATGTGATCTTCGTCTTTGACCCCGAGTTTGAGGCCTTCTGCGACAGCCACGCCAAACAGCTGGCTGCTTATAAAAACGACAAGAACGTGTTCGGGTATTTCTCAGACAATGAAATGCCCTTCGGGCGGAAGAATTTGGAAGGCTACCTGACGCTTGATCCCAAAGAACCGGGCTATGCTGCCGCCCATCAATGGATAAAAGAGCGAGGCATCACCCCGGAGCAGATCACCGATGCGCACCGCAAGGAGTTCCTGGCCTTCGCCGCTGAGCGCTATTTCTCCATTGTGGCCAAAGCCATCAAGAAATATGACCCCAACCACATGTACCTGGGCTGTCGGTTCTACGGCAACCAGCGGGAATACCCAGAAATGCTGGAGGCCGCCGGTAAATACGTGGATGTGGTTTCCATCAACTACTACAACGTCTGGACCCCGGAGCAGGACAAAATGCGCAACTGGGGGGCTTGGTCTAAGAAGCCATTTATCATCACGGAGTGGTACGTGAAAGGGGAGGACTCAGGTTTGCCCAACAGAACCGGCGCGGGTTGGATGGTGAAGACCCAGCAGGACAGAGGCTTGTTTTACCAGAACTTCACGCTGGGTCTCCTGGAAAACCCCAACTGCGTGGGCTGGCACTGGTTCCAGTACCAGGACAATGACCCTACCTTAGAAGGCGCTGAGTCCTCTAACATTGATGCCAACAAAGGCATCGTGGACAATTATTACCAGGTGTATCAACCGCTCATGGACAAGATGCGGGAGATCAACCAACACATGTATCAACTGGCAGATTATTTTCAAAAGAAGAAATAGGAGGCACTCATGAAAAAGCATTTTTGGAAAACAGCGTTGTTATGCCTCGGGCTTGCGGCCTGCGGCAAGGAGGAGGAGTTTCCCAAACCCGTGTTGGTGACCACGCCACCCGTTTCCACCGATGGGCTGCACGCCAAGCTGCCTTTCCCTTTTGGGGCGGCGGTGAACGTAAACCTCATCCGGAACAATGCCCAATACCGTAATCTGGTGGCCAAGGAGATGAACAGCATCACGGCAGAGAACGCCATGAAACCGGCTGCCCTGCACCCCTCCAAAGACCTGTACGTGTGGAATGACGCCGATTATCTGGTGGAGTTTGCGAAGCAAAGCGGCAAGCGCGTGCATGGGCACACCTTGATCTGGCACCAGTCGCTGCCCGCCTGGCTAGAGAACTACAACGGCACCCCCGCAGAGTTTGAGCAGATATTTAAGACCCACATTCAAACCATTGTCTCCCATTTTAAAGGCAAAGTAGCCTCCTGGGATGTGGTGAACGAAGCCTTTGAGAACGAGGGCGGAACTTTGCGCAACAGCGTGTGGCGCCGCATTCTGGGCGATGACTACATAGCCCGCGCGTTCCAGTATGCCCATGAGGCAGACCCCGCCGCGCTTTTGTTTTACAATGACTACGGGCATGAATACGGCCCTACTAAACGCAACGCCATTATTAATCTGGTGAACAGCCTGAAAGCGCGCGGGATTCCCATTCATGGCATTGGCATGCAGATGCACACCCGCTACAACCAATCAGACGCCAACCTCACCGCAGCCATCACCACGGCGGCCAGTACCGGCCTGAAAGTGCACATCTCAGAGCTGGACATCTCCATGAACCCGGAGAAAACGCAGGGAATCATGCTCACGCCCGCCACGGCGCAGCTGCAGGCCACCCGGTATAAATTCATTGTGAAGGCCTATAACGGTATTCCCAAAGAACAGCAGTTTGGCATCACCACCTGGAACGTAACCGACGGCGACAGCTGGGTGCCGGGCTTCAACGGCGCCCCAGACTGGCCTTTGCCCTTTGATAAAAACTACCAGCCTAAGCCTGCCTATCAAGGCATTATTGAAGGGGTACAATAAATGCCTTATTTCCGTTTTTGGGCTGGTTTGGCCAAAACAGCCCAAAAACGGAAATGGCGCAAAGAGAAGAAAACCAGAGGATGATCAGCCTCTGGCATCATTGCGTTTTTAAGCTGATTTCAGAAAAAGAGGCCAAAAACGGCGACTCCCTTTTAAAGAGTATTTCCGCTGGGGCTTTTGCCTAAGGAAATATCATCACACACAAGCAGGTGGTGGAGGCAAGAATCCCAAGTCTTCTGCAAACGTGTGCAGCAAGTGTGTCACCTGAATTCCTATTCCATAGCACAAAATGAGAATCACCTTTATCTGGTTTTTAAGCCTGTTGTTTTGCCTCCCGGTGTGCGCCCAGCGCACGGCGGTGAAGGTGAATGACGCGTGGCTTTTCCGAAAGGGTGATACCCTAAACAAGCAGGTGCCTACGGGGCAGGAGGAGGGTTGGGAGAAGGTGACCTTGCCACACTCCTGGAACCAAACCGATGCCTTCGTGCCCACGGGTGCACCTTATAAAGGAATAGGTTGGTACCAGAAAAGGCTGTTGGATACGTTTACGCCTTCAGATAAAGTGTTTCTCTTTTTAGAGGGGGCGCTGCTTTCAGCGGAGGTGTATGTGAACGGGAAACTGGCGGGGACCCATGAAGGCGGTTACACCGGATTTGCCGTGCCCCTTACTTCATTTCTGCGGAAGGACGGTCCCAATGTCATCTCAGTGAAAGTAGATAACTCCGCCAAGGCGCATATTGCCCCAATCTCAGGAGATTTCACCTTGTATGGAGGCCTGTACCGGGATGTCTGGTTGATCAAAACCTCAGATATCCACTTCGCCTTTACCTCATATGGGGCCAACGGTGTTTTTGTGCAGACGCCCCAGGTGAGTGCACAGCGGGCCACGGTGCAGGTGAAGGGAACCCTCACCAATGAAAGCGGAAGAGACCGGAAGCTTGAGATTGCGCACTCCGTCAAAGATGCCCAAGGGAAAGAAGTAGCAGCGTTTACCTCTAAGGTCCAATCAAAGGCCGGGCAGAGCCACAGCTTCTCCGCTGTGAGCAAGGCTATTCCTACACCCCACCTGTGGAGCCCAGATTCTCCTTATCTGTACCGGGTGACTACCTCTATCAAAGATGCCCGAACCAAAGAAGTTCTAGATGAAATCACCCATCCCGTGGGCTTCAGGTGGTTTTCTGTTTCCCCAGACAGCGGGTTCTTTCTCAATGACCAGCATCTCAAACTCACAGGAGCGTCCCGCCATCAGGATTGGGAAGGGCTCGCCAGTGCTCTGCCTGATGAATTGCATGCACATGATGCCCGGCTGTTGAAGGAGCTGGGCGCCAACTTCGTGCGGCTGGCCCATTACCCGCAAGACCCTGCCCTGCTGGAGGCGTGTGACCGACTGGGGTTGCTGGTTTGGATGGAAGTGCCCACGGTAAACGAAATCAACCCGTCACAGGCTTTCGCGGAGAATACCAGCACGCAGTTGCGGGAGATGATTCAGCAGCACTACAACCACCCGTCTATTGTCATGTGGGGCTATATGAATGAGGTGCTGCTTAGGTTGGGCAGCCTGAAAGTTTCTGACACAGAGAAAGAGCAGATCATTCAGAAAACCGTGCAGCTGGCCCGGCAACTGGAGAAAGTGGCCAGAGCCGAAGACCCCACCCGCCTGACCACGGTGGCTTTCCACGGCAGTGATCTTTATACCATACACGGGTTGCAGCACATCTCCTATTTGGTGGGTTGGAACCTGTACCAGGGTTGGTACGGCGGCAAGTTCAGTGAGGTAGGTACGTTTCTGGACAAGCAGCACCAGGCTTACCCCAAAATACCGCTCCTGGTAAGTGAATATGGCGCGGGCAGCGACCTCAGAATCAATACCCTGCAACCCGAGCAGTTTGACTTTAGCCCGCAGTGGCAGTTTCTGTACGCCCAGAGTTACCTGAAAACCATACAAACCCGACCGTATGTGGCAGGTTCGCTGGCTTGGATTCTGGCCGATTTCGGGTCTGAGGGACGGCAGGAGACCATGCCGCGCCTTAATAACAAAGGCCTGGTGACCTTTAACCGCACCAAGAAAGACATTTTCTATTTCTACAAAGTCACCCTCAGGATAGACTCAGCCGTGGTGCACGTGGCCACGCAAGATTGGCCGCTCCGCCGTATGGCTCCCCAAAAGGCAGGGGATTCTTTTGTTATCAACCCGATAAACGTGTACAGCAACTGTGCGGAGGTGGAGCTGTTTCTCAACGGCAAATCTTTGGGCAGAAAACAGGTGCAAGAGACCGTTGCCACCTTTGATGTGCCGCTGGTACCCGGAAAGAACAACCTGCGGGCAATTGGGGAGAGACAAGGCGTGCCAGCAGAGGATTTCAAGACGGTAGAAATGCAACTGCAGCCTTATCAACTCAACCAGGATGCGGCGGCCTTTGTGGAGATAGGCGTCAACTGCGGAAGCAATGCCTGGTACTTCCACCCAGAGAAGCAGTTCATCTATGAGCCCGACCAGCCGTACCGCAGCGGGAGCTGGGGATATGTGGGCGGCGAACCTTACCGACCCAACAAGTCCCGGCCGGGCATCCAATCCAACATAGCAGGGACAACGCAGAATCCACTGTATCAAACGCTCCGGCAGAACCTGGAGGGCTACCGCTTTGACGTGGTGGACGGGCTGTATGAAGTGGAACTGAGCTTTGCGGAGCCGGAAGGCAGTCACAGCAGTCTGGTGTATGATCTGGGCAGCGCCGCCGCGGCCGCATCAGGCAAACGGGTATTCCAGGTGCTCCTGAATCAGAAAAAGATTATAAATGAGTTGGATTTGGCAAGACAGGCAGGCCCCAAGACCCTGCTGCAGCGCACTTTTCAGGTGAAAGCCCAAAAAGGCCAGGGACTTCACCTCCAGTTTGAAAAAATCAGCGGGCAGCCCATTCTCAATGCCATCAAAGTAAAGCGGGTACAATAAACAGGAACAGACAAACAACTTACACTACAACTTATAACAGCAACATATGAGAAAAGCACTTTTACTTTTATTAGGTGTCTTCTTATCTTTTAATGCGGTACAGGCTCAAAGTATTGTCATTAACAAGTTATTGAACGGCTCCAATGACGCAGACGGTAGAACCGATGCCGTGGAACTGTTGGTGGTCCAGGATCACCTGGATATCAGAGGATTCATCATAAAGGACTTTGAGAACAACATCACCACAGAGGGCGGCAGGTTTGAGTTCAAGGATGAGCCGCTCTGGCGTGACCTGAGAAAGGGAACCACCATTATACTGCGTAATCTCAGCGGCTTGCAGGGCAACTACGTGCAAGACACAGACCCCTCAGATTTCATCATTGACGTCCTGCTGCAGAACACCACCTACTTCACCAACCGCGGGGGAACCGCCATCTTCAATCTTACCGGCAATGATATGGTGATGATAAAAACCGGGGAACCTACCGGAACTGCGGGTTCCATTCATGCCTTTGCCTACGGGAGCGCGGCCAATATTGACGCCTCTGCCCACTTTGCCAGTACCACCAGCCCTAAAATCAAGCTGGTGTACGCCAACCCGGGGGGCGGGTACTTCTACTATCCTACCAACCCAACCCAGAACGTGAGCGATTACAACGGCACCAGCGCCACCGCTTCCAATGCCATCACCAATGCCAATGATGCGCAGCGCCAATGGGGATTCGGTTACGGGGCTGGAAACAGAAATTTCATCGCCTCCCTGCGGCGCCCCGTAGTGGCCGAAGGTCCGGTGAATCTCCCCGTGGTGGTAAACAAAATCTACAATGCCACTGACACGAATGACGGTAAATCAGATGCGTTTGAGCTGCTGGTGGTGCAAGACCATTTTGACATGCGCAACCTGGTGGTCAAAGATTTCAATGACAATCTGGTAAACGACACCGGCGGCAAGTACCGGTTCAAGAACATTGCCTTCTGGGCCGATATGAGGAAAGGAACCACCATTGTGCTGCGCAAAACCCAGTCGCAGGACGCTGCCTACGTGGAAGACACAGACGCCTCAGACTTCACCCTGGACCTGCTCTTAACCAACTCCTCCCCTTATCTGGATAACGTGGCATTGAGCGGGCATGAGTTCAACCTCACCATGACAGACATGGTCATGATCAAAAGAGGGGACATCAACGGGGCAGGGGATGCCATCCATGCCCTGGTGTCTAACAATGGAAACGCTTCTACCGCGGGTTCTTTTTTCAATGCGATCTATAGCAGAGCCTTGGTTTCTGCGGAGACCAACGGCACCGGTTTTTTCCTTTATCCCTTGAACCCAACGGTCTCCATAGAAGACTTTGACGGCGTGAAGGCAAAATCCTCTACAGACACAGACCGCAAATGGGGCATGGGCTACGGCGACAATAACCGGGCGTTTATTGCCTCGCTTCGGGCGCCAGCCGCTCCCTCTGATTTAACGGCCGCCGCCATCACGGCCACCCAGATAGACCTGTCCTGGAGTGATAACTCTCCTAATGAAACCGGTTTTGAAATAGAGCGCTCCACAGACGGTACTACCTTCAACTCTTTGGCAACGGTAGGGGCAAACGTTACCACCTACTCAGACAAAACAGTGGTGGGCTCCACCAAATACTACTACAGAGTAAGGGCTACGGGTGCTTCGGCGGCGTCAGAGTTCTCCAATGTAGCCGAGATCATTACCAATATCGCGAAGGTGCTCACCGTTTCCTTCACCCCCCAGACGGTCTATGAAAACGCACCGCTTGGAACCGTGGCAGGTGAGTTGACGTCCACCTCAGACAATGCCTCTGCCACGTTCACGTACAGCTTGGTCAGCGGGGACGGGGATACTGATAATGCGGCGTTCAGCATATCAGGGAATCAACTGCAAACCGCGGCCGCTCTGAATTTTGAAGCCAAGTCCAGCTATTCGGTGCGGGTAAGGTCCACGTCTTCGTCCGGGCATTTCCTGGAGGAGGTCTTCACGGTGGCGGTGCAGGATGTGAACGAGGCGCCTACGCTGGCCGCCATCGCTGACCAGGTGGCTTGTAACATCACTCAAACCCAAACCATTGCCCTCTCCAACGCCACGCCAGGGCCTGAGACTACCCAGACTCTGACATACTCCGTGGCTTCTACCAACAGTGCCTTGTTTGAGGAGTTGAGCATCACGCCAGGGGCGAATGGGGCAGCGCAACTTTCTTACCGTTTGAAAGCGGGCGCCCTCGGCGAAGCCGATGTGACCGTGACCCTGAAAGACAACGGCGGCACCGCCCACGGCGGAACAGATACGTTCACCCGCACCTTCAAACTGACCAGCGTGGCCTTGCCTACCGCCACCATCACCTCCAACCAGGGCACGCAGCTTTCTAAAGGACTGACCGCCACGTTGACGGCCAGCGGCGGCACCAGTTATGTCTGGGCCAATGCCAACGGGATAGTGAGTGGGCAGAACAGCGCTACCTTAACCGTTCGGCCAGAGGCCACTACCACGTACCAGGTCACGGTGACCAATGAGAACGGCTGCACTGATACGGAGTCTATCACGCTGGAGGTAACCGAGAATTACAGCGTGCTGCAGGCTTTCAACCTGCTCACGCCCAACAATGACGGGGTGAACGACAAATGGGTCATCCAGAACATTGACTTCTACCGCAACAATGAGGTGAAGGTCTTTGACCGGGCCGGGCGCGTGGTCTTCCAGCAGAAAGGCTACCGCAACACCTGGGACGGAACTTACCAGAACGCGCCGCTGGCCGCCGGAACTTACTACTACATCGTGGATTTCGGGAACGGGCAACCCTTGTTCAAGGGCTTCATCACCGTTGTAAGAGACTAAGCACAGGCAGACGATTGACCTATAGTAAAAGCATGACCATGAAAACTTCTAATACTATCCTTCAGAAAATTTGCCTGCAAGTGGTGCTGGTGAGTGCCCTAATGGGGACGCAACTGTTCCATTCCGGCGGGGAGGCGTTGGCCCAGATCAATCCTTTGGGGACCATGTATTTCCAGAACCAATACCTGGGTAACCCGGCCATGGCGGGGCTGGACAACGGCTGGAAACTGAACCTGGCCTACCGGCAGCAATGGAATTCTTTCCCAGGTACGCCCAAAACCCAGTCGCTCACCGCCGAATACGGCTTTGGCGGCAACGTAGGCGTGGGCCTGAAGGTGCAGAACACCAAAGCGGGATTGCTGCGCCATACCAGCGCCGTGGGCACGTACGCCTACCATTTGCCCGTGAACGAAGGCCAGCAGCTGCACTTCGGGCTGTCTGTGGGCGTTACCAATCAGCGTATCAGCAACAGCGACGTGGTGGGCGAGAACAGTGACCCCAGCGTGAGCCGTTTCAATGACCAGAGCGTGGAGCTGGACGGCGACTTCGGGCTGGCGTTCACCACCGGTAAACTCACGGTGCAGGGTGCCCTGCTGGGCATGCGGAACTATCTGGCCAATGACCCCAATGAGGTGGAGGTGATCAACTACCCCACCTTCTTTACGGCCGTGAGTTACCGTTTCAACGTGACCGCCGGGGGCCAGGCCATTGGCATAGAGCCGAAAATCGCCTACCGCGGCATGAAGGAAACAGACAACATCCTGGACGCGGGCGCGAACCTTTCGTTTCTGTACAATGCCTTCAATGTGTTCGGGCTGTACCACAGCAACCAGGAGGCCACGTTTGGTTTCTCCGTGGGCTACAAGTCTCGGCTGGCCTTCACGGGCATCTACACCACCGCCCCCTCAGACATGAAAGACTACGCCAGCGGCGGATTTGAACTGGGCTTGAAATTCGCCTTGGCGAAATAGGGATGCGCCTTTCCGTTTTCGGGCTGTTTTGGCCAAAACAGCCCGAAAACGGAAATTTTTCTTTATTTCCAAGAAAGTGTTTTTCACCACTCTTTTCCTCTTGCCACCAAACCAAAACAGATTTCCGTTTTTGGCCTGTTTTCCGGAAATCAGGCCAAAAACGGAACCCCTTTTACCTGAACAAAACTCCAGTCTCGGTTGGGGAAGATTAACTCATCCTCTTCTCTAAGACGCAACATCAAACATAGCTAGTACGCCTACCATGAGTAAAAAACGAATCCTTACCCTTGCCTTTTTCTCCTGTTTTATTTTCCCCGGTGTTGCTTGGGCGCAGAGCCAGGGCATTGACCAACGCGTGGAAGACCTGCTCAAACAGATGACCCTGGAAGAGAAAGTAGGGCAGTTGAACCAGTATTCGGGCAAAGAAGTGACCGGCCCCGTGAACGAGAAAAACACGAACCAACTCAATGACATTAAAGCCGGTTGGGTGGGCTCCATGCTCAACGTGAAGGGCGTGAAAGACACCCGCGCCATTCAGGCGGTGGCGCTGCAGTCGCGGCTCAAGATTCCGCTGTTGTTCAGTCTGGACGTGATTCACGGGTACCGCACCGTGTTCCCCATTCCGTTGGCCGAGGCCGCTTCCTGGGATCTGGAGGCCATCCGGTTGTCGGCGCACATTGCGGCCAAAGAGGCGGCGGCCTCCGGTATTCACTGGACGTTTGCGCCCATGGTGGACATTTCCCGTGACCCGCGCTGGGGCCGCGTGATGGAAGGCGCCGGTGAGGACACCTATCTGGGTTCCTTGATTGGGGCTGCCCGGGTAAAAGGGTTTCAGGGCGAGAAACTGGGCGGTACAGATGCGGTGATGGCCTGCGCCAAGCACTTCGCGGCCTATGGCGCCGCCCTGGCCGGGCGCGATTACAACGCCGTGGACATGAGCCCGCAGATGCTCTGGGAGAGTTATCTTCCGCCGTTTAAGGCGGCCGCAGACGCGGGTGTGGCCACGTTCATGAACTCGTTCAACACCCTCAACGGCGTGCCCGCCACCGGCAACAGCTATTTGCAGCGTGACATTTTGAAAGGCCAGTGGAATTATAAAGGGTTTGTGGTGAGTGACTGGGGCTCCATTGGCGAGATGATTGCCCACGGCTTCGCGAAGAACTCAGAAGAGGCCGCCCTCAAAGCCATTACCGCGGGCAGCGACATGGACATGGAAAGCGTGGCTTACAAGAAAAGCCTGGTGAAACTGGTGCAGGAGGGTAAAGTGAAGCAGGAGCTGGTAGATGATGCCGTGCGCCGTATTCTGTACAAAAAGTTTGAGCTAGGTCTGTTTGATGACCCGTACAAGTTCTCAGACGCCAAACGCGAGCAGAAAGTATTGAATGACCCGCAGCACAAACTCATTGCCCGTGAGGTGGCCCAGAAATCTATTGTGCTTTTAAAGAACGAGAACAACACCCTGCCGCTGTCAAAAAACACGCAGACCATTGCCTTGATTGGGCCGTTGGTGCAGAGCAAGCGTGACCTGGCCGGCAGCTGGATTGTACAACCCGGCGACACCACCATCATTGTGAACCTGTTGGAAGGGGTACAACAGAAAGTGGGCAAGAAAACCAAGCTGCTCTATGCCAAAGGCTGTGACGTGAAAAGCAATTCGCAGGCCGGCTTCGCCGAAGCCCTCCAGACCGCCAAAAGCGCAGACGTGATTGTGATGGCAGTGGGTGAGACCTGGGACATGAGCGGCGAGGCCAAATCCCGCACCAACATCAATTTACCCGGCCAGCAGGAAGCGCTGTTTATGGAGCTTCAGAAACTGGGCAAACCTATTGTGGCCGTGGTCATGGGCGGCCGGCCGTTGATCTTTGACCAAATCGCTGACAAGGCCTCGGCGGTGGTGTTTGCGTGGTGGTTGGGCAACGAGGGCGGGAACGCTATCGCCAACGTGCTCTTCGGGGATTACAACCCGTCTGGTAAACTGCCCATGACTTTCCCCAGAAATGTGGGCCAGATTCCGCTGTCGTACAACTTCTACAACACCGGCCGGCCCGTGCTCAATGAGAAGAACATTGTCTATCGCTCGGCCTACATTGATGCCCCCAACACGCCTAAATATGCGTTTGGGTACGGGTTGAGTTACACCACCTTCGGGTATTCAGACCTGAAACTGAGTAAATCCAAAATTGCGCCCCATGAGAAGCTGGAGGTGAGTTTTACCCTGACCAACACGGGCAAAGTGGCCGGTGAAGAGGTGGCGCAGCTGTACCTGCAAGACAAAGTGGCTTCGCTGGCCCGTCCGGTGAAGGAGTTGAAAGACTTCAGAAAAGTGATGCTGAAGCCTGGCGAGAGCAAGACCATCACCTTCACCATTGACCAGAACAAGCTCTCGTTCTACAACCAGGAACTGCAATGGGTGGCCGAGCCCGGCGATTTCAAGCTCATGATAGGCACCGCCTCAGACAACATCAAACTGACGGGAGAGTTTGCCCTGGCTGAGTAAGGGGTGCGTTGCAAGCAGAAGGAGCAGCTAAGAAATTAGCGGTACTGGTAAAATTCACTGCTGAAGATGACAGAGGTGGGGCTCCTGTTTTGGGAGTAAGAAGCTTTCTCCCTTATTGATGGCATTTGTCATAGTGGTTGGCTGTTTTCGACCTGATTTTTTAAAAACAGGCCAGAAACAGCCAACCACATACGGCAGAGGCAAACCCCTGAGTCCGCCATGGTTGAACTGGCCAGATACCCTAATCTGTGTTAGCTTGTTGTGCGGTTGATCTTCGCTGGTTCTGCTTAAAGCCAAAAGCCGTTTTTGGCCTGTTTTCAGAAAAACAGGCCAAAAACGGCTTTTGGCTTTAAAACTATCTTGGCTAACGGCGCATGGTTTCCGGTGACTTTTACAGCGGCTGTTAACTAATGTTGTAGAAGTACGGTGGAGAAAGGGTACTCTAACCTTCCTGACCAATGAATTAGCAGGAACATCTGGTCAGGTTACACAGTAAAGCGGCAAGCAGCAATGTACTAGTGCGTGATACCGAACAGGCCCGAACCAAATTTTTTTATAAATTACCCTGTGACACCTATGTTTACCTTGTTGGGCAAGGCGAAAAGTTGTAGGATCAGTTGGTCCAGATTGGCCTGTGAGGATCTCATTCAAGGTAAGCTAGGCAATAACATTTGCCCGTGTGTAGTTGGGTAAGGGGGAGGCAAGACAAACCCTCTTCTGTTAGTGGCTGGCTTGGTCCGGCCCATCTGAAATAATAACCTTTTGAGTTAAATATAGTAAGTTCCCAATATCACATGAAGAGCGACTACATGTTCAACAAACAGCGTACGGCTGGCACGCTAGTGCTTTGGCTGATGATAGTGCTGGCAGGTACCGGGTGCTATACCAAGAAATCACAGGAGGGAGAAACAGCCCCTGAGCCAAAGTCAGAGTCTGCCGCGCCTGCGGCAACGGGGGCTGAGGCCACCAAAGCGCCACCTGCTGCCACCCCGCCTTCGGCCAAGGCCAAAGTAGACGTTGATTTGTACCTGGAGGTGTCTAATGGCATGAAAGGCTTTATGCCCCCGCCCGCCGCCGATAAAAAGCCCACCGTGTTCCAGAGCCGGCTGAACAAACTCATTTCTGAGGTAGAAGACGGCATTTACGTAGACAGCAAGCGGTACTATTTGGCCAAGGAAGACGGGCAGGGCCAACCGGTGCTGGACAGCGTCTCATACGGCACGCTCAAGAACACTATCACCAGCGGCATTAAAGCCGATGTGCGCGGTACGCCGCTGCCGGCCATGCTACAGTCGGCGCTTGCCAATTCCATAAAAGGCGGGGCGGTGAGCGTGATTGTCTCTGATTTCATTCATGGCCCAGACCCCAACAACCCCGGCCAATTCCTTTCCCTGGACTCTGATATCAGGAGCAGCCTGAAGCAGGCCGAACACAAGAATCTGGTGGTGGCGGTGCTGGCAGATGCCTCGCCTTTCTATGGGAGCTACTACCCGGCAGTTAAAAAACCGGCGACCAAACAGAATCTAACGGGCCAGGAAGTCCCGTTCTATACCTGGGTCATCGGCCCGCAGGCCGAAGTGCAAACTGTCATCAACAAAGTGCTCCGCAACCTGCCCGCCCAACAGGCGTATTTTGGGTTTTCATATGGCGCAGTACCGTATTCGGCTATTCTGAAAGCGAAGGCGTTTAAGCCGCAGGGCGTGGTGTACTGCACCAGCCGTACCGCGCAGGTGTGCACCAGCGTAAATTTAATTCCGGAGAAAGGCGCGCCGGTGGCGTTTGATATTGCCTTGGATTTGAGTCAGTTGCCTGCCTCTATGCAGGAGGCCGCTTACCTCAAGAAGCATCTGCAACTAACAGTGACCGGCGGAAAAGCAGCGATTGGTACAGTAGTTGCAGCCACGCCAGATACCAGGGCGGTGCCCGAACTGGCTACCTACACCCACTTTGTGCGGGTAACGGTGACCCAGGTAACGGCGGCTACTGGTACGCTCACGGTGCAGTTGCCGTCTGTGGTCCCGGCCTGGATACCCCAATGGTCTACTGAGAATGACAATAATCCGGCGGCGGCACCGCGCAAAACGTATCAGCTCCAAAAGATTGTGGAGGGGCTGCAGGCGTTGTACCGTGACAAAAGCGAGCAGGTATTCACGGCAACCATAAAGTTTAACAAAGAAACGAACTAAAGATGATTCAGAACTTCTTCTCCGGCCTTTACGAGCTTTTCCTGGGCAGGCCCATGCCCGCCAACTTTACCCAAGATTACCGCGAGGTCATCTTCCCCAACACGGGGCTCTTGCTGCTGGTCATTTCGCTGGCGCTGGTGGTGCTGTACTACTATGTGTTCAACCGGGTCATGAGCACCGGTTTCTATAAGCCGAAGCATTGGGTGGTCATGTTACTCCTGAACGCGGTTATTGCCTTTGCGGTGCCCATTATGCAGGTGAACGGCAACGGCGTTGAAACCCATTCGTACACCTACACTTTTGCTTTTGTGAACGCGGTGCTCAGCCTTGTTCTGTTTTTCGTTTTCTCCCTGCTGCTCAAGAAAGGGTCTGTCCAGGCCTGGACAACCCCTATGAGATGGCCTCACTCCAGATAGAAAGACTATGACGCATATCGTCCCCCTTTGAAGGGGGTAGGGGGATGACAAGGTCTGTTGAAGATGCAGAAGTAATTACTATAATGAGGGTAAGAGTAATTCTCGGGAATGCGTGATCTGCACGAGTAATCATCCCCCTACCCCCTTCAAAGGGGGACATTCAACTTTTGTTGTTTTAAACGAAACTTAATCTGAAAACCCTGACCAAAACGTTACTTAGGTAACCTACGCTAGATAAACTATGGCTAAACTTTTTGTATTCGGAATTGGGGGCACGGGCTCCAGGGTCATCCGTTCCCTGGTTATGCTCATGGCCGCCGGTGTCAAAATCAAGAACTGTGATAAGATAGTCCCCATCATCATTGACCCAGACACCCAGAACGGCGACATGAACCGTACGGTGGAACTGCTCAAAACCTACAAACACCTGCATGACCAGCTGGGCAAGCGTGACGAGGGGTTTTTCCATACCAACATCAGCACGCTCTCCAGCATTGCCGGTGACGGTTCCTCTAAGGTGCGCGACAGCTTTGTCTATGATTTTGGCGGAATCAACAAGCCGTTTAAAGACCACGTGGGGTACAACCAGCTGGACATAGACAGCCAGGCATTGGTAGACCTCCTGTTTACCCCAGAAAACCTGAACAACAGCCTGGACGTGGGCTTCAGGGGCAGCCCCAATGTGGGCAGCGTGGTGCTGAATGAGATTATTGACTCGCCAGAGATGCGGTTCTTCGCCTCTAATTTCCAGGCCGGTGACCGGATTTTCTTTGTAAGCTCCATTTTTGGCGGCACGGGGGCCGCCGGTTTTCCGCTGTTGCTCAAGAACTTCAAAGACAGCCGCTCCAGCCTGCCCAACGCCTCCAGCCTGAATGCCGCCCTCACCGGAGCCATGGTGGTGTTGCCGTATTTCTCCTTAGAACAGCCTGCGGCGGGGGCAGAGGTAGATTTCATAGACTCCAATACGTTCACCACCAAAGCCAAAGACGCGCTTTCTTACTACCAGCACCACCTGCAGGGCGTGAACGCCACCTACTACATGGGTGACACGCCAGACAAGCCGCTGGAGAACAACCCGGGCCGGGCCAGCCAAAAAAACGACGCCCACCTGGTAGAGTTGCTCAGCGCCCTGTCTATCATTGACTTCATGGACTATTCAGACAATGAGCTTTCCGGTTCTGCGCTTTTCCATGAGTTTGGCCTGCGCGAAGACGTAGACAACGTGCAGTTCTCGCACCTGGACCAGGAAACCCGTGACCGCATTGCCAAGCAACTGATTAGGTTCCATTTCTTTTCACGGTATTTCACCCACCACGTGCCCGAAGACAGCCAGGCCGCCTATGCCAAAGGCGTTGATTTGGCAGGGGCCATGCGCAATGAGCCCATCTTTAGGGAGCTGACCAAGTTCCTGAACAGCCCAGACTTCGGGTATGAAACCTGGTTGAAGGAGTTGGGCCGCATGGAAAGAACGTTTTCGGCTTTCCATCTTAATGAACCAGACTTCAACCGCATGGTGTCAGACAAGCAGGTAGAGACCGGTTTCCTGAACAAAGGCATCTCTCAGGGGGCATTTGTAAAAGAACTCAACCGCGCCTCTGAAGCCATCTCTGACCGGGAGGCGTTCAAAGCCACCATCAAAGCATTTGAAGTGGCCACCAATAATCTGGTAGAGGAAAAACTGAAGTACTCGTAGAGTAAGTGCCTTGCCCCTTTCATTTTGTCATTCTGGAAGAATCTTGTGGGCGAACTAGGAAAGGGCTCCATTAAGTGCAAATTCTCCCCTCAAGGGGGATTAAGAGGGGTGTTTACACAGGAGAGTGCATTTGAGAAAATCACAGACAGATAATTAAGATATTTTGGAAGCACGCACTTCGTCCCCCTTTGAAGGGGGTAGGGGGATGATAAAGGCGGTTGAAGAACCAACTGCAAAACCTACAAAGAAAGAAAAAATTGATTCTCGGGAATGCGAAACTCTGCACGAGTAATCATCCCCCTACCCCCTTCAAAGGGGGACGTTCAGATACAGTAAAAAGAACACCAGAAAGACCGCCAAACCCCACGTTTGCGTTTTTGGCCTCTTTTTCTGAAAACACCTTAAAAACAGATTGACCTATGCCGAAAGTACTTCGTCTTCATAAAACTGGCTCTAACGTAGAAGGCTGGTCTAAAACCGCCCAGATTACCAGCACCGAAATCAAGGACATGGTAGATGGGGCCGGTGGCCGCGCTCAGAAAATAAACGCCTCCATTCCCACGCCTTTCGCGCGCATGCACCTGTTTGAAACGGCCTTTGATTTTGTGAAGCAGGGCGTGACCACGGGCCAGAACAGCATCTACCATAAGTTTGTCACTCATTTCTGGGACCTTTGGGAATTGCTTTATAATCACCAAAGCTACGCCCAGGGCGGAAATAAAATAGTGACCCGCCGGTGGAACAAGCAACAGCAACTGTACGCCATGCAGGCCAACCCCAACACCAACCTGTTGGGCAAAACGCTGGAGCTGTTCATGAACGACCGCCGCTTTGACGGCGTAGACGACCTGTTCCTGTTCTACCTGGAGTCTACCAATGCCCGCGGCGAAAAACACATGCAGTTGCTGGGCGGCACCTCGCCGCTCACCTTTCTTTTTGTCTCTCCCAACGTGCAGCCGCTGGGCATGAACCGCGCCCAGAATGTAGGCGTGTATTTTGACAACCAGTATATCTCGCTCCATGACCGCGAGCGGGATTTCAAGGAATACGTGCACAAGCTGTTTGTCTCCAACCCGGCGTTTATTCAAGCGTTCCCGGCGGTGTACAATGCCTTAGATGAAAACCTGTTGCGCAGCATCAGCATGTCTGGGGTGGTGGGGCAGAACGCCATTTCCGCCGAGTACATTCCGTTGGTAGACCTGCAGCAGAACCCGGTGCACGTGGGCAGCCTCACGTTTCTGGTAAAAAAAGACCAGACCGCCGTCACCAACAGCGATTTATTCTTGCGGCCCACCAATGCCGCGTTCTCCGGCGACCGGCCCATTGTCTTGAAGCCAGACTTACGGTTGGCACCCCACGTAAAGTATGTGAACAACCTGGCCTGGCCGGCCAACACCCACGTGGGCTACGCAGACAGCAAAGAAATCTCCGCCCGCTCGTTGCCTGGCGTCGGGTTCAAGTACCCGTACCTCACCATTAATGACCTCTTGCAGGAAACCATTGTACAGGTGCCCTATGAGGTGAATACAGACCGGTTCTACAGCGGCACGGTGCTGTACCAGCCGGGCGTCACAGACAAAACCTTTAATTACCTGTTGCCCCTCACCAGCCTGTACTTCACCTATTTCACCCCCGAGGATTTAGCCACCCATCTCGCGTTCCACATAGACGTGAACCACGTGCGGGTAACGCTGCAAATTCCTACCGAACAGGGGAACGTGGTGTATGAGCGCAGCTACTATGACAACCCACTCAATTCAAGAGACGCCAGCGGGCAGATTATCCCGGAGAAAGGACATATTCTTAAGTCACGGGTGGGCATTGGCGTGTTCCCGTTCTACAAATTTGTAGATGCACCCACGTACAATGACTTCTACAAGGTCATGCTGGTAGACGAAGACATTGACCCGTTGCTCGTCAATAGAAACCACACGCTCACGTTCTATGCGGGCGGAAGGCAGTTAGACGCCGGGGGCGGAATTATTTCGGCTACCTCGCAGCGCAGAACCAAGAAAAGCAACAGCAGCGCCGGCAGCACTTACTATGAAATCAGGGGCACGCACTTTGACTATGCTGAACTGACCCATGAGGGCATGGACGTAACCGGCAAGGCGTTGATTGTACCTAGGTTCCAGCCGGTGCAGCAGGGAATCCAGTCGTTCACGTTTGCCATTGACTTCGGGACCTCTAACACGCACATCGCCTATACCTCGGGTTCTAACCAGGCGCCCAAGGAGTTCTCCATCACGGCCAATGATTTGCAGTTAGTCATGCTGAACAAGCCATCAGATGACGCGTCTTTAACTGATTACCAGCGGTTCCATAAACGCGGGTTTGGGCGGTTGTTCGCGGTGCAGGATTTACTCAAGCGTGAATTCATTCCGTTAATCCTGAACGCGGGCGGCTCGCTGTACACGTTCCCGGCCCGCACCGCCACCTGTGAGTCGGCTGACTTTGAGAACCAAATCCCGAGTTTGTTCGGGAATATCAACATTGGGTTCGCCATCAACACAGAGGGCACGCACCAGAACCAGTACAAGCAAACGTACCACACAGACCTGAAGTGGAGCGAGACGCTCTCTAATACCGGAAAGCGCCGCATTGAGGCGTTCTTCACAGAGATAATGCTGCTCATCAAGAACAAGGTGGTGCTGAACAACGGCAACGTGGCCAACACCAAGGTGGTCTGGTTTGCGCCCTTGAGCTTTGATGACTATTCGCGCAACATGTTCCAGAACGTGTGGGACGGCGTGTACCACAGCGTGTTCAAGAACGGCAGAAACACGGCCTGCATCACAGAATCGGTGGCGCCGTTTTACTTCCTGTCCAGAACCGGGGTGGTGGTGCCCAGCCAGGACGAAAACCTGATTAACGTAGACATAGGCGGCGGTACCACAGACGTGCTGCTGTTCACCAACCGCAAGCCGTCGCACAGCGCCTCGTTCCGCTTTGCGGGCAATGACCTGTGGGGCGACGGGTTTGCAGCGGTCAAGACCAGCAAAGACAATGGTTTGCTGCAATATGGCGTGCAGCACGTGCTCCAGATTCCGCTCACCGAGGAAGGCAAGGAGTACAAGAAGTTCCTGGAAACCGCCCTGGACAACCCGGACTTCAGTTCGGCAGATATTACCAGTTTGCTGTTCAGCTATGACAGAGAGCTGCATTACAGTTCACAGCTGTTGCAGGCCCGGCAGCTGCGCTTGATGTTCTACCTGCATTTTGGGGCATTGATGTATCATTTGGCGCAACTCACGCAGCTACTGGGCACGCAGGTGCCAAGGTATATCTGCTTTAGTGGGCAAGGCAGTCTGTACATCAAGCTGTTAAGCGCTGGCAACAACCTCTCTAATGTGGAACGGTACGCCAAGGCCATCTTCAAGAAAGTGACGGGGCAGGAGCCGCCGGCTAACTTCAAGCTGGTGCTGGTAGACAACCCTAAACAGGTGACCGCCAACGGCGGAGCCATGGCCCTGGAAGGCGCCAGCCTCTCTGACCTGACAGATATTCCTATCATGCGCCCCACGGGAACGGCCGCTGGCGAAGACGCTTTGAAACCAGTCAATAAAAGCCAGATTTCCGGCACGTTGCGTCAGGAGGTGCTGGACAATGTCATGAACTGCCTGCAGCTGCTGTTAGATGATGAAGACGTAGCCCCGCTCATGCGTTCCATGGGGGTAGAGGTTGATCCGCATTGGGTGTTGAACTTCATGCGGTCCCACATACAAGACAGTTATACCATGGTGTTGGAAGACACGCTGCGCGGCTTGTCTGACCGGGAACTGATACCGGAGACTATGTTCTTCATGCCGTTGAAACAGTCATTGTACCTGCTGTCTAAAGAACTGTACCAGCAGCAGGTGGGGGCTATTGTTTAAGCTTATTTATTCCCTCTGGTGCTCTTCTACACGAGACCAGAGGGAATCCTTTTATACACATCACCTAAAAAAAAACACGGTATGGACTATATACCACTTATTCTGGGCATACTTGCCTTATTGGTCGCGGGCTTTACTTTCCTGAAAATGGGCGGCGCGCTTTCCCGAATCCGGAATCTGGAGAAGCGAAACCGCAAGCTAGAAGATGAGGTGAAAAGCCTCAAAGAAGATGCCCGCAAAGGCGGCCGGAACCAACCGCAAGACGGCAACCGCAATGCCCGTGCTGGCGGGCAAACCACTATGCCGCCCGGCCGTGAGCCCCGGCCCCAGCAGGAGCCAAGGCAAAAACAGCAGCGGGAGCCGCAAGCCCCCCGCGGGCAGCAAACCGGCGAAGGGCGCCCCAACCAGGGGCAACCGCAGCCATCGCGCCAACCCCAGGAAGGCCGGGCCAGGCAGGAAGGGCAACCCCAGCAGCAAAGGCAGCCCAAAGAACCCCGTCCGCAGCAGGAGCCACGGCAGAAACAAGGGCAGCCACAGCCACAGTCTGGGGCGCCGCAACAGCCTCAGAGCGCTGGCGCCCCGCAAGGCAAAAGGGAGCCACAACCCAGAAGAAACGAGAACAAACGCAGAGAACCTATGAACAACCTGGAATCTGACCCAACCCCAACCGCTAAAACAACCGTAGGAAACGACCTGGTAGGCGATCATCTCTTGCAGGAGCTAAGCCAGGAGGAAGCACCCACCAGCCCTACCCGGTACGCCATCATCCCGGAAGACGGCATTGTGAAAAGCCACCAGTTGCAGCTGCGGCCAGACTCAGACAGCTACCTGGAGATTGACACCCCCCAGGACGGAAGCGGCAGTACGCGGTACCGGTTCAACCTGTCAGGGAACCAGGCGTTTGTCATCACCCAGGGCATGGACCGGCTGGAAAACGCGTTCTCGTTTGAGAAGCCGTCTAACCGAATGGTGAGCCAGATTGTGCTGCAGGGCGACGGCGTGCTGGTAAGAACCACCAACGGTTGGAAAATTCAGGAAAAAGCTAAAATAGATTTCAGGTAGCGGCTGGATAGTTGTTTGGCTTTACCGGTGTTCAGAAGCGGGGGTGGCAAATTTGCTCAACAGAGTGTCATCCTGAAAGGAACTCGGGGAGCAATGGGCAAACTACATGCGCGTTTGTAAGCCGTTCCTGTAGTTGCCGCCTGTTCCCGTGATTCTTCCGGAATGACAGACTAGGGCAAGTCACCATAGCCCTGCTGAAAGTGCGTTTTTGGCCTGTTTTTGGAAAAATAGCCCAAAAACGCACCAGCAAGCAAACGCTTACTTCAACCGCCAATTCAGCTGAAAAGAAGAAAAAGGCAAGGGTGCCAGACACTCCCCGGAAACATGGCTGAAAGTCTGTTTTCAGCCTGTTTTCTAAAAAACAGGCCGAAAACGCAATTAGGAGTTCCATTTATCTTCTGTTCCCAGGCCGCTCTTCTTTCCTTGGAAAACCGCGCCTTTTGCGGGCGTACCTGACCCCAGATACCCTTTACCCTTACTGACTTACATGGAAATAGTATTCATTTTTGAGGCGTTGATGGTACTCTTTATTGTAGGGTACCAGCTGCGGGTGTACAGGGGCAACAGAAACCGGATTGCAGAAATTGAAAAACTGTTCCCGCCTGAAGGGAAACTTTCTGTGGCCCGGCAACCCATGCACGGCAACACCGCTGGTGCTCCCGCGGGGGCAACCGTAGAAGAGCAATGGGACCGGTTGCTGTACGGCGAGACATTCCGGGAATATTCACCCGCCAGCCCAGTTATAAAAAGAATAGTAGCGGTAGACGCAGAGGAACTACACATTTCAGCCGAGAATGACCCGGTTCCCTTTTATACCATTGCCATTGAAAAGTTCAGGCAGCTGCTGTATACCGGGAATATCTTTTTGGAAAGCAGTCCAGCGGTTTCCAGTTCTCCCGCTGGTTCTGAGCGGAATCCTGAAACCATTGACCTCATTCAGGCTCAGAACCCGTCAGAAACGTTTCAGAAGATCATCAACAGCACCAATGAGTACCTGCGCGTAAACAAAGGTGCGGCCGCCGATTTCAACATATTAAAAGACGTGGCGGAGCGCTACGCCGAGGCGCAGGACAATGAGGTGCAGTCTACCATTGCCACGCCCTTGTACATTGGCTTGCTGGGCACGTTTGCCGGGGTTATCATTGGGCTTTCCAGCCTGGTCTGGACGGGGCTGCAGGGCACTTCTGACGCTGATGCCTCTTTTATCACCGACCATAACATTCCGTCTTTCTTGTTTGGCGTGCTCATTGCCATGGCCGGGAGCATGTGCGGCCTGCTGCTGACGTTGTTGGGCAACAACGCCCTGAAAGATGCACGCAGCACCCGTGACCGCCTCAAGAACGCCTACTACACCTTTTTGCAGACCCACCTGCTGCCCAAGCTCAATTCAGACATGGCGGCCAGCCTGGGCAACCTCAAATCGGTGCTGGACTCGTTCAACAAAGACTTTCTGGATAAGATTTTGGGCTTCCGCCCGATTGTGGAAACCCTCACCGACAACATCAGTACGCAGAAGGAATTCATTCAGAAGCTGGACCAGATTGGCTTTACGCAAATGGCCAACGCCAACCTGCAGGTCTTTGACAAAATCAAGGAAAGCGAGCGCCTGTTCATGAACTTTCTGCAGTACCAGGAGGCTCTGAACGAATCGGTGCGTAAGGGCGGGGAGCTCACGCAGAACATCACGCAGGTGCTCAACCGCCTCACCAGATTGCAGGAAGGCTTTGACCAAGTGCCCGGTTACCTGCAGCAGCATGACGAGGCCCTGCAACGGCAAATCAACTTCTTCGCCCGGCATGAAGAAGAACTCAACACCATTGCCAACCGCACTGAACAGTATTTTGACAAAGCAGCCCTCAAGCTGACCGATCTGATGCAGGCCCGTCTGCAGCACCAGGAGCGCGACGCCCAGAATGCCTATGAAAAATGGCAGGAGCACTTTAGGCGGCTGAACGAAGACAACCTGTACCAGCGCATTCTGGACTACATGCGGCCTTTTGAAAACCTGAACGGGCAGCAGAGCCAACTGAATAAACAGCAGCATGAAACCGCCCAGGAAATCAAACACACCCATGAACGCCTGCTCCGTAAGTTGGACACCGACGCCGAGATACAGCAGAAGTTGCTGCAGCAGCTGGCCATCTTGAATGCCAACGTAGAGAAGAGCATGGAGCCGGGGCCAATTAAAGCGGCCATGGGGAAAATCTTTGGCGGTGGGCAGCACAACAGACGGAGGCCGTAACGCATGAACAAAGAAAACCGCGATTTCTTCTGGCCCAGCTACGTAGACCTCATGACGGTG
This sequence comes from Rufibacter ruber, assembly GCF_014138425.1. Taxonomy (NCBI): domain Bacteria; kingdom Pseudomonadati; phylum Bacteroidota; class Cytophagia; order Cytophagales; family Hymenobacteraceae; genus Rufibacter; species Rufibacter ruber. Next base: position 336,977 of record NZ_JACJIQ010000002.1, read on the forward strand.
CTGTTCCTGATCATGCTGGTGCTCTTTGTGCTGAGTTTCAAAATGTTCACAGATAAAGACTCAGAGAACCGCCGCAACATTGCCCGCCTGCAGGTAGAGGTGCAGGAGAAGCGCAAACTAGACGAAATCAAAGCCGCCCTCTCCAGGTTAGACGGCCGGTATTTCCAATACAATGAAAAGTACAAGCGGCATGAGCTGCTGGTAGACGTGCTGTTTCCTCAGAGCAGCGCCGTCATTCCGCAGCGCTCCCTGGCTCCCTTGCGCCGGGCCGGCGAAGAACTTAGCCGGGTCATCTCCTCCATCAAAGGCGCCGACGTGAAGTACCTGATTGTGATAGACGGGCGGGCGGCCAGTTTCCCCAAAGGCGACCCCCGCAACATAAGCCAGCGCGAATTTGCGCTGGAGCTCAGTTACAAACGCGCCCTGGCGCTGCTGCGGTTCTGGCGCGATGCCGGTATCAAATTCCCTGAAAACCAGATAGAGCTGATTGCCTCTGGCAGTGGCTTTGAAGGCGCCGGAAGAAGCGGTGACGTACGGGACCGCAGGTTTGTCATCCAGATTTTGCCTAAAGTTGGGACCTTGCAGGCAAAATGAGGCAAGACCTCTGTTCGCTGGGAGAAGGTCTGGCAGGGCCTTTTTTCAGTTAGAGGCTCTCCCGTGAGCGGCATGCGGGAGAAATATCTTCTGTTTTCGGCCTGTTTTCAGAAAAACAGGCCGAAAACAGAAATGGCTTAAGTTTTTCAACCCAGGCTCAGTTCTTTATTAGGGCTCCCCTGTCAGGATTACGTTCCTCTGTCTTTTCAGGGAGACAACCCAAAAGACATTCTCTTTGGGAGAGGCCTGCCACGTGCCATGGTGCCTGTTCTTGTCTCTGGCGCCAGCGTGCGTTTGTGCCTTTGGAGAGAAGGGGGGGCTGTTTTCGGGCTGTTTTCAGAAAAGTAGCTCCAAAACAGCGGCACATGCGCACCCCGTACGGGTTGATCTGGGTTCTTTGTAAATGGGAAAATAAACAGGCTCACAGAAAGGAAATTATATCTGGACAAATGCCCGTATTCTGTTTTTTAACAGAACTCCAGTATCTTGCTTCAGCCAGTTCAGCTACGGCTGGCTTGATCAAAGGTAGCTTTGCGCATGAAGACTTGTACATAAGGAATGGCTGAGACAGACTTTAAATACCTTCCTGTTAATCCCGCAGATGTTGAGCACGTTATACAGTTCATGTCTATGGTGTACCCGGTAAGTCAGGAATTGATGAATGAATTACACGCCCACGCCATTTGTCTGCGGCTTGAGAGCGGGGAGCACCTGTTGCGCCAGGGCGGCCTGTGCCACTACATGTATTTCATCAGAGAGGGCGCCCTTCTTGCCTATTCAGAGCATAAGAAAAAGAAGATTACCACCTATATTTCAGTTGAGAATGAGTTTGTGAGTTCGCTCTCGGGGCTTTATGCGCAGCAACCTTCCCTGGAGGCTATTGTGGCCGTGGAGCCTAGCCTGCTGGTAGGGGTGCACACTGACAAGCTTCTGGAATGGTATCAGCGGTTCTTTGACCTGAATTTCATTGTGCGCAAGGTGTATGAGGCCTATTACCGTGATGCGCAGGAAAGAGCCCATTTGGTGCGCATTGGGAACGCCACAGAGCGATACCGGTATTTTTTGAAATCAAAGCCTGGGCTCATAGAACGGTTGCCGCTGGAACTCATAGCCTCTTTTCTAGACATGAAGCCAGAGACACTTGCCAGAATCAGGAAGCAACAGGCGGTCATGCCAAGAGACGCCGCTCATGCGGCAATAGTGGCGCATGTAGAGCAATGTTTCAGGCAAGAAAAGACTTTCAAAAGGAAGTCTATTAAAATAGGATCATTGGCAGAGCAGTTAGGCATTCCCGCCTATAAGCTTTCACAGGCCATCAATGCCCACTGTGGGCTAAGCTTTAAAGATTTCCTTAATCAATTCAGGATAAATTATCTGAAGCAGCAATTGGCTGAGCCAGACAACCTGCAGAACTTTACCATTGAGTCATTGGCCCTGCAGGCTGGCTTTACCTCCAGAAGCGGGTTTTACAGCGCCTTTAGAAAAGTTGAAGGGATTAGCCCGAAAGAATACATTGCCTTGCATGCTTTAGAAACCCAATTGATCTGATAGAGTAACAAAGCGGGTCCGGGCTGTGGAATGGTACTTTCCTGGAGAAGCTTTCTCTGCTGATAGCTCAAGTGCAAAAAGTATTTGATTTGTCCTGTATTGCAAACGGGTACAACTTACTGGCTTCTGGGAAAAGTATTGTTAACCGGAGCGTCTACTGTTGCTGCTGGGTTTTCCGGTCTGGTCTCCCATTAAGCTTATGTGTGAGTAAACCGCTACGGGGGTGCCCAATTCACTGAACTAAAATCAGAGCGTTTCCGGCCTGTTTTTGGCAAAACCCGTCAAAACTGGGGGAGCGGGTTTAGGAATAACTGATAAGTGCTGGTGCCTCGTCTTTGTTGCTGCAGGTTTGATTGTGAAGGCGTTGCGTAAAACTTGGAAGGTGCTGTGCAGAATTATTTTTTTCTAATGCAGCCTTTCAATAAGATGCAGGGTCATAGATGTGCAAAAAATGTAACCACAAATCTCTGGGTCCGGGTGGGGGTTAGTGCGTAAAGGTTTTTCTTTAGAAAGAGAAGCTGTGCTGTGAAATGAGCCCTGCTGCTGGCACATAGGGCCAATAAATAATCCAAAGCAGAAGAACCAACGCAGAAGTAGTGGCGAGGAACTGGAGCCGTCCTTTTTGAGGTCTGGGTATTTTTCTCTTTATTTGTCTTTATTTATTAACTATCAAATAATTATAGGTATTAAAAGTATATAGGATAGTGGCAGATGGGGTACATATTGACTGATTGAATATAGAATTAAATTTTAATGGGATGTTATAACAAAGGCATTAGAAGTCTTTCTCCAGGGTATCATTAAGGCATTCCCCCGTGTTTTAACCCTTTCTAATGGTTTGTTCTGAATAAAAATGAAGCACCCTTCGGCAGAGGGTGTGGTGCTGTTTTACGAATAATTTTTTTACAAGTAATTTTTTTCACATTAAACCTCGTTTCTGTTTCCCCCAACATGATACGACAAGTAGCTCTCTATTGTTTCAACTGATTGTCAATAGAATAGCTCTAGATAGCGAGAGAGACTAGTAGTCTGTTGCAATCTTACAGCATTTGTCATTTGTGTTGAAGTGCGGACATCCAGAAGGGGCGTTCTTGTGTAATTCTCAGGATTCTGCATGAAGACACGTTTACTCTTGATTGTGTTTGTTTCTCTTTTCCTCTTTCAGGCCCACGCTCAGGTGAAGTCCCCTTTGAGAGCACTGAGGAAAGTCTCCCTTTTTAGTCAAAGCCACGTTCAACTGGGTAAGAACACTTCCTTCAACGGGGAGTTGGTGGGGCCGGTTGCTGAAAAGCCTCAGCAAAAGCGGCACATACAGGGCACTTCTTCTGCTGCAGAAGTAAAAAAAGAAATTGAGAAGGCCTCTGTTGCTTTACGTGAATTGCCTGCTACCGCTACTATCCCCGGCCAAAGTTTATCAGGCTTACGCCTTACCCCTGGGGTCTACAGAATCAATGGTGATGCTGTCATCACAGGAGCATTGGAACTGGCGACAGCCGGAAAAGCAGAGGAATTTTTCATCTTTCAGGTTGAAGGCAATTTAACCGTGTCACCTTCTGCCTCTGTTGTGCTGCGGCAAGGGGCTTCACCCGTAAATGTCATTTGGCAGGTTGAGGGAAAAACCAATCTGGGCGGGCAAAGTGATTTTAGAGGGAATATCGTGTCTAATGGAGACATAGACGCCGCCCCCGGGGCATCTGTAAGGGGGAAGCTTCTCAGTAAAGCCGGTAAAATCTTACTACCTGATAACTTTACCTCAGACCCTGCCACTATCAATGCAGACTTGTCAATTGAACAGTCTGTCAGTGCAGAGCCCTATGTGGTAGGTGAATTTGTCACTTATACTGTTAAAGTAAAGAATAACGGGCCAGACAATGAGGAGAATGTCTACGTTAATTTTGGCTGGTTACCCTCTACGGGGCTGGTTGCCCAAAGCTACACCGCCACTGTGGGCACATACAACAGCGGCGATTGGGAGATCCCAGCCTTAGCTGTTAACGCTGAAGCTACTCTTTCGGTAACCCTTCGTATTAACAGGTCTGGTTTTATTACCACCGTTGCCACTGCTGAAGGGGCTGGTACAGATAATGACCTTGAGGATAACACCGCAAAGCTTAGTATCTGTGCCGTTCAACCTCCTGGTGATATCACAGGGCCTGCCGAAGCCTGTATCAACAAAACAGAATATGAGTTTAGTGTTCCAGCCGTAGCGGGGGCGAAAGGATATGTCTGGACGTTGCCTGCCGGGGCCGGCTGGACTATTACCGATGGGGCCGGTACAAGCAAAATCAAGGTCTCAACTGGCGGTGTGCCCGGTACGCATACCATCTCTGTAAGAATAGACAGCCCGTGCGGGTTGGGCCCTGAGAAAAAATTTAACACCTATTTGTATATAGAGGCTCCTGTTCTTACTGGCAGCATGACAGGGCCAGAAAAAGCGTGTGTAGGCTCTACCGTCTTATACAGCATTACCAGTGCACCAACCGCTAAAACGTATGATTGGGCGTTCCCTGCAGACTGGACTGTGGTGGAAGGGGGAGATGGGAGTGATTTCTTACGGGTAACGGTAGGGCCGTCTAGTGGGAAGGTGGAAGTAAAAGCCTCTAACCCTTGTGGAGGCAGTAATGTTCTGGACAAAGCGGTTAATGTGGCATTAAGCGTAGTAGCAAAACCAGCTGCTGTTACCGGGCAGGATAAAGTTTGCGCCAATCAAGGTGATCAAGTCATTTATTCTACCGCTCCAATGGCGGGAGCTGATTCTTATACCTGGACTTACCCCACAGACTGGGTTTATGTGGGAGGGCAGGGCAGCAGCAGTATTACCCTAAAAGTAGGAAGTCAGAGCGGACCGGTAACTGTAGTGGCAAATAACATCTGTGGTTCCAGTGAGGCTGCAGTAAAAGAGGTCACTGTCTCTCCGGCAGCCCCGGTGATCGCCAATATCATAGGAGACGGTACTATTTGCTCCAGTGATGCTTCCCAAACCTATTCTGTTGCTTTAGCAGATGCAGATCTAACCTTTGTGTGGGCTATACCACCGGGGTGGACAGAAATCTCAGGGAAAGGCACAAACACCATTAGAGTTAAACCTGGAACTACCGGTGGCACAATCAAAGTGACAGTGTCCAACGGCTGTGGGTCAGCCGTTGAGACACGTACTATAAGCGTTAGTACCTCTCTGCCGGCAGCGCCTGGAGCTATCACGCCAAGCGCTTTTGCAACTATTCCTTGTGTTGGGCAGGAAGGGCTTACATACAGTATTGCCCCGGTGGCCGGTGCAAACACCTACAAATGGGCAGTGCCTGCAGATTGGCAGATTACTGATGGCAACGGGTCTGCTTCTATTTCAGTAAAAGCTGGCACCATGGCGGGGCAGGTGACGGTTCAGGCAGAAAACGGCTGTGGTTTAAGTGGAATCACATCTATCAATGTAATTCCGTTTGCTTCAGTACCAGCTGTTCCCGTTGATTTTTCAGGTGAATTAAAGCCCTGTGCAGGGCAGACATACACCTATCAGGTTACCTCTCCCACCGCAAATGTGGTCTATACCTGGTTGTTCCCGGCAACGTGGGTGGTGCAGTCTCAAACTGCTACTGCCATTACAGTAGCAGCTACTAGTGAGGCTGGTACTATCTCCTTGAGTGCCGTCAATGGTTGTGGGGCTGGTATTGCGCAGAGTAAAGCCGTTACTCCCTATGATGGGGTGCCTACTTTCCTGTCAGAGATTCAAGGCCCTCCTCAGATTTGTTCAGGCGAGACAGAGGTCACCTATAGAATTGACCCGGCTGTAGGGGCAGATACATATTTCTGGAGTGTTCCCAGTGGCTGGTCAATTGAAGACGGTCAGGGCACAGCTACCATCAAGGTAACACCTGGCACAAGTGGCGGACAGATTACAGTAAAGGCTGAGAATACGTGTGGGGAAAGTGTGGTAAAGGTACGGAACGAGGTAATCTCACCTGCCGCTCCGTTGGCCCCAACAGCAATTACCGGTACTGCCAAACTCTGTGCGGGGCAGACGCCCGTCACTTTCACAGCCGCCGCCACGGCCAATGCCTCATCTTATATCTGGACTTACCCTGCAGATTGGCAAGTAGTGGGAGCCGCAGATGAAAGAACGATCACTTTTACCATAGGCAGTGCCTCGGGAGAGGTGACGGTTAAAGCTAAGAACAGCTGCGGAGCCAGTGCCGCCACCAGTTATTTTGTAGCAGTTGTACCAGGCAAGCTTGCCGCAGGAGCTATTACAGGCCCAGAGGAAGTGTGTGGAGCTAACAATGTACATACGTATTTTGTTACGCCAGTAACAGGTGCCATCAATTATAAATGGACGCTCCCAGCGGGCTGGGACTTTGTTTCTGCGCCTAACGGAGCTTCTGTACAAGTGCGGGTGGGCGGTACCGGTACCATTGCGCTTGCCATAGAGAATGAGTGCGGACTTGGTGCCGCCTCCACCCACTCCACAAGAGTAAGCACAGCACCTCCTGCGTCACCGGCGGCTATCATAGCCAGGCCGGGGGCGCTCAACCCGTGTGAGGGCCAAACCGGCCTTACCTATTCAGTTGCCCCGGTTGCGGGTGCAACCAGTTATGTATGGTCTGTTCCAACAGGCTGGACATTTACTGGTCAGGGCTCGTCAACTATTACCGTAACCTCCGGTACTGGTTCCGGTCAAATAAGGGTGCAAGCTATCAACGCCTGTCTTCCATCAAATCCAGCTATCAGTTTAACGGTCTCAGCCTTTGGCACTGCACCGGCCCAGCCACAGGCGGTGGTAGGTGAATCAGTGCCCTGCGTTGGGAGTACAGGAGTGATCTATTCGGTTTCAAATCCGGTGCCAGGGATAAGTTATGTTTGGCAGGTGCCCGCCAACTGGACTATTACTGCTGGTTTGGGATCATCACAGATCACTGTAACTGTAGGAAGTGGCGCAGGCGCTGTATCAGTGACTGCTTCTAATGGGTGTGGGACCAGTGTGGCCACCTCATTGGGCGTAATCCCAACCACAGGGCCTCCGGCTATCCCAGGAAATATTGAGGGGTTGAAGGACGTTTGCAGGGGCGGTGTGCTTACCTATAAGGTGCCTGCCAGTGCAGATATCTCTAACTATGAGTGGAGTGTGCCCTTAGGCTGGGAAATTGTGGGTGGATCTGGTACAAATGAAATTACCGTTTCATTTAAGGTGGCAAGAACAGGGGTCATCAGATTAGTGGCCACCAACGGTTGCAATCTAGCCACTGTCAAGGAACTGTCAGTTGTTGCTTCCCCCGTAAAACCAGATGCGGCCCCTGTTATCACCGGGCCAGAAGATCTGTGTGAAGGGAATACCTACACGTTCAAAGTAAATGATGTGGCCAATGCCACCCAGTATATCTGGAACATACCCGCAGACTGGGAAGAAGTTTCTGGCCAGGGGACCAATACATTGGTTGTAAAAATTGGCTCTTCTTCAGGAAGCGTTTATGTATTAAAAGCAAAAGCCTCTAACGGCTGTGGCGGAAGTGAGGAGGCTGTGTTTAATACCAGGGTGTTCCCTCCGGGACTGCTCTCGGTAGGCGCTGTGTCCGGGCCTGGCGCTGTCTGTGCCTTAGGTGATCCTGTTACCTTTACTGTTCCTTCGGTTCCGCTTGCGGCTACCTATGCCTGGACTTTCCCGGCGGGGTGGCAACCCGTTTCAGGTTTGAATAGCAATACGCTGGTCATTATACCAGGCACCTCCAGTGGGGCTGTAACAGTGCATGTTTCTAACCCGTGTAACGTGGCTGCCGTTACCAGTACCCAGCAGGTAACAGTGGTAGGTGCCGTGCCACCGGCACCAGGGGCTATTTTGGCCAGTGCCTTTGCCAGCAATCCCTGCGTGGCGCAAACAAACCTCACGTACTCCATTACTGCTATTGCCGGTACTACTGCTTATGAGTGGAGATATCCTGCAGACTGGAACGTTACCAGTGGCGGAACTTCTACCAGTACCAGTATTACATTAACTGCCGGTTCAATGGTAGGAGAGATAGCTGTAAGGGCAAAAAATGAATGCGGATGGGGGGGCTGGAGAACTTATACCGTGACACCGGCGTCCTCTGTCCCCGCTACCCCTGCCGCCATCTCAGGAGTACAAGATCCATGCGCCGGAGAAACAATTACCTATAAGGTTGACTCACCCGTTGCGCAAGTTGTCTATTCCTGGAGCTACCCAGCAGGCTGGCTCCTGATTTCAGGGGAAGGTACTTCTGAAGCGGTGTTTACCGTGGGTACCACCAGTGGTAACGTTTCTGTTACGGCGAGTAACGGGTGCGGGCTTAGTCCGGGTGCAGCAATGCTGCCAGTTGCCCCAAGAGCTGGGAAACCGGTACTCGCCGGGCCAATCAATGGCGATAAAACAGCCTGTGAGGGTATAACACGTACCTATGCTGTCACTCCGGTGTCAGCGGCAGATTCTTATGAATGGTCATTGCCTGCGGGTTGGGGAATTGTAGGAGATGATACGTCTTCTACTATCACCGTAACAGTAGGGGGTACCTCCGGTCTCATCTCAGTGAGAGGGAAAAACAGCTGTGGGGTAGGAGATGCCTTGACTATGGCAGTAGAAGGAGTGCCTGCTATACCAGAAGCACCAGTTGGAATCACCGGTGCCACCCAAGTCTGCAGCACTGATAATACTGCAACTTTCAAAGTATCTTCACCAGTGGCTGGTACTACGTACACCTGGAGTGTACCTGCCTCCTGGACCATCACTTCTAGCCAAGGTTCTTCTACTTTGACAGCTGAAATAGGTGATACAGGAGAAGTTTCTGTGATAGCTTCAAATGTTTGCGGGGCGAACAACACGCCGGCTACCCTTCATGTAACGGTATTCACTGCTGCTCCGGTGGCAGCGGGATCCATTGGGGGGGATAACAACTACTGTGCTGACAACACAACCAAAATATATACTGTACCTCCTGTGAATGGTGCCACTTCTTATGAATGGACACTGCCCGCTGGCTGGATTTCTGTTTCTGGTGAAACCACTAATAGTATTACCGTTAAACCAAATGCTAACAGCGGGACCATTAGTGTAAGAGGACGGAATAGCTGCGGGTACGGCGCTGCTTCTACCTTGGCCGTGACTATTACCGGTCAAGCCCCAACGGGGCCAATTGCTATCAAAACCACCGCCGCAGGGTTGGCACCTTGTAAAGATCAGGCAGGGCTTACTTATTCCATTGATCCGGTTGTTGGTGCCGTTGAGTATGAATGGATATACCCGTCTGACTGGGTACGTACAGCCGGGGGGACTGCTTCCAGTACCAGCATCACGTTAACTGCTGGTGCCGCAAGTGGTGAGGTGAAGGTGACAGCAAAAGGAAGCGGAGGGTGTGGTGTCATCACTGCCTCTTTAGCCGTTACTATTTCAACCGTTCCTCCGGTGGCTCCGGTTGCAATCAATGGAGACGGCAACCCGTGTGTGGGTAGTCAACAGAAATACCGGGTGCAGAATCCGGTAGTGGGCATGACGTACAACTGGGTGTTGCCTGGCAGTGATTGGGTAACAGTAACAGGGGAAGGTAGTGCTGAGATTACAGTAACGGCAGGTACCTCTGCCGGAAATATTTCTGTAACCGCTGAAAACGGTTGTGGTGTGAGCACCGCCATCACCAAACAGGTAGCCCCATCTGTGGGTACGGCCCCGTTAGGGGCCAGTATTGCAGGAAGCGATAAAGCTTGTGCCGGCACCGTTGAAATATACACCATCAACGTACTGGCGGGTGCCAATTCAATCTTCTGGGATGTGCCTTCTGACTGGAGTATTGTCTCTGGGCAGGGCACAAGCACCTTGAAAGTTACCGTAGGCACCGGTAACGGGGTAATTAAAGTAAGCGCAAAAAACAGCTGTGACCAGAGCACAGAACGTGCTTTGGCCATTACGGTTACCAACGGAAGCCCTGCCACCATAGGGGCGATTACCGCAACTGCTACTGAAGTATGTGCCAACGGGGAAATAGAGTTCTCTGTGCCAGCTGTCTCAGGCGCTACCTCTTATAAATGGGAACTCCCTGCCGGGGCATCAATGGTAGGAAGCTCCAGCACAAATGCTGTAAAAATCAGGTTTGGCACCGTAGGGGGCCAGGTAAGAGTAAAAGCCGCCAACCAATGCGGTGAAGGGCCTGTGGCAAGTTTGGCGGTTACAGTTTCTGCCTCAGGGCCTGCCTCAATTGCTGACATCAAAGGGCAACGGCTGCTGTGCGGTACGGCAGGCAGCCAAATATATTTTATAGATCCGGTTGCCAGGGCAGAAAGCTACCTTTGGAAGGTGCCTGCTGCCTGGACGGTGATAGGAGATAAAACTGGAACAAGTATTGAAGTACAGCAGAACGGGCTTGCCGGTACGTTGACAGTAGAGGCTAGAAATAGCTGTGGGCTTACCTCTCAATCTGTAAACGTGGCCTTTGAAACCCCAGTGACTGCCGCGCCAGCCGGCATTGTAGGTAACTTTACTCCTTGTGCGGGGCAAACCGTAACCTATCGTATTTCTGCTGCGGTGCCTGGGGCTACTTCTTATGTATGGTCAGTGCCATCTGGGTGGAATATTATAGGTGATGACAAAGGGGCTTCAATTGAGGTGACCGCTGGCACCTCCGGTGGGGTGGTTGCCGTAGCCGGAAGAAACGCATGTGCGCCAGGGCCAGAAGCGAGTGTTGCCGTTACCTCTTCTGGAGCGGCACCAGCTAAACCCGCCGGAGTGATCACGACGGCAACCCCATGTTCTAATTCTGAGCAGACATTTAAAATTGACAGTCCGGTGGCCGGGGTAGTTTATACCTGGGCTTACCCTTCTGAGTGGACGTACGTCTCCGGCCAAGGTACTTCTCAGCTAGTTGTGAATATAGGGGCAGCCTCGGGGAATGTCTCTGTCACCGCCTCTTTTGCAGGAGGCTGCGGTACTAGTGCGCCAGTTACGGTAGCCGTTTCCAATTCATCTAATGCTCCTGCTATTACTAGCGCCATTACCGGCAGCGCATCTGTCTGCGGGGGGGCTTCTACTGCTGTTGCTTATGCTGTAACTCTTTCAGCTGGGGCCAAAGATATTGACTGGGAGGTGCCAGCAGGATGGAATATTGTCTCTGGAGAAAATGCTGCTACGCTTCAGGTAATTCCTGGCAGTACAGGCGGGGTAATCAAAGTGTCAGCCTTAAATGCCTGTGGTGACAGAACAGAGAAAGCTTTGGCAGTTGCCGTGTCATCTACGGTTCCTTCGGCGCTTAGCGCTATTACTGGTCCGGCAGACGGTTGCGTGAAGGAGGTGATTGCCTTCTCTGTGCCTGCGGTTGCCAATGCAGATGAGTACATCTGGACATTGCCTGCTGAAGCTACAATTGAGTCTGGTGAAGGCTCAAACGCTATTACAGTGAAACTTGGCACCGTTGGCGGACAAATATCTGTCTATGCCAAAAATGGCTGTGGGGCCTCTGTGCCAGTAACAAGAACGATCAATACCCCCAAAGCAGGACCTGATGCAGTTGGTGCCATTGCAGGGAAAACTACTGTTTGCGCACAGGGGGCAAACCAGACTTATTCCATTGCTCCGGTAAACGGAGCTACAGATTATAAATGGTCTGTTCCGGCTGGCTGGACCCAGGTTAGTGGTGGAAATGGTACCACCAGTATCACTCTTACGCCTGGCAATACTGGTGGTATAGTTTCTGTTCAAGCATTAAATGCCTCCACCAACTGCCTTCCAACCACAACTGCGGTCGCCATTACTGTTGCGCCGCAGATTTCTAAAACTATTTCTGCTATTGAAGGAACAGCGGTCCCTTGTGTTGGTAGTGTAGTCACTTACAGGGTGAATGCAGTAGCCGGGGCTGAAAAATATACATGGTTGCTGCCACTCGGTTGGAAACCAGTTGGAGATGCAACAGGGGCCTCTATTCAGGTAGAAGTTGGTTCAAACAGCGGCTCTGTCTCTGTGTATGCATCTGCTGAGTGCGGAGGTGATAGTAACTGGGCTAGTTTGAACGTAACTCCGGTAGATGGGGTGCCAACAGCACCAGCCGGAATCATAGGGTTAGCCTCCTCTTGTGCAGGAAGTACCCAGGTGTACAAAGTGCTAAACCCTGAGGCTGGCATAACTTACAACTGGACACTTCCTGGGGCTGATTGGAGCGCCGTTAATGGTACGGGTTCATCAGAAATCACAGTAGTAGTTGGATCCACACCTGGCACTATCTCCGTAACCGCAACCAATACCTGTAATCTTGCTAGTGCGGCTACTTTCAAAGCAGTTGGGGTGTTAAACGGAACGCCAGCTCTGAGCGGTGCCATCTCTGGATCTGCGAACCCCTGTGAGGGAACCACTAGATTGTATTCCATTACAGCCGCTGCTGAAGCGCAGGATATTTTCTGGGAAGTTCCTGCCGGTTGGCGTGTGGTCAGTAATGGAACGGCCAGTGTGCAGATTACGGCCGGTGCTACTGGCGGAATCATCAAAGTAACCGCCAAAAATGGTTGCGGGCAACCTGTGGTGAAGACCTTGGCTGTCACAGGTGTACCGGTTCTCCCCACAGTAGTTGGCCCCATTACAGGCAACACGGCTGGTTGCGCAAATGAGGTGTTAACGTTCTCTGTGCCTGAACCGGAGGGGGCAACTGATTATTTCTGGGAGCTACCAGCTGGTGCCACTTTAAGAGGAGGGGAGGGCACCCATGAGATTACCGCACAAATGGGCAGCGTCTCCGGTGACATCAAGGTGACTATCTTTGACAACTGTGGGAACTTCAAAGAACTGACTCATTCTATAGAGCTTTCAACTTCACCACCAGTGGCCATTGGACCATTGGTGGCAGGAGAAATCTCGCTCTGCTCTACTGACGCCCTTGATAAAACCTATGCTATCAATGCCGTAACAGGAGCAAAAGAATATAAGTGGGTTTATCCGGATGCTTGGACGTATGTAGCTGGGCAAGGTACTACCAGCATCACCCTGCGAACGAATGGCGTGAGTGGTGCACTAACCGTAGAAGCTTCCAACTCCTGTGACACCCAGACCCGGTCATGGGCTGTCAAGGTGGAAGATCCTATCACCACGGCTCCTGGGGCCATTGCCGGTAAGCTCTTCCCGTGCTTCAATGAGGGCAATCTGGAGTATTCTGTCACTCCCATTACAGGTGTCCAGTACATCTGGGAAGTAACCGGAGACCTGGTCATAACCAGTGGGGGGAATTCTGAAAAAGTTACGGTAAAGACGGGTGCAGCCGGAGGTCAGCTATCTGTTAAAGTGGCCAATGCCACCTGTGGGCCAGGTCCGGCATCAGTGGTGACTGTCACACCAACGGGAACCGCTCCCACGCCACCAGCTGGTATTGCAGGTGACGCAAATCCTTGTGTGGGAACGTCCAGGACCTATAGCGTGCAAAGCCCCGTTCCGGGTATGACCTATAGATGGTCCTATCCAGCAGGGTGGGGGCCTGTAACAGGGCAGCAGGGCACAGACAAGTTAACTGTAACAATAGGCGCAACTGCTGGAAACATAGAGGTATATGCAGAAGGCTGTTTAAACAGTACTGCCACTACCTTTGCCGTAACTCCGGTAAATGGTGCTCCCGTATTGGCTGCTAATATTCAAGGGCAAACAACTCTTTGCCCTAACTCCACCCAGGTGGAGTACAGTATTGCCGGCACCGCAACAGTTTGGAACTGGAATGTGCCAACCGGATGGTCTATTACAGAAAATCTGGGGAATTCCATCAAAGTTTCCACCAATAACCAAGGTGGTGTAGTCACCGTGACGGCTTCTAATGACTGCGGCCAGACAGTGAAGACGTTGGCAGTTGCCATTGCCACAACGGCACCAGATGCGTTAGCGTCAATTCTTGGACCAGATAGAGTATGTGCCAACACAGAGGCTGTGTATGAGGTACCAGTTGCAAACGGTGCTACCAGCTACACCTGGACCTGGCCTTCCGGAGCCAGCCCCATAGGGCCCGTTGATTCAAACAAAATCAGAATATTGATGGGGTCAGCTTCTGGTCAGGTGACGGTGAAAGCTGCGAATAGCTGCGGCTTCACTACCAGCACTGTTGTGAAAAATGTCACGGTTACACAAGGGGCTCCCAATACAGTAGGCGCTATCAAAGGAGATCCTGCTGAGTTCTGCGCCTCTTCTAACCAAAGGCAATACCATATTGAGCCGGTGGCAGGGGCAGATAGGTATAAGTGGACAGTCCCCAATGGTTGGACAATTGTTGGGCCAGACAACACAGAAACCCTTACTGTAGTACCAGGGGCAACTGGCGGTGATCTAAAGGTAGAGGCCATCAATGCTTGTGGTGCAACTAATAGAACCATTGCGGTAACAGTAGTACAACCGTTAGCTGGTATTTCAGAAATTGCGGGTTCTAAGACACCTTGTGTGAACCAGGAGGTAACTTTCTCGGTAGACGCTGTAGCGGGCGTTGGTGCTACCGGATATTCCTGGACATACCCAACCGGCTGGATTCCTGTAGGGCCCGTAAACGGCCGTAGTATTGTTCTCAGGACAACTGCTACTCCTGGAACTGTGTCTGTATCTGTTGCCAATCTTTGTTCTAATGCTACAAAAACGATGAATGTTGTACCCGCAGGTACCGTGCCAGCAGGGCCAGATGGCATTGAGGGGACCGTGTCTGTTTGTGCGGGCAGCCGGGGAGTGAAGTACACTGTACAAAACCCTATTGCCGGAATGAGGTATGAATGGCAGCTTTCAGCAGGGTCAGACTGGCAGTTTGCTTCAGCACAGGGCTCTTCAGAAATGGCTTTCAATGTAGGGGCAGTTACTACTACCGTATCAGTAAGAGCCGTAAGTTGTAGCCAAAGTGCCGCCGCCACCCGAGCCGTTACGGTAACGCCAAGTGTGGGTGTATTAGACCGAATTATCAATGAGACAGACGTGTGTGCCGGGTATAAGTTCTCAGTTGCACCTATTGCCGGAGCTGGTGAATATGTCTGGACTGTTCCGGCCGGCTGGAAGATCAACGGGCAAGGTTCAGCAAGTGTTACCTTAGAAAGCCCTGGGCCCATCACGTCTCCTGTACAAATTGCAGTGGTTGCCAAATCTGCCAATGGGGTATGTACTTCTAACACGCTTACCTTTGACGTAGAACCCGGCCAGGTGGGCATAGAAGATGAGCTTAAGGTGTACAACGCCTTCTCTCCCAACAATGATGGGAAGAATGAACGCTGGACAGTCAACGGTCTGATGAATTACCCAGACAATGAACTGGTGGTGATCAACCGGTGGGGGAGTGAAGTCTTCCGGCAGAAAGGCTATAAAAATAACTGGGACGGCAAAGGGCTGGCAGAAGGCACGTACTTCTACATCTTGAAAGTGCGCCTCTGTGATAACCGCGAGGTGACGTACAAAGGCTACCTGATGCTGACCCGCTAGAAGAATAAGAGAATGAAGAAGAGTTTATGTATTTCAGTTTTGCTGATGGCGGTGCTTCTCTCCTTTGGGGAGAAAGCACGCGCCCAGCAGGACCCACAGTTTACCCAGTATATGTTCAACGGGCTGCTTTTAAACCCCGCCTATGCGGGGAGCAAAGGGGTAACAAGCTTCAGTGGTTCCTTCAGAAGCCAGTGGACCGGCTTTGACGGAGCGCCACTCAGTCAGACCGTTAGCTTTGACGGTAACCTGAACAAAACACTGGCCGGTGGAGTGGTTGTCTCGCATGACAGGCTGGGAGCCCAGCGGTACACAGAAGTTTCAGGGAACATGGCCGCGCACATTCAGCTAAACAGAAAGACCAGAGTGGCTGTGGGAATAGCCCTGGGAGCTGCGCAACAGGTGCTAGACGGCACCAAACTCACCCCGGCAGAACGGGATGACCAGGCAATTCCTTACGGTATAGAGCGGGCGTTCAGACCTACCGCAAAAGTAGGCGCGTACCTGTACAGCAACCTCTTCTATGTGGGAGCTTCCCTGGGAAATCTCTTCTTTTATAAAAATGACATTCCGGTGGCACCCACTCCCCACCTGTTCCTTACTGCGGGGGGCGTGATAGACCTCAATAAAAGCCTGAAATTCAAACCCAGCTTTTTGTTAAAAGAAGACTTCAGCGGCCCCGCTGCCATAGACCTTAATGCTTTTCTGCTGTTTCAGGAGCGCATCTGGCTGGGAGGGTCCTTCCGGACAACCGTCAACCTGCTGAACAGTGATACCTATAACCCTAACTCCCGCTTAGGCAATGCCATTGCTGGCATTGTGGAGATATATGCCACCCCAAGATTACGCTTTGGGTATTCGTATGATTTTTCAGTAGGAGATCTCACCAACTACTCCAGCCATGAAATCTCAGTAGGGTATTACTTCCTGAAGAGTGTGTATGGCAGAATGTTAACCCCCCGTTATTTCTAATAATTTTTGTCCAGTTCGTTTCTGACCTGGTTTTGAGAAAATGAGAGAAAACCACACGTACCTGAGTCCTTTTGAATTTGAGACACGTGCCTTGTCTGTGAAGACCGTATTCCTCCTGTTGGTGTTACTGATAAGCTGCGGGCTCACGTCTCTGGTGGCAACTGCCCAGACAGATACCCGGCAAGCCGATAAGCACTTCTCTGATTTTGAGTACGCGCTGGCCCTGGAAAAATATAAAGACATCCTGGAGAAGAGCCAGCCTACCCTGTCCCTGGTGGAAAGGGTGGCCCACTGCTACCGCTTTATGAACCAGCCCAAGGAAGCCGAGTTTTGGTACAGGCAGGTCCTGGCCTTTCCTGAGTACCCCCCCGCCAACCTCTTTTATCTGGCAGAGGCAAGTAAGCAGAATGGAGACTATGTCACGGCTAAACAGTACTACCTCCAGTTTGCTGAACGGGAGCCGGCCAGAAAAACAGAGGCCCTGCGGCTTGCTAAAGGCTGTGACTGGGCCATGGCCTGGATTGACAGACCCATGGCTTTTGAGGTAAAACAAGAAGAGGCGCTAAACTCTGGCTATGCAGATTTCAGCCCCGCTTTCTTTCAACAGGGAATCGTGTTTTCGTCTGACCGGGTAGGGGCAAAAGACCAGAAAGTCTATGGCTGGACAGGTACGCCCTACCTGCAACTTTACTATGCCCCCCGTAAAGGGGAAAACCAATGGGGAGAGCCAAAGCTCCTGGATAAGAATATAAACAGTGAGTACCACAACGCAACTGCCACCTTCACCGGCAACTTTAGTGAAATATTCTTTACCCGTACCATGCAGGTGAAAAACAAAGTGCTCCCAGAAGAGGTAGCCGGTGGCAGTAGTTGGCAGAAATACTCCAAAAATGACAAGTTCATCAACAAGCTGGAGATCTACAGCGCCACCCTTAGGAACGGCAAATGGCAAGAGGCCCAGCCTTTCCCGCATAACCAGGCAGAGCAGTATTCGTTGGGGCACCCGGCCCTTTCCCCAGACGGCCAGATCCTGTACTTTGTCTCTGACATGCCCGGCGGATACGGCGAGACAGACATATATTTCAGTGAGCGGGTGGGGGGATCATGGTCAAAACCGGTGAACGCCGGCCCCGCCGTCAATACGCCCGGGAAAGAGGTGTTCCCTGTAGTAGACGCCAGCGGAAAGCTGTACTTTTCCTCAGATGGGCACATTGGCATGGGGGGGCTGGACATCTTTTCAGCCGTAGGGAGCAAAAATGAGTGGAAGGAGATCAGCAATCTCTACTATCCCTTCAACTCGCCCCGTGATGATTTTGGCTTAATTTATGAAAAAGACGGCAAAAACGGCTTTTTCTCCTCCAACCGGGAATCTGATAAAGGGTCAGACAACATCTACCGTTTTGAACCGAAGTACATTCCTTGCAACCTTTCTGGCGTTACCTTTGTGAAAGTAACAGATAAGAAGGGCCGTACTGAAAAAACTTCTGTAGAAGGCGTGAAACTGACCGTCTCTGTGAAGGGGCCAGACTCTGCCCAGATAATCCAGGTTGTTTCAAATAAGAAGGGAGAATTTTATTTCCCGGTTAAGGCGAACACTGTTTACACGATCAAAGGCAGTAAGCGCGGGTACCTCAACCAGACCATTCTGGTGGCCCCAGACTGTAGAAAAGTCACAGATACGGTAGAAATGGAGATGGTGCTCAACCGAAGCACGCCTAACATTCCTATCAGGATTGAGAACATTTATTATGACCTGGACAAGTATGATTTACGCCCAGAGGCAATTTTAGAACTGGATAAAGTGGTGGCCATGCTGCAGGATAACCCTGAGGTGCGAATTGAGCTGAGCTCTCACACAGACAGCCGTCAGTCACACAGATACAACCAGATGCTCTCCCAAATGCGGGCAGCTGCCGCGGTGAAATACATCCTTTCAAAAGGCATAGCGCCTAAACGCATCATCGCGAAAGGCTATGGGGAGACCAAACTCCTGAACCGTTGTAAAGATGGGGTCTCCTGCTCAGAAGAAGACCATCAGCTCAACCGGCGCACCGAATTCAAGATTTTACGCTAATCCCATACAAGGTAGAGAACAGTCGGCTCCCGTTTTTGGCCTGTTTTTACAAAAACAGGCCAAAAACGGGAGCCGACTGTTTAACAGCAACCTTTAAAGCGTCCGTTATCCTTTCCTTTAGGCTAAAATCAGGAAGTTCACTTTTGCTGCGAAAGAAGGGTTGGCTGAAGGTGAGTGGGTACAGCAGGGAAGTACTCTTGGTCAACTAAGGCAATCACAGACAGGAGATGGCAGGCATTAATTAACGGGGCTAAGAGAACGCGCTCAGGAAAGCGAAGTGCTCGTCTGCTGCTTGGCACCACCTTTGCGCTCTGGGGCAAGCTCCTTTTCTAACGGCTGCGCTTCTCCGCATAAGGAGATCAAAACATCACTAAAACAGCAACGCCAGGCAATTTGCCTGGCGTTGCTGTTTTAGTAGAGAAGGTGAATCTATCTGGTGATAACCACTTTTCTGGAGGTTGAGGCACCTGCTGCCCGGTACTGGAGAAGGTACATGCCTGCCGGTAACGTTTGGACAGGAATGGTCTGCCGGAAGTCTCCCGCCGGGGCCGCAGAAATGGTTTCATATACCACCTTGCCCCGCAAATCAGTTAACCGCACCAGGATATTTTCCTTTTTGAGGAGCTTAACAGAGACCGTTAATTCTGACGTGGCCGGGTTAGGATACACATTCAAAGAGGCCGCTTGCAACTCATCGGCCGCGCTCAGGCAGTTTTCTACCGTGATGGTTTGGGTGGCTGTGTTAGAACAACCCTCAGGTGAGGTATAAGTGTAAGTGAGAGTGTGTACCCCAACACCTGCCACAGCCGCGCTAAACTGATTGTTGCTTACCCCCGGGCCACTATATGTGCCTCCTGCAGGCGCCCCTCCTGTCAAGGCAAACGTACTGCGGTCCTTACAGATGTTCCCAACAGGGGCAAAGCTAACCGCTGGGCCACCGGAAGAAGTCACCACAACCGGGGTAGAAGTAGCCTGGCAGTTAGAGCCATTGGTCACTGTAACTGAATAAGAACCAGCCGTGCTTACGGTGATGGAAGGGGTGGTGGCACCTGTGTTCCATAAATAGGAGGAGCCAGGCGAGGCCGTTAACGTGACACTGGCCCCAGAGCACAAAGCCGTAGTCCCGCTTGCCTGAATGGTGGCAACCGGGGCCGCAGACACAGTCACTACGGTAGGGGCAGAGGTTACCTGGCAATTTGCAGAGTTAGAGACCCTCACTGTGTAAGATCCTTCTGTATTTACGGTGATGGAAGGGGTGGTGGCGCCAGTACTCCATAAGTACGCAGTACCTGGTGATGCTGTGAGCGTAACACTTCCACCGGGACAAAAGGTGGTAGGCCCGCTTGCCTGAATGGTGGCCGTGGCAGTGGTGACATTTACCGTTACACTTGCCGTATTAGAACAGCCTCTGGCATCTGTGGCGGTTACCGTGTACGTAGTGGTAGCCGAAGGGGTAGCGGTAGGGGTGGCGCTGGTAGGGTTGCTAAGCCCTGTTGCCGGAGACCATGAGTAGCTGGTACCCCCGGTAGCCGTAAGGGTGACAGGGCTACCGGCGCAGACCGTAGACGAAGAAGCGGTGGCAGTGACCGTAGGCGGGGCATTGACCGTAACCCGTACAGATGAAGTGGTACTGCAGACGCCATTAGGGTTTGTAACGGTTACGGTGTAAGTGGTAGTGGCCGTAGGCGAAGCAATAGGGTTGGCAATTGTAGGGTTGCTCAACCCCGTGGCCGGGCTCCAGCTATAGGTAATACCTCCGGTTGCCTGCAACTGCGTACTTGCTCCTTGGCAGATAGCAACAGCAGGCCCGGCATACGCGGTGGGGTTGACGGTAATCTGCACCACATCTGATGAGGAGCACCCATTGGCAGTCACGGTAAGTGTATATTCTACGGTTATGGGTTGGAGGTTATCCCCAGGATACGTTAGAGTAGGGTTTGCTGCCTTGGCATTAGAAAGCCCAAGGGCAGGTGACCAGGAGTAGGTATAGCCAGAAACTGCAGGGGCGCCAATAGTGGTGCTCTGCCGGGAGCAAACTACTTTGTCAGGGCCAGCATTCGCAATGGGGTAAGGGTTCACTTTTACGGTCACTGTTTTGGAAACACTGGCGCAGCCTGTGGCAGAATAGCCGGTAACGGTATAGGTGGTTGTTTCTGTAGGTGACGCCACCGGGTCGGCTATGGCCGGATTACTCAATCCTGCTGCCGGGCTCCATTGGTAGGTGACAGCGCCAGTGGCTTGTAGCTGAACAGAAGAACCCACACAAATAGAGGGAGCGGCAGGAGTTACCGTGACCACAGGCAGTGGATTTACATTGACAAAAACGGTGTCATTCCGGCTACAGCCTTCAGCATTGGTAATGGTGACAATATACCGCGTGGTAGCCGTAGGGAAGGCTACCGGGGTGGGGCTGTTGGGGTCACTCAGGTTGGTCGTTGGGTTCCATCTGTAAACGGTGCCGCCGGTGGCGTTTAGCTGGGTGCTGCCTCCCGCACAGATGGCTACATCTGGCCCGGCATTGGCCTGCACTGCCGGGCTAACTGTTATCACTACCTCATCTGTAGAGACACAGCCGTTTGAGATCACCGTCAATTTATAGGTGTGGCTGACAGGCTGGGCCGTATTGTTCACCAGGGTGAGGGTGGGGGTTTTGGTAGTGGCGCTGGACAAGCCGATAGCGGGCTCCCACAAGTAAGTGCCAGACGAGGTGGTGGTACTGCCAATAACCAGGGCCTGGCCAGAGCAAATTGTGCGGTCAAACCCGGCGTTGGCCACTGGGGGTACCTTAACGGTAACGGTTACAGTTCTTGTGTTCGTGCAACCTGCGGCAGAGGTGCCGGTTACAGTATATGTAGTGGTTTGGGCAGGGCTGGCCACAGGAGTGGCACTGGTGGGGTCATCCAAACCAATGGCGGGGCTCCAGGAGTATGAAACCGCACCAGAAGCGGTCAACTGGACAGAGGAGCCGGGGCAGACAGCGGGTGTGGCTGGGGCAATGGCAATAGTGGGGAGCGGGCTTACAGTGACTAGTACCTGGTCTGTGCGCACACAGCCGTTGGCATTGGTAACGGTCACCGTATACGTAGTGGTGGCAGCAGGCGTAGCGATAGGGTTGGCTATGGTGGCGTCATTCAAAGTAGCGCTGGGTGCCCAGCTGTAACTCACGCCCCCTGTTGCGGTGAGCTGCACAGACTGCCCGGGACAGGTAACAATGTCTGGTCCGGCATTGGCGCTTGCCGGCCTCACCGTGACCTCTTTACTGGCGGTAGCAGAACAACCGTTAAGGCTAAGGGTCACTGTGTAAACCCCAGAGGCTGTTGTCTCTGCCTGGGGGATTGAGACTACTCTCCCACTGGCCGCGAAATTGTTAGGGCCGGTCCAGGTGTAGGTGGCGCCGCTGACATTGTTAGCGGTTAAGGAAAGGGTGCTTCCTGCGCAGATATCAGGTGCCGTGATGGTGGGCGTGGCCGGTGGTACACCAATGGTTAGATTGCTGCCATTGTCTAGTACCGTGGTCCCATTGGGGGCCTGGGAGGCAGTTACCCGTACTCTATAGCCAGTGCCAGCAGTTAAGTTGGTGGGCAGCGTAACCTGAATAGAACCTGCCCCGGTGCCAGCCGCAGTACCTAAAGACCTGGGGGTGGCAAAGCTTCCTGTGGTACTAGACAACTGTACGGTGAACACATTGCCTTCGGGAAAAGAAATATCTGTGGTGAAGGGAACCGTCACAGTGCTGCCAACACAAAACGGGGAGCCCTGTATGGGTTGGGTCTGAATAAAATTTGTAACGGTTTGAGCAGAGGCTGCCAAAGGGGAAGCAACCTGCACAAAACAGATAAAAAGAAGCAGGCCGAAAAAGGGGGGTAGAGAAAGTCTCATACAGAAATTAGTAAGGGGCTAATATTCAAGATGCTGTGCTGTGCTGGTGAGAGCCGTTGCTATGGCAAAGGTAGGCTTGTCTTGCCAGCAGAATCAGGTAATTCGTTAAAGCACGGGTATTTCACGCTAAGAAGGACAATTTAGCCTTTAACGTGGCGGAATGCAAAATGATATAAGCCAAAGACAATAATCAGAATTTTTCCTCTAGCCATAGAAATCCCAGCATTCCTACTAAGGCTAACCATAGCGGCCACAGCAGAATCTCCACCTGGATTGGAATTGCTAGCATTGGTGCAGGGGCATCTGTTTTCTGTGCTATGGCAAGAAGTTGCCTGTGCCGGAACTGTATGTTCTGGCGTGCCCAGGTCGAAGCAGAATGGATAAACAATGGACGGATAGAGTCCTGACCTGGAGGGGAAATAAACCAGCCGCTTTGGTCAGGGAAGAACTGGTGCAGGAAGCTCCTGGGAGAACCAGAAGAGGCCGTTGAAATTACAGTACCCAGAGAGGGGGGGGAGCCTACCTGTAAAGAATGGACAGGAATGGCAGAGCTAAACAGAACTGCCTGCCCCACCCTTTGCGGGGAAAGGGAAGGGAAAGCGGGTGCAGGTACTCCTTCTTCAGGTTTCGCCAGGGCGTTCAACACCTGTGACCAGTATTGGCGGTACAAAGCATCTTTCCCTTCTAAAGCTAAGGAGAACGTTTGGGGCAGCAGGCTCACGCCCACATGGCCAAGCCCTTTTCGGCCGTAGGCCACCAGCACCTGCTGCAGGTGCTGCCCCCACGCCAGAGGCTTTTGCCCCTGGGATAGCTGCAAGACTGCCCCCGGCAACGGAAGAACCGCTTGGGCTGACGCGTTCCCCCGCCAGCGAACGGGTGCGTTTCTGGCCTGTTTTTCTGAAATCAGCCTAAAACCAGCCTCGGCGAAGAAAGGAATTGGTTTGGCGCTGTTTTGGGAAAAACAAGTCAGAATCCCGAGCCCCTGCTGCCGCACCGCCTGTTGCAGCGCCTGCTTCTCCTGCGCACTTAAACCTTGCAGTGTAGCCTCCTCCAGCAGCACCACGTCAAAGTTCTGGAGCAAAGCGGGCGTTAACCTGTTCAGCGACTGTTTGGAGAGATTAATAGTTTCAGTTTGGTAGATGTTCTGGCTCACCTCCTGCCGTACCGCCACGCCATGCCCCTGCTGCGCCAGTGCATTCTTCAGGAATTTTACCTCAAACGACGGTGCCGAGGACAGCAGCAGTACATTCAGCGGGCGCGGCTCTTCCACAAGAACGGGAATAGCCTCCCGGCGGAGCGAATCTTCTTCCTGCCACTGCAACTGGTACACAAACTGCCCGCTGGTTTTAGGCGTGAAGGCCAATTGAAACGCCTGCCCCGCTCCTTTCTTCACTTCAATGGAGTCACGGTTGCCGCCTGCCGCCTGTAAATAAAGGGTCACCGGTTTTTCTGGCGAAGTGAAGATTCCCTGCACCTGCACCGGCTCGCCTAACGTGATTTTCTTCGGCCAGGAGGCCGAAAGCACCCCCGCAGGCAACGGCGAAAGGTGCGGCACCAAGCGCAAAGAAGACAGACTCGCCAACTCTTCCTCCGCCAGACCGTGCCCCAGCACATGCAGCGTTTGCACAGCGGGTTGCTGTTGCTTAAAAGCGGCAAAGTCTGTGATAGGTTCAGCCTGAACGGCCTCTGTCTCAAAAGCGAAGACCTGAGGCTTGGGTTGCAGATGGTTCAACAGCGCTTGCAAGGTATCTGGGCTATAACCGTCTGTGAGCAGAATGGCTTCTGAGGCGCTGTAGGTACGGGTAATCTTAGGCGGTGAAGCCAACAGCGCCAGACATGCCACCGCTACCCAAGAAGCCACTAGCCGTCCCACCAGCCGCCTGCGGTCAGCGCGGCGCACGGCCAGCCACGTGAGCCACGCGCCCAGCAGGAGCGCCAAAGAAAGAACAAGCGGCAGCGGAAGGTTCACGGTCAATCTAAGCGGTTAAAATAGTCTTGGGCTAAATTTTTCTCAGTAGCAGGCGAAGTGCGTTTAGCGGCTCTTTTTTCAGAAACAGGCAAAAAACGGTGTAGCGCACTTTCCACGCGCAGGAGACAGTCTGCACAAACGGCCTGCTGCGCCCGAATATCCTGCACTATGTGACGTACTTTCTGCAAGGCTTTTAGGTACTGCCCAGGCTCGCGCACGGCGGCTTTGCCCAGCTCCTGCCCGGCCCGCTCCAGCAACGCAGCATCGTCTGCTTTCGGTTTGGTGCCTCGTTTCAAGCTCTCCACGCGTTGCAGCGCCGCCCGAACCACGGGATAAGAAGCCTCGGGCTTTTCTTCCCGACTGAGCGCCACGGTCTGCACTTTGCTCAGGTCGCCGGTGAGGCGCTTCTCGGGTTCTTTGAGCGGCGGCGGTTCAAACCCGCTTTTCTTCACGTACACCCGTGATTTCTGCTGCACGTCTTTAAGCATTCTGAGCGCCTTGTACTCAAACGGAAGGGCTTCTTTCGGCCGCGCCGTTCTCAGTCTTAGCTCAGCCTCCCACATTTGGGCCAGTGCGCCTTTGAGTTGGGCTTTGATGGCGGGCTCAAAGAAGGTGGCGGCTTCTTCCTGGTCATGCTTGTGCAGGTACGGGTCCAGCAGTTCGTTCATCTGGGTCTGGTGCTCACTCTCGCCTTTCTTAGGCGAATGGTCGTGGCCGTCATCTGCGCTGTGGCCTTCGGCTAAACCTTCCGGTAGGGCGGCTGCGCCGATGTTCGACTCAAATTCCTCGCCCAGGAACTTGCCGTAGCGCAGCCGGAGCAGTTTCTGGTCCACCCCGATGTTGTTGGACCGCTCCGCGAAAACAGGCTGGGTAAGGCTTTTCTGCTCCTGAATCAGTTTCTCGGTATCAATGATAATCTGCCGCTGGCTCCGGAAATACTCGGGATTAGGGGCCACACCCAGCGATAGCTCGTCCATGGTTTCCACAATGGTAGTGTCTTCAATCTCCACCAGAAACGCCTCGGTGCGGGTGTAGCCGCGGTGGTTGTCGTAGGCCTGCAGGTAGAAATAGAGCTCATCGCCGTAGGTCATGCCCAGTTGCTGCAGGTTCAGGGTCTGGTTCAGTTGCACCTGCCGCGGCTGCCCGTTGAACGACACCCGCAACGGAATGCGCTGCTCCCTGAACTTGACGGCCTCGCCCTCGCCTTTGGCCACCGTGGCTACCAAATCTGCCGTTTTGAGGCCGTAATCATCCTGCAAGGTGGCCTGCACCGTCACCCGCTGCGGCTCCCCAAAGAGAATCTCGGTGTACTGTGCTGGTTTCTTCACGGTGAGAACGGGTGCCTCGTCTGGAATGGCCTCTATGGAATAAAAATCAGAGTTCTGGCCGTTCACTTGGAGGTGGTACAGCGTGGACTGCGTTACGGTAATAGCGGCGGAGTACGTATGCGCCTGCCCCGCCACCGCCCTCAGCGGAACAGGTTTCTGGTTACCCAACACCAACTGCAATGATTTGACAGGTTGATTCGTCTGCAACGTCCATTCCACCTTTGCGCCCACTTCAGCCTTGAACGAGGGCGTGGTGACGGCATAGCGATCTTTGCGCGTATAGCCGGGCGGCGAAATGCGTACGTGCATCTGCTCTATGGCGGGTAAAATGGCCTTCAGCTGGGCCACGGGCGCATTGACATTGGTAGTAGTTTCTTCTGGCAACGGCTCCGCCGAGGGCTGTATAGTGACAAGCGCCGGCACAAACCAGATAATGACCGCTAGAATCAGCCCCGCCAAAAACATCAGCCAACCGTTTCGGAAGTTCACCTGAGAGGCTTCGGCGGTGGAAATCTGTGTGGCCGTTTCTGCCGTCCGTTTCCGCTGCAGGTTGGCCAGCAAACCCAATTCCGTTTCAGGCTGCAACAGCAGTTCCGCGCTTTCCTCCAGCTGCGGGTACTTCCGATTCAGGTGCTGGGCCACTTTCAGTAGGCTGGTTTTCTTGCGCACCTCCCGCCACCGCACCACCTGAAACCCGATGCTGAGCACAATTAAAATGCCCGCGCCTATGCTGGCTTCCCCGGTTCCATGCTGCCAACTTCTATACGCCCACATCGCCAAGGGCAGCCCCACCGCCACCGCCTGAAGCGCATACAGCCACGCCTTCTTCTGAAGGTACTGCGCCCGCACGTGTTGCAGGACCGTGGCAGTTGGGGCGGTATGGGAGGTGGGGTGGTTCAAGGGGTTATTAAGGTCTCTGTAAGTTACTTTTTATTAATTGACGTTACGCACTTTATCTGATCGTCCCCCTTTGAAGGCCCGGGATGACTACTCGTGCTGGGCCACTCATGCAGCGTTATCCATTCCCGAAATTCATCTTTTCATTCCTTTGCTTTAAGCTTATGGTTCTTCTCATAGCCTTGTCATCCCCCTACCCCCTTCAAAGGGGGACGATCAGATAACTCATAAAATCTTAAAAAGGTCTGCGTTCTATACCATCTAGTGTAACGTCAGTTATTAAGTTCTCTCTGCTTGTCATCTTGGAAAAGATCTTGTGGGCGAACGGTAATGGCAGTTATTCTAAGCTTTTCTAGTTCGCTCAAAAGATCCTTTCAGGATGACAAAAGGAGAATAGGTTAAATGACGTCATTGTTCAAAAGATATCCTTCCAATCTGACTTGTCATAGAGCAAAGCTAGAGAAAACTGGTGCCTTCCAACATGGTCAAAAGGTGATTTGTTGATAGAGATATTGTAGCCGTAGAAAATGCTTAATGAACCCAATAAGCTAAGCCCAAGTTTGGGGGTTATCACAATATCATCAACTTTTAAATTAGATTGATATTTCACCTCTAACCCGCCGATACCCATGCCGCTAATTGTTTCAGCTCCAACTTTAATACCGTAAACGCTACCTGTGCTAGAGGGCGCCCATTCCAGTGAAGAGTATAGTGCTGTAGAGCGAGGGATAACCATATCACCGCCTGACCAATGCTTCGCAACTCCCACTTCAGTAAAAAACGACTTTTGATATCCAAGTGCCACGCGGGGTTTGACTTTTTTAGTGTCCCACCATGTAGAAGTAGAAGCACTAGACGGCAATTGCTCCACTGTAGATTGACCAGATGCCTCAACAGTTAAAAACAAGATTAGGCACGTGAGGAGGTATTTCATATTGTGGCCTGTTTTGGTTTACTCCCCCTCCCCGCCAACCACCGCTCTACCGCCAACAGCAACGCCAGCAATCCCACCAGCCACGGTTTCAAATCCAGTACTTCTTCCGTTTTCGGGCTGTTTTCTGAAAAAGAGCCGCTAAACGCCCGTGGCTGTTCTAGCTCTTGGGGAAGAGTGCGGGTGTCATAGAACGTTTGCCAGGCGGTGTTCTCAGGAAAGAGCAGACGCAGGAGCAGTTCGGGGAACTGGCCATTATCGGGGAGGGCGCTCCAGGTGGGGTGGAAGCGGCTGTAGAAACGGTAATGCGTCTGGAGCGAATCTAGCTGCTGCGTGAGCATGGGGTGGCCGTAGCCGTCTTGCCACAGAACCTGGGCCGTGGGGTTTTCTGGGGCTTGGGTGCGCTGGTGCAAAGGCACGTGTGCTGCGAGGCCCGGTATCTGAAGCCAGCTTTCACTTTTCTGCACGCGGGCGGAGGCTGGGGCGTCTTGCAGCGTTTTTAGCCTGTTTTTGGGAAAACGGGCCAAAAACGGAGCCAGCGGTTCATCGGTGAACCAGAAAACCCAGTTGGGCGCGACGGTGGGCAGCGGCTGCGGCTCTCCGGAAACAGTCAACTCAAATGCGACACCGCGGTATTCTAGCGCCGTTTGCAGAGCCGCCCGCAGGTATTTGACATCGGCTTGCCGGGATTTAGCGTAGCGCACCAGCACACGCAAGGGTTCTTTGGCCAGCGGTATGGTGTTTCGGGCTCCGCCTTGCAGGGTGAGGGAATCCGCCTCGGCGTGCGCCGAAAATTTAACGGCAGGCAAGTCAGGCACCGAGAGGGTTTGGCCGGGCGCGGGTTTGGCTACCGTTCGTTCCAGAAACGTGACTTCCTGGGCATCGCTCCGCCCGAACTGCAACCGCAGCTGGCCTTTACTGGTGTAGTAAGCCTCTTGCAGCCAGACATTGGTTTGCGGCACGGGCACGGGAACCCATTTGAAGTTAGGGCGCAGCTGGGGGTACTTGCCGCGGTGGTGCCGCAGCAAGTCTGAGGTGAAAATCCAGGCGTGGGCGTGGGAAGGGAGGCTTCTGTTGAGTACCCGAAGCATGGCCCAGGCGTTGGTGGTATCTGCCACCAAAGAATCTGACTGGAATTTCTGGATTGAATTCTCCTGGTTCAGCGGCAACGCGGGGAAACCCGGCTGCAATGTGTGGATTTGCCAACCTTTTTGCGCCAGTGAATCTACGGTGGCGGCTACCAGAGGCAAGGCGTTGGCCTGGAACAGCGCAGGGTGCAGATAGGCGTGTTTCTCTGGGACGGCGGGCACTTGGCGCTTGAACTGCGGTTGGGCCAGAACCAGCGCCAGCAGCAGAAGCAGGAGGCACCGCAGGAGCAGGAGCCAGGGCTGGGTGAGGCGCAGACTGCTGAGCTTTCGGCTTTCTGAGGGTTGCAGCCACCGAATGCTGCCCACCTGCACGGTCTTGGGCTGCCGCTTGTTCCATAAATGAATGGCAATGGGCACCGCCACGCTGGCCATCGCCCATAACCAAACCGGATTGAGAAACTGGAACAAAGCTACTTTTTAGACACAAGACGTAAGACAAAAGACACAAGACGGGCCTGGTCTGGAAAAGGAAAGATAAACGGGATTGGGCAGAATTCCTACTGCTTGAGCGGTACTATTTGCCTCCAGTGATGAGATTTGCCGTCCATCTTAACCCACCCTACCTCTCCAAAGAGGGGACATTTACCTGCCACCTGTGCAGATCCTACCCTCCGTTGGTGGTGATAGCTGCCATCAGCCTCATTTCTACCTGAGTTCCTTCGGGACGAAGGCTTTTTACAGCTGTTTCACTAAGGCGCTTTTGAGGTGACGGTCATACAACACCACCGTTCCCGCCGAGGCCACGTTCAGAGACGTTTCGCCGGGCAGCTGTACCAGGTGGTGGCACTTGGCGAGGACGGTAGGCGGCAAACCGTGGTCTTCGGCGCCCAGCAGGTACACGCAGCGCTCTGGGTGTTGGAATTGCTCTACCGGCACGGCTTTTTCGTCCAGTTCCACGGCCACCAGTTGGCAGCTGTACGGCAAGTGCCGAAAGAAATCCTCAAAATCTGTATAATGGTACAGCGGAATCTCGGTCCAGCTCTTGTTGGTGTCGGTGCTCTGCTTCTTGTAGCGCTTGCCGATGGTGAAGATAAAGCTCGCGCCCAAAATAGCCGCCGACCGCCACAAGGTGCCCATGTTGGTCTCGTTCTTCGGCATAAAAATGCCTATGCCAAAGTAGCCTGTCATGTAATGAGTGAGTATGTGATGGAGTGAATGGGTGAATGTTGGGGTAAAGATAGGCAGCAAGATTTCTGTTTAGCGGCCCTTTTTCGGAAATGGTGCCAAAAACAGGAATTGGCGCAGACGCTCGCAGGTCCTCCGGACGCTACGAGGTCATTGGAGCAGGCGCTGTTGCCGGAGGTTTGATAAAATATTTTTATGCGCATTCCCGAGCAGTCCCCCTTTGAAGGGGGTAGGGGGATGATAAGGGCGGTTGAAGAACCTTCAGCTTAAAGTAAAAGAATAGATGATTCTCGGGAATGCGTAATTCTGCATGAGTGACTCAGCACGAGTAGTCATCCCCCTACCCCCTTCAAAGGGGGACGAAGGTGTACCTAGAAGAAGAAATTTCTGCCGAAGAAGCATCCGTTTTTGCCCTGTTTTTGGAAAAAGAGCCCCTAAACTGAATTCCACTCAGAACTTAGGACTCAAGACTCAGAACTCCTTCCTTATTGCCTGGCGCGGCTTTGCAGAAACGCTCTTAGCGCTTTGTCCAGCGGTTCATGCAGGTGGAAGCGCTCGTAATGTATTTGATTTTTGCGGGTGTCGGTTTCTAGGGTGCGGAGCCAGGTTTGCAGGTTCTGTAAATAAGCTTCACGATGAGTTTCTGCGTTCACCTGCACCGTTTGCCCGGTCTCCAAATCCTGAAAGCTGAGTTGACCTTGGTAAGAAAACTCCAGTTCGTTCTGACCCATGAGGTGGAACAGGAGCGTGTCTTTCTCGCGGGCCCCCAGCTTGCGCAGCGTTTCAGAAATCTCAGATGCCTGCTCGTACATATCAGTGATGAGGACGGTGATCTCCTTTTGCCGTTTTTTCGCGAAAACAGGCGCTAAACGGTCGGGGGCGGGGAAGGAGCCAGTAGGTTTCACGTGCTCCAGCTGATGGAAGAACCGTTGCAGGTGCTGGCTCGTTTGCTGCGGCGCTAGTTGTACCAGCTGGTTTTCCTGGAGCACGAACAATCCTACGGCATCGCCCTGTTGAGTGGCCAGGTAGGCCAGGGCTGCCACCAGAAAACGGGCATAGTCCAACTTGGTGAGAGTGCCGTCTTGGTGCGCCATAGAGCCGCTGGCATCTACCACAAACCGCACGGCCACACTGCTGTCCACCTCAGATTCCCTGATGTAGTACCGGTCTGACCGCGCGAACATCTTCCAGTCCAGCTGCCGCAGATCATCGCCGGGTTGATAGCTGCGGTACTGCGCGAACTCAATGCCCGCCCCCCGCCTAATGCTCTGGTTCTGCCCCAGCAAGAACCCATCTACCACCGCCTTGGCAATGAGGCGCAGGTCTTTGATCGCGGCAAACGTCTGTGGGTTGAGCAGGCGGTGGGGCATAGTTGGCTTAATTTAGGTACTTTTCCGTCCCCCTTTGAAGGGGGTAGGGGGATGACAAGGGCCGCTGAAGTTAGAACTGATTTATTCAATGCTGAAAAATAAATAATCCGCTTCGGGAATGCGGAGCTCGGCACGAGTAATCATCCCCCTACCCCCTTCAAAGGGGGACGGAATGCGTGCAGAAGCATTTACATTGAAGCGTTTCCTTTCTTCTCTGCTATCCAGGTTTCTAGAGTTCGTTGCACGTTGGGGAAGTCATGTATGACTTCTGCATCGGTAAACCGAAGGACAGTAAAGCCGAGGGCAGTTAGTTCTTTATCTCTTGCTGTGTCTTCGTCTGTTTTGAAGTTATGGGAATAACCATCCACTTCAATAATCAGCTTTAATTCTTTGCATAGGAAGTCTGCAATGTAATTGCCAATGGGGCGCTGCCGAAGAAAAGAAACGCCCATTTTTCCTTTACTCAGTAATTCGCACCACAACCTGATTTCGGCTTTGGTAGAATCTGCCCGATGCACTTTGGCGAGCGGCTTCAGGTGCTTGTTGTAGTGGTGGTTGTCAGGCATATAAACAAGGGTTCCCTTCTTTATGCGCTCTAACTGTTATTTGAACTACCGCAGTACTTCCCTGGGCAGCTCCACTCCTTTCAGCAGTTCCTCCACCACTTTGTCGGTGGTAATATGATCGGCCTCGGCGGTGAAGTTCACGAGTACACGGTGCCGTAACACAGGATAGGCCATCGTCTGCAAATCTGGTAACGTCACAGCAAAGCGGCCTTGCAGCAGGGCGCGCGCCTTGGCGGTGAGAATAAGCGCTTGCCCGGCGCGCGGACCGGCTCCCCACCGCACAAATTCCTGCACAAAGGGCACCGAGCTTTCGGCGGGGCGGGTAGCACGCACTATCCGGGCGGCGTAGGCTACTAATTCATCTGAAATACTTACTTCGCGCACCAGGCTTTGCAGGGCCAGAATTTCGTCGCCAGACAGAATGGGTTGAACGGCTTCGCGCTTGCCGCCGGTGGTACTTTTCAGGACGGAGATTTCCTCCAGTTCTGTGGGGTACTTGATTTTGATGTAGAGCAGGAAGCGGTCTAACTGCGCCTCGGGCAAGGGATAGGTGCCGCTTTGCTCAATGGGGTTCTGGGTGGCGAGCAGAAAGAACGGGCGCGGTAGCGGGTACGTTTTGCCTGCGTAGGTCACCTCAAACTCCTGCATTGCCTCCAGCAGCGCCGCCTGGGTTTTGGGCGGCGTCCGGTTAATCTCATCTGCCAGCACGATGCTGGCGAAGATGGGGCCTTCGTTGAACTGGAAGAACCGCTTGCCGGTAGTGTGGTCCTCTTCTAAGACTTCGGTGCCCAGAATGTCGGTGGGCATGAGGTCCGGGGTGAACTGAATGCGGCGGAACGGCAAATCCACGGCGCTGGCCAGGGTGCGCACCAACAGCGTTTTCGCCAGACCGGGTACGCCTTCCAGCAAGCCGTGGCCGCCCGCCAGCAGCGTAATGAGCACTTCGTCCAGTACTTCCTGCTGACCGACAATGATTTTACTTATTTCCTGCCGTAGGGCGGGGAGTTTGTTTAAAAGCTGGGTTACTTCTTGGGTGGTCACTATGTCAGATTGTGAAATTAAGCTACTGATAAACCGAATAAATTTAATTTTAACCTTTTGCAATAAGTGCTTGTAATTCAGTAAAGAGCATTGCTTTAGGTTTTTTTGACTGTTCTTTAATTAATCCTTTCACTGTTTTATCAGTTGGGTTGTAATTAATCCAGTACTCTCCACAAATTGAAATATAATAGTCCTCTCCTTGCTCACTATTTCCCTTGTATAGGCCAACAACATAGTATTGATCCTTTTTTAGAACATCAATATAAGGTCTGCATAGTATGCCATTATCTCCTGATATTTTTACTTCTTTCCTCTCTTCTTTGCCTTTTAGGAGTTGGATAACTTCTACTCTGGTAGATAGGGACTGTTTTTTTGATTCTGGACTTGCCGCTGATAAAATAAAGAAGTCTTGGTATTCTTGGACTTTCACCAAAGCAATAATATCCGCTTTTTTTGTGGCTCTTATAAAGTTAGCCGCAGTTCCACAGGAACATGAGAAAGCCGGTGTCCATAAAATAACGCATGTAACCAGGAGTAGGTATTTTTTCATTGGTCAAGAATCTTTGATAGCTAGGCAATAATTGTTTCTGAAATGACTTGCCGTTTTTGGCTTATTTTAGGAAAAACAGGCTCTAAACGGAATTAACTGGTGAGCGCATACATCAGGATATTCACCCCGAACTTTGTATTGTCCTCGGCCAGCCAACGCTTGTTCCTGAAATCATAATCCCACTCGCAGCCGTAGTCTTTGTTGCTATACAACACGGCAATGCGGCCGTTTACTTCATAGGCTTTGAGGTAATCATGTACCAGGTCATCGCCCCAGCCGTTGAGCTCAAAAGACGTGGTGGGCGGACCTTCCTCAAACTTAAAAAAGGAGCGGTACAGGGCGTGGGTATTGGGAATCTTCTTCAACGCTTTCGGCCCGAAGCAGACGCGCATCTGTTCCTCAAAGGACCGCGCGAAGAGACCGTCAATGTCATGGTTGCAATCGTCCACAAACACGAAGCCGCCGTTCTGCACATACTTCTCAAAATTGATCCGCTCCTTGGCGTTGAACTGCACCAGTTTGTGGCCACTCAGGTAGCAGAAGGGATATTTAAAGAGTTCGGTACTTTCCAGATTGATAATCTTCTCCTGCTCCACCACGGGCACGGTGGTATATTCCACCAGCGAGTGCAGCAGGTTAGAAGGCATGCGCTGGTCAGTGTCCCAGTTGCCGGAGCGGTATTGCAGGCGGGCGAAAGTGAAAGGCGTGGGCATTGAACTAAGCACTTCTAACGCTATTTGTCATTCTGGAAGAATCTTGTGGGCGAGCGGTAGTAGCGTTTACTAAGCGCTTTTCTAGTTGGCCCACAAGATTCTTCCAGAATGACAAAAGAGGGAGTTAACCTGAAAGGTGTACGCTAATTTAGTCTTGCATTAAACAACTTAACTTCGTTTTTGGCCTACTTTCCAGAAAACACGCCAAAAACAGAAAGCCCCTCTCCGTGGGAGAGGGGTTGGGGTGAGGTCTTATACCGCGTCAGACAAGCTGGTGAAGGTGAAGTCTCTGATCTTCATGGGGGGCACCAGGTTGCCGCCAATGCGCTGCGGCTTGCCCAGGGCCTCCAGGTTGTTGAGCATGATCACCGGGCTCTCGTTGAAGCGGAAGTTCTTCACAGGGTGCTTGATCTTGCCGTTCTCAATATAGAAGGTTCCGTCGCGGGTGAGGCCGGTGTAGAGCAGGGTCTGCGGATCAACGGCTCTGATGTACCACAGGCGCGTCACCAGAATGCCTTTTTGGGTGCCTTTGATGAGGTCTTCCAGACTTTGGTTGCCACCGGCCATAATGAAACCGCCCGGCGAAGGCAAACCTTTCACGCCTTTTTTCTCGGCCCAGAAGCGGGAATACGGAATATTCTTGATCACGCCTTTGTCAATCCAGGTCACTTTCTCGTGGGCACGACCGTCACCGGACCAGGTAGAGGAAGGAACTTCTGGGTTGGTGGGGTCAGAGGTGATGTTCACGCGGTCATCAAACATTTTCTCGCCCAGCTTGATTTTGCCGCCGGGTTTGCTCAGGAAGCTTCGGCCTTCTTCCGCAGAGCGGGCGTCCATGCTCCGGAACATGTTCTGCAATAAATCTACGGCGGCGGTGGGCTCCAGAATGACCGTGTATTTGCCAGGTTCCACGGCTTTGGCGTTCACAGAGGTCAAGGCTTTCTGGGCGGCGATCTCAGAGGCGGCGCCAGTGTCCAGTTTTGAAACATCGCTCACGTCACGGGTCACGTAACCAGAACCGGTGCCGTCTGCCGTACGCATGGTCACGGAGAAATCTACGCCCGAGCTTTGGTTGTAGGCGAACAGACCTTTAGAGTTCATCTTGGCGCTGAACCCACTGCGGTCTTCCCAGAAGCCGGCGGCGGTCAGTTTCTTGCTGTCGGCGAGCTGCATGCTTTTGGCGGCGGCGTTGGCCCGGTATTCCGGGTCAATGTCATGCGTGGATTTAAACCAGGCGTTGCTGGGCAGGTAGTTCTGCGGTCCCAGCATGGGCACGTACTCCGGGCTTTCCGGGGCAATGCGGGCCACCTCTTCGGCGCGGCGCACTACTTTCTCTAAAGAGGCATCATCAAACTCGTTGATGGTGGCTACGCCAGAGCGCTTGCCAAAGCGGGCTTCCACGGCCAGCGACATGTTTTCTTCCTCACCGCTGGTGGAAACGGTGCTGCGGGCGTAGCGGATGTTGCCGCCCTTGTAGCCGCTGAGGTTTACCTCACACTCATCGGCTTTGGAGTAGCTCAGGGCTTTTTTGAGGAGCGCCTGGGCTTGATCTTTTGATAATATTGCCATTGTTGGGATACGTCTGATGTTGGTTGAAACTGATTGGTATTAGTCCTGAGTCTTGAGTTCTGAGTCCTGAGTGGGTGGTGTAATTTCCTTCTTTTCGTTCTTCTTTGAAGTGAGAATAATGCTCTTCAGGATTTTAATGAGTTCTTGGCAGTCATTGTGCACGCTGTCAAAAGATGTAACAGATATAATCTCTGAGTCTTTCAAAAGTCTGAGCCAGTAGCTGGTTTCACGGGCTTCTTTGAGAGCGATAGTCAGTTTATTTCTGAAATCAGCCCCAGAGGGACTACCCAATGCTTCCTCCACATTGGCTCCAATAGAGGTGCCGCTGCGCAAGACTTGCTTGGTCAAAACATAAAACTCCCGCTGTTCTTTCTGCAGATGCTTATACAACTTAATCATCCGCAAAGCGAAACTATAAGACTTAGCAGCAATGATACTTTCAGCCATAAATGTGCTTCTTTCTACACTTTCAACTCAGGACTCAAGACTCAGAACTCAGGACTGATCAATACAGGAAGGAAAATCGCTAGATTTTTCTTCCTGTATTGATCACGTTCACGCCGTTGAAGCGGGTGTGGGCAGAGCCGTGCGAAACAGCACTCACCTGGCTAGGCTGGCCTTTGCCGTCAAAGAACGACCCGAACAGGCGGTAATCGCTCTCGTCACAGACGGCGGCGCAGGAGTTCCAGAATTCCTGGGTGTTGCTCTGGTAGGCCACGTCTTCTAATGGACCCACAATTTTGCCGTCTTTGATCTCGTAGAACAGCTGGCCCCCGAACTGGAAGTTGTAGCGCTGCTGGTCAATGGAGTAAGAGCCGCGTCCCGCGATGTAAATGCCGCGTTTCACGTCTTTGATCATCTCATCCACGCTCAGTTTCTGCTTGCCCGGCGCCAAAGACACGTTGGGCATGCGCTGGAACTGCACGGAGCTCCAGTTGTCGGCGTACGAGCAGCCGTGCGATTCTTTCTCCCCAATGATGTGGGCCTGGTCACGGGTGGCCTGGTAGTTCACCAATGTTCCATCTTTGATGAGGTCCCAGCGCTTGGTTTTCACGCCTTCATCGTCATAACCTACCGCGCCCAGAGAACCAGGTTGGGTTTTGTCGGCGAAGATGGTGACGTGCTTGCTGCCGTACGGGAAATTCTTGGTTTTCCACTTGTCCAGGGTGGCGAAGGAGGTTCCGGCGTAGTTGGCTTCGTAGCCCAGCACGCGGTCCAGCTCCAGCGGGTGACCCACGCTTTCGTGGATGGTCAGGCCCAGGTGGTTAGGGTCCAGTACCAGGTCATATTTACCCGCCATTACCGACTTAGCAGTGAGTTTCTCGCGGGCTTGTTTGGCGGCTAAACCGGCGTCTGCCACAATATCATAGTACTTGTCATAGCCAATCAGGCCGGTGCCTTCGGGGCCTTTCATGGTGGGCGCTTTCACGGTGAGGTACTCAAAGCCCATGCCCATGGGCGCGCTCAGGGCCTCACGGGTTTTAAATTTGCCAGAGGCTTTGTCTACGGCGGTTACAGTGAAGTTAGGCCAGATGCGGTGAATGTCCTGGTCAATGTAAGAACCGTCTGTAGACGCGAAATACTTCTGCTCATTGATCTGGAACAGCGCCGAGTTTACGAAGTTGGCGCCACCGGCCAGCGCAGCCGCGTTGGCCGCTAAAAGCAAATCTGCTTTCTCAGAAACCGGTACCGCGAAGGCGTTTTTCTGGATAGGCGTTTTCCAGCTCACCTCGCCGTAGCCTTGCTGCGGGGCCAGTTGCACCGGCTCCTTCTGCAATTTAGAATTCGCCTTGGCGATGGCCACAGCCTGCTCGGCGGCTTTGGCAATGCCTTTATCGCTCACGTCTGAGGTGGCGGCAAAGCCCCAGGTGCCGTTGGCAATCACACGCACGCCCACGCCGTAAGACTCGGTGGTACTAATGCCTTGCACCTGCTTTTCACGGGTGAACATGTTCTGGGCCAGGTACCGGCCAATGCGCACATCGGCGTACGTGGCACCTTTACTTTTGGCGGAATTGAGAGCCACGTCTGCCAGGCGTTTGTGCAGGGCTACGTCTACCGGCTCCAGGGCGCGCGCGGGGTCAATCTCGTGACCGAACGTGGGGATGCCAGAAAGCATTAGCCCTCCTACGCCCATGGCGGTCAATCCAATAAAATCTCTTCGTTTCAAGGTTTGTTTGGTTAGTGGAGTATCAGGTGGTGTGGCAAGAAAGGTTTGCCACATTAAGTTTAATGCATGTTAGGCAGGAATGCAAGAATCAACTAGATTCTCTTGGGGAGGGAAAGGGGGGGGGAGTCTGTTTTCGGGCTATTTTTCCAAAAACAGCCCGAAAACAGAAAATCAAAGAATGCTTCTGAGGAAAGATGACAAACTAGCTTCGGGCTTTCAGCCAGGCATAGATTTCCTCTACATCTGGTTTGCGGCAGAGTTCAGAGCCCGGGGTCATGGTGGTGGCGGTGCCCGTGGCCACGCCGTACCGGATGACCTCTGGCCACGCCCAGCCTTCTGAGAGCTTCAGGACCATACCGCCTACCATGCTGTCGCCGGCGCCCACGGCACTTTGCAGCTTCACGGTGGGCGGCGTCACATATTCAAACCCGTCTTTGGTGGCCAGCATGGCACCGCGGGCACCCAAAGAAACCACCAGCACCTGGCTTTTGCCCTCTGCCAGCACCTGCTGGGCCAGTTCTTCCTGTTCTTTGGCGGTGATATGTTCTTTGCCGGCCAGGGCGGCCAGTTCGTTCAGGTTGGGTTTGAGCAGGTAGATACCCGCCCCGGCGGCTTTGATTAACGCGGCTCCCGAAGTGTCTACTACCAGTTTGAAGCCTTTTTTCACGGCTACCTCGGCCAGCTGGGCGTAAAAATCATCAGGCACGCCGGGCGAAAGGCTGCCGCTGGCCACCACAAACTGGGGCACGTCTTCCAGTTCCTCCAAGGCCTGTAACAATTGTTTCCACTCGTGCTCGGCAATCTCCGGGCCGGGCATGCCAAAACGGTATTCCTGCCCCGAGGAGGTTTCATACACGGCAAAATTCTCGCGGGTGGCTTCGGCGCAGCCGAAGGCTCTGAAAGAAACACCTTCGGCCTGCAGCAACTCGCCCAGCTTCTCGCCGGTGGCACCCCCAGATAAGAACCACGCGCAGGACTCGCCGCCCAGTTTTTTAATGGCGCGGGAGACGTTGATGCCGCCGCCGCCCGGTTCAAAGACGGGTTTCTCGCAACGCAGCTTTTTCTCTGGGGCCACCGCCTCTACGCGGGTGCTTTTGTCAACGGCGGGGTTCAGGGTGATGGTGATGATGTTCATAGGGTGGTTTTCAGTAAAGGCTTTACATTTCTTTTACACCAAGGCTGGTTTCCCAGTCCTCGTCTTTCAAGAACGAAGAAGTTTCCGTTTTTGGCTTAGTTTTCCCAAAAGAGGTCCAAAACGGGTGCGACTTATCTGGGAGTCAGCGGTACCGGCTGCCCGTCTACCCACACCTGCTGCAGTTCCAGTTCCTGGTTCAGGACTACCATGTTGGCCGCGGCCCCTGCCACCAACTGCCCTACCTGGTGCTCCATGTGTAGAACCTGGGCGGGGTAAAGTGTGGCCATGCGCAGCGTTTCATCCAGCTCCAGCCCAACCATGTTCACGGTGTTCTGCACGGCTTGGAGCATGGTGAGGGCAGAACCGGCCAGGCGGCCGTCTTCGGTTTCACAGCGGCCGTTGCGGTAGTAGGCCTTGAAATTCCCGAACTCTGAGTATTCAATATCTGAGTTCACACAGGCGGCGCAGTCTGAGACCAGCAGCAGTTTCTCGCCCAGCATCTTCTTGGCCAGCCGCACGGCGTAGGGGTGGCAATGTTCGCCGTCTACAATAATGCCCGTCCAGGCCTGGCCGTAATCTAAGGCAGCGGCAGCTAAGCCGGGGCTTTTGGTGTCTAGGCCAGACATGGCGTTGTAGAGGTGGGTGACGGCGGTGACCCCGTTCCGGAAGAAATGCATGGCCTGGTCATAGGTGGCCAGGCTGTGCCCGGCGGATAAAACTATTCCGCTGTCTGCGAGCCGCTGCAACACGCTTTCCTCGGCGCATTCCGGGGCCAGGGTCAGGTATTTGATCACCTGTTTGCCTGCCTCCAGAAGCACATCCAGCTCCTCATGGGTGGCGTTCCGGATACAGGCCACGTCATGCGCGCCAGGCTTCTCCGGATGGAAGAAAGGCCCCTCCAGGTGCATGCCCAGAAACGTGCTGGGGTATTGCTGCATGGCTGCCCGTACCGCTTCAATGGTTTCCAGAATCCGGTCCTGAAACGCGGAGATGACCGTGGGCAGAAAACTGGTGGTGCCGTACTGCAGGTGCGCGTCTCTGATGGAGTTCAGGCTGTCTGGCGTGGGGAACTGGGTGAAATAAATGCCGTTGCCGCCGTTCACCTGCAGGTCTACAAAGCCGGGGCAGATGAGGCCGCCCTGCGCGTCTAGGCGCGTGGTGTCTGCCGGAATTTCATCGGTCTGCACCACGCCAATGATTTTGTCCTGTTCAAACAAGACTGCATAGCCTTGGGCGGTGGTGTAGCCAGAGTAGATGGTGCCGTTGGTGAGCGCGTACCGCATGAGGGGAAGTGTTTTTGTTTTAGGCCCAATTTGCGGAAAAGAGGCCAGAAACGGCAAGGGAATTTCTGTTTTCGGGCTGTTTTTCTGAAAACAGGCCTAAAACAGACGCACGGCTCCAACCGGAAACCGTGCGCTGTCCCAAACAAAACTACATTTTCTCCCTGAGCTAGTGTGTACAGGGCCATGGAGATGGCAGGCTCTTTAGGAAATTTATTCTGAGCCCGCATTCACTCATGCTCTCTCTTCCTCATTGCACTACTCGCCCTGTTTCAGATCATCGTTCCTGATGGTTTTCTTCTTGCGCGGGGCCTTCTTCGCATCTGCCTGGCCAAATTTGTAGTCAAAACTCAGGCGCACGGCGCGGTTGTAGTTCAGGTTCTCATTTCTCTGGGTAAAAGCGGCGGTTTCTAACGCATAGCCGGAGTTGATGTAGGCGGTAAACGGGTTGTTCAGGCCCAGCGTCACGCTGCCTTTCTTCTGGAACAGCTCCTTTTTCACCGCCAGGCTGTGGTAGCCTGTGGCATAGGCGTGGCCCTGCAGGGTAACCCTGGCCGAATTGAAGCCCCCGGAGAACTGGCTGCTCCAGCCTTTTCCCAGGTCATAGCCGGTGCTGAGGGTAAGGTTGTACTGCCAGCCGTTGTTCCTGTAGCCTTCCCCCTGCAGTTGGTTGAAATACACATTGGCGCTGCCGCTAAGGTTCCAGGCGGGCACCGGTTTGGTAGAGCCGGCCACATTTAGGCCGTAGCTCAGGAGTCTGCCCGCGTTCCCATAGGTGTTCTGCGCCACGCCCTCTTCAATGGCCGGCGTGACCGGCTGTATGGCGTTGTCTACCTGGCGCAGGTACACACTGGTGGTTACCGAACTGGTCTTGAAGAAGGTGCTGTAGCCTGCTTCATAGAGGTGGGTGAGCTCTGGCTCCAGTTCAGGGTTCCCGAAGAAGATGCTCTTGGGGTCGCGGCTGTCCCGGTACGGGTTCAGCAGGAAAATGTGGGGCCGCTGTATGCGTTGCGTGTAGCTGAGTTTCACCGTCTGGTTTTCTTTTACGGTGCGGGAGAGGGTCACGCTGGGAATCATGTTCTGGTAGGTTTCCTCTAAAAAGGTGCCCGTGCTGGAAAAGTCGCCGTTGAGGCGGGTGCGCTCATACCGGAGCCCCGCTTTCAGGTGGTTCTTCTTGCCCAGCGCAAAGGCCAGGGTTGCATACCCCGCCAGCACGTGCTGCCGGTACTCAAAAATGTTGTCTTCTGGCGCGGCGCGGTTCTCCAGCGGGAACCTGATGTCATACTGCGCGTTGCTTTCCGCCCGGCGGATGATGGTTTTTGCGCCCACCTCCAGGGTTGTTTTAGGCGAAAACGGGTGCGTGTAATCTGCCTGCAGGGTGGTTTCATGGTTCAGGCTGGCGTTGGTGTTGTGCTGCTGGTAGAACAGCTGGTCACGGGCATTGAGCTGCTCCTGCCGCACCAGGTTGTCTAAGTCAAACCGGCTGAGCTGCCCCAGCAGGGTGAATTCATGCCGCGGGCTGAAAATGTGCGTGTACTCCAGGTTGGCATCTGTGCTGAAGGGGACAAACTCAAAGGCGCTGGTGTGGGAAATACGGTGCAGGGGCGCCGGTTCCGGGGAAAGCGTTTCCTGCTGCCCGTTGCCCTGGTAGCGGCCCAGATTGAGCTGAAACCCCGCGGCTAGAAAGTTCATAGAGTCCAGTTCATACTCCAGGCCCAGCTGCGCCGAACCGCCCCCGCCGTACACTTTCCCGTCGCCGGTCTGGGTGGTGAGGCGCTCAACGCCTTCTGTTCTCTCAGCACGGTACATGCCGTACCCCCTGGGCACCGCATAATGGAACGTGTTCAGGTTCACGTTGATGCCCAGTTGGCGGCGGCGCAGGCTGGTGTTGCTGAAAAGGCTGTTGTTCTGGGTGCCGGCCGTGAATCCCGCGCTCCCGCTCACGCCCTGCCGGTGGTTCTTCTTGGTGATGATGTTGATAATGCCCGCCGTGCCCTCCGCGTCATATTTGGCCGATGGCGTGGTCATGACCTCTACGCTCTTGATCTGGTCAGACGGAATCTGCTTGAGCGCATCTGCCAGGTTGGTGGCCAGAATGGTAGACGCCTTGCCGTTGAGGAGCACCCGCACATTGGAGCTTCCGCGCAGCTGCACGTTCCCGTCCCCGTCTACCGAGAGCGACGGCACTTTCTGGAGCACGTCTGCCGCATTGCCGCCCGTGTTGGTGAGGTCCTGGTCTGCGTTGTACACCAGCCGGTCGCCTTTGTCTTCTATGAGCGGTTTCTGCCCCACCACCGTCACCTCCTGCAGTTGGTTCACCGCGGGGGTCAGCTGTATTTCCCCCAGGTGCAGGGTTGGGTTCTGCGCCGTGACAGGTACGCTCTGCACCGTTTTGGCCGCATACCCAAGCAAGCTGCACATGACCGTGTATTCTCCTGCGGCCACTCCGGAGAAGTTGAACTGCCCCTGCCCGTCTGTGCGGGTGCCGTCTACGGTTTGGGTGGTGTTTTTCTTCATCAGCGCCACCGTGGCATAGGCCACCGGCTTGCCGCTGATGGAATCTTTGACCAGGCCAGAGATTTTCCCTTCGCCCTTGGCGGAAAGGGAATTTGACGGTGGTGCCTGGGCTTGGGCGAGG
Source organism: Rufibacter ruber (assembly GCF_014138425.1). NCBI lineage: Bacteria > Pseudomonadati > Bacteroidota > Cytophagia > Cytophagales > Hymenobacteraceae > Rufibacter > Rufibacter ruber. The sequence continues at coordinate 379,870 of NZ_JACJIQ010000002.1, forward strand.
CTTGCCACCAAAACCGAAAGGCAAAGGCATAGCAGACCCGGCAAAAAGAGGGATCTTTTTTTCATAGTTCCAGCGGAATAAGGTTTTTAGGGGATAGGGTGGGGGCTCTGAGAGGCGGTGCGTTTTGGCGCTGTTTTCTGAAAAACAGGTCAAAAACAGGTTTTTCTATTTTCTCCCCTCTGGCAGGAGACACCGGTAAGCCAGAGGGCACATGTGTAAAATGGGAAGGAAGACCTTTCTGGCTGCGTTTCCACGTGGATCATTGGGAGCCAGCCCTGGCGGGCGGGAAGTCTGCGGGCGGGGTAAAGGGCAGTTTTCTATTTTGGGGCTGTTTTTCTGAAAACAGCCCCAAAACGCCCTTACTTTTTCCGCCGGAAGTAAATGTCATTGCTGATAGATTCCAGTTTCACGGTGGGGCCGCCTTCTTGTACTTTCCCTTTCAGGTCATAGCCCACCATGGGCGCCTCCTGGTGTTTCCCGTTCAGGGCAATCTCCAGATCTGAATACACTTCACCGGTGATGGTTTTGAGGGAGACGGCGGCGCCCTGCTGGGTGGGCCAGTCCATGTCTACAAACCCGCTGATGGATTTGGCGCTGACGGGGCCGGTGAGGCCACGCACCTCCACATTGCCGCTAATGGTTTCCAGCGTGACGTTGGCGTGGCGGGGTAGGAAAATTTCATAGTCAATGCGGGTGCAGGCGAAGTTGGTGGCTTTGCCGGTTTTGGTGTTGTAGTTGCCAAAGTTGCGGCTGTACCCGTCTGGGCAGTGGAGGCTGTCACTTTTAACGTCTTTGAACAGCTCATGCTTGAGGTTGGCCAATACGTTTAGCTGGTCTGGGGCGTCCTCAAAGGTCAGGACCATTGCTTCGTTCAGCTGACCGCCGTTGATTTCATAGCACACCTTGATGAGGGCTTCATTTTTGTCCCAGGCGGTGAGCTTAATGTCATTGGCAAACTTGAGGTGCAGGTTCACTTTCTTGGAGGCAGGCAGGGCGAAGGTCTTCTCCACCACTTTTTTTTGGGCATGCGCGGCCAGGGAGCCCCACAGCAGCAGGGCGGCCATTATTAATTTTTTCATAAGATGAATAGGTTAGAAGGAGGGGTGACTGTAAAGACAGAAGCGGGAGGGGTCTTTTCTGGGGCGGTGCTGGAAGAAGCCGGGAAGGGCAGGCGGTGCACGTTATGTCTGGCGCATGCCCCGGTCCCTATGCTTCTCCCATTGGGGTGGGCTTATTTCTTCTTTCTAATGTAAATGTCGCTGGAGATGCTCTGCACGTTGATTTCTACGCCGCCGCCGTTGGTTTTGCCGTCAATGTTGCCGCCGCCGCCAATCACGGCCAGGTTGCCTTTGTCACTGCGCTTCAGGTCCATGTCAAAGTCTGTGTAGATTTCGCCCTGCAGAGATTTGAGCTTGAAATTGGCTTTGGTGTTGGCGGGCAGGGTAACGTCTATCTCCCCGGCCACCGACGAAAGCGCGCTGGGTTTGTTTTGGTCTATAGCAGAGAAAACTACTTTAAGGGAGCCTGCGGTGGTGTTGGCTACCACCGGGCCCGAGACGTTGGTGAAGGTAGCCTCAGCGTTGTTCAGTTTGGCTTCAATCTCGCCGTCCAGGTTGGAGATGGTGAGGTCGCCGCCCGTCCAGTTGGTTTCCTTGTACAGCACAGACGCGTTCCTGGGTACTTTGATGGTGAATTTCCCATCGTTCCTGGAGGCTTTGGCAATGGTTACAATATTGCCTTTCTTCTCTACAGACAGCCCCAGATTAGTGTTGTCTTCCATCTGGTTGTAGAGGGGCTTGAGGCCTTCGGCGCGTTTGGGCGGGGCTGTGTAGTCTCTGGTTTCAATGATCACCTCGTCCCCGTTGTAACCTTCAATGGCTACTTCGCTGTTGAACATGGTGAGCTGCACCTGCTTGTCTTTGCCGGTTCCCAGCTTGATTTTATAGGTTCTAAGATTACTCTCAGCGGTTTTTGCGGTTTTGCTGCCGCCGCCCGTGGCGGTTTGCGCAAAGCAAGTTCCGGTAAGCAGGAGGCAGGCCCATGCTAGTGCTATTGATTTTTTCATGTGGGTAACTGATTATGAGGTTAGATAAGGGTGCCAAGACCCTCTTGTGCTTTGAATTTTACAATAGGTAATAGATCATCACGGCCGGTGAGTTTCTGCAGGTGCGGGATGGCGGTTTTCTCTTTCAGGCTGATGATCATCTCAATCAATGTGACCTGCATCATAGGGTCTGTCTGGTTGCCCAGCGACTGAATAATGGCTTTGCGCGCCTCGGGCTGCTCCCTGAACTGGTACAGCGCCTCAGTGGCCGCCAGCCGCACGTTCACGTTGTTGTCATGGTTCATGGTCTTGATGAGCTGCCTGATCACCTTCCTGCTCTCGTCTGGCGTGAGGCCGTTGGTTTCCAGCTCCTGGGTCACCAGCTGCAGCCGGTCGCTGGCCGAGGCTCTCACCGTAGTACTGGCCGCCCATACGGTTCTGGGCTTCTGCCGCGCCAATGGCGTGAAATTGCTTTCTTGCTTCTTCTCTACATCTGCCTCTGTTGCTGTTGCGGCGGTGGTCAGGGCCGTGTTCTCCGGGGCAGGTGCAGTTGCCTGTATAGGCGTTGTTTCCTGCGCCTTAGGCTGTTGCTGCACGGCCGCTACATCTTTGGGGGCTGGGCTGAACGGGGCGTCTTGCCGGAAGTAGTTGCCTGCCCAGAACGCCACCAGGAGTAACGTGATGCTGGCCGCTATCTGCCAGGAGTATTGCCGGAACCAGTGCTGCTGCATCGGCGCCGCCGAAGAAACTTGTAGTTGGGGCTGCTCAATCTTCTCAAAGAGCCAGTCATCTGAGAGAAACTTGTCCAGTTCTACCTCCTGCTCCTGGCCGTAGTGCTCAAACTGGACGGCGTGCACCTTGAGGTGGTCTGGCAAAAGTTGGGTCTGCCGGAAGAATTCCTTGAGCTGGTTCTCTTCTTCCAATGACGTCTCGCCGAGGTAGTATTTCTCCAGTAAGGCTTCTATCTGTTCAAAGGGCATAATTTTCTAGCTTTAAAAGTCCGTCCCGCACGCTTTTCCGGGCTCTGGACAGGGCTACCCGTATGGCGTTCACGTTCATGCCGGTGACCTGTTCCACCTCCTCATATGAGTAGCCTTCCACGTCGCGCAGGTGCAGAATGACCCGCTGCTGCTCTGGTAGTTCCTTCACCAGTTCCTGCACCTTGTGCACCTGGTCTGCCAGTTCATAGCGCTGGTAGGGCGTCTGCTCCCCAGAATTCAAGTCCATGTCACTCACGTCTACCATCTGCTTGTTCTTGCGGCTCTTCAATTTGTCCAGGCACAGGTTCTTGGTGATGCTCATGGCAAACGCCTCAATGCTGGCGTAGGCATGCAACTTGTGCTTGTTGGTCCAGAGTTTCAGGAACACGTCCTGCAAAATATCCTCAGCCTCCTCCTTGTTCTGGAGCATGAACAGCGCCAGCCGGTAGAGCTTCTGCTTGCTTGGGAGTACTTTGCTTTTAAACTCTTGTAAGTCCATTCAAATACAGAGACGCCCAAGGGCGGAAGTCATTACAGCGGGTTAAGAAATTTTTTACAGGAAAGTGAGAAAAGCCTTCTGGTTGGGTAAGAAAGCGGGTTTTTAGCTTGAAATTGTTGTTCAGATAAAAGAGGTTGGGGCTTTGGGATGCGGCTGTTTCCGAGCTGATTTGGGAAAAACAGCCCAGAAACGCCATGGACTGAACTAAGAGGCTAGTGGTGTTGTAGGTTGGTTTTTTGGCGCAGACGCCCGCAGGTCCTCCGGACGCTACAAGGTCTTTTGAACTGGCGTTTTTGGCCTACTTTCCTAAAAACAGGCCAAAAACACTACGCCAGCGCCCGCCGCACCAGAAACCCAGACAATGCACTCAAGCCACCTACAATCCCGCCCAACAGCACCGTTACCGCCAGCAACAGCCACGGCGAGTTCAGGCTGAACATGGCTGCTACCCGCGTGCTTAGAATACCGTCTGTCACCACGTGCCAGAACAGCGCCGCTCCCAGCCACGTCACCGCAATGGCGGTAAAACCAGAAAAGAACGCCTGCCCCCCGCGGTGTGCCTTCCAGAACGCCATGGCAAAACAGATCACGGCTATAGACCACCACGGCAGGAAGAATTGGGCCAGGAGGCTGAAGAGAAGAATGAAGAGGAAGAGCATAACGGGTTGGTTTTGGTAGCAAGTTCTATAATGTGTTTTTTACATTCTTCTGTCATTCTGGAAGAATCTTGGTGGCGAACGGTAGTAGCTATCACCAAAGGCTTTTCTAATTCGCCCACAAGATTCTTCCAGAATGACAAGAGCGGGGAAGAAATTAATAAGGCAAGCATCTCCACGAACAACTAAGAACGGATAACGAACAACTAAATTTACTCCCCCTTCATTACCCACACCACACCTGTCTGTTCCTTTCTATCGTCTATACCCTGCAAGAACAGCAACCGGTGCAACTTGCCCGCCTGCCAGTCATCTAGCAAATTATCATAGAAACGGCTGCCGGGGTTGCCGCTTTGGCCACCCGGGAACACGCCCCACGCCTGCACCTGCGGCCCCAGCTGCACCACCATGCGCCAGGAGGGGCCGTGGCTGCCGTTGAGGGCGTTAATGGAGTTGGCGCTTCCGCCGGTATTCAGTTCCTGCCCAAAGCCCGGCAGCTGCGCCAGGTGCCTGATGGCAGATTTTTTGGCTTTGCCCCAGCGTAGTTGCGCCGCAGCAGCAGGCAGGTTTTCTACCACCTTCTTAAAAGTGGTAGCAGCCACGTCCGTCACGGTTTCTTTCTGCGGGGTGGTCACGTCATCAAACCAGCGGGCGTTGGGCTCGTGTAAGAGCAGCTGCACCAGGCGGTCGCGGCCGGGGGCCTTGAATGTGTCTGCGGGGAATTCATCGGCCCAGACCGCCGTTGCGAACGCTTGCCACCATTGCTCAAACAGATACGGCGCCGTTTGGTCGGCATCATAGAAGTAGTTCCAGCGGGAAAGGGTTTGGTAGGCGGTTTTCTCTTTGGCATTCAGAGATTCCTGCTGGATCAACTGCAACAGCGTGGGCAGCACATTCTGGGGCACAAAACTGTAGGTGTCTGTCTGCAGCCGCCGGAAACTGTCTGGCGTGGCCTGCGTCATGGCCGAAAGGCGCTGGTTAATGCGCGCGCTGCGTTCATAGCCCGCAAAGCTGGAACCCAGGTAGTACGGGTAGTCCTTCGGGTGGACAGGCGTCTGGTTGGCCGAGCTCACAAAGCCCCGCGCCGGGTTCAGCACCTGCGGCACCTGCTCCATGGGAACCCAACCCTGCCAGTCATGGGCGGGGTTGGTGCCGTCCAGCAGAAACTGGCCCTGGCCCGGCCATTTCAGCGGAAACAGCCCATTAGAGATTATGGCAATGTTCTGCGAATCTGCATAGACGAAGTTAAAGGCAGGGGCGGCCCAGGTTTTCAGCGCTTCGCGGAATTGCGGATAGGTTTGGGCGCGGTTCACGGCGTACAGCGTCTTGAGTTCGTTCTGAGTGTCATGGCCGGTCCACCTGATGGCGTGCCCGGTGGGGGTGCTACTGCTTCTGAACGGCTTTTCATGGGGCAAATACGCCACGGGGCCGTGGTGGGTGTAAAGAACCGTGTCAACCACCGTTTGGCCCCCTTTTACCTTGATGCGCTCTATGAGGTGCCTAACTGGTTTTAACCTGCCGTTGTGCCAGTAACCCTGCCGCCGTGCGTCCTGAAACTTGACCTCATACCAGTCCAGCACATCGGCCCCCACGTTGGTCATGCCCCACGCTATGTTTCGGTTAAAACCAATGCCCACGCCCGGGGCCCCGGGAATAATCACCCCGTAGCTGTTGATACCCGGCGCATGCAGCTGCACCACGTGCCAGATAGAGGGCAGGCTGAGGCCCAGATGCGGGTCTGACGCCAGCAGCGGGTAACAACTGGCCGTTTTAGAGCCCGCCACCGCCCAGTTGTTGCTGCCCAGGTTCTCAGGCTTCTGCCGTTCCAGCGCATGTGCGGCGGCCCCGGCCAGGTACTGCGCCGGCGTAGGCGGAACAGGCAGCGGGGTGAAAGCAGCGCCGGTTCCCGCCGGTACAATAGGCTCCTCCCGGAAAGGGTAGTGGGGGAACAGGTCTTTCACCACGGCTGCGCCGAATTTGCGCAGCGTGTTGGTCATGCGCAGGTCATCTGAGTACCCCGTCATGTCAAACGCCAGCATCTTGAGCAGCAAGGCAATCTTGAGGCCCGACCATCGCTCGGGCGCGTAATGCAGTACTTTGTACTCAAAGGGGTAATCGCGCGGCGAAAGCTGGTCAATGTAGGCGTTGACACCGGCGGTGTAGGCTTCCATCACGGCTCTGCTTTGCGGATCTGCCTGCATGCGCTGGAGAGAGGCCTTTGCTGAGACCACCATGCCCATGCGGCGCTGGTAGCGGTCCATCTCCAGGGTCTGCGCGCCAATCACCTCAGACAATCTGCCGGCGGCGGCGCGGGTCATGAACTCCATCTGCCAGAGGCGGTCTCTGGCGGTGAGGTACCCCTGCGCAAAGTACAGGTCATGGTCATTCTGCGCGAAGATGTGCGGCACCCGCAACGAGTCAAACCGCACCTGCACCGGCTGCTGCAGCCCCGCCAGGGATAACTCCGCAGAGCGGAAATCAGGGTCTGTCTCGTGACGCCAGAACCCTTCATACGGGCTCAGCAGCGGCCCCAGCGCCGGAATAATTCCGTGGGTCCGGTTCAGCACATACACGAGGGCAAGGGTGAAAGCGGTGACAAGAAGAGCTCTTATCCATTTCATAGCGGTGCGGCAAGGGGTTGGAAACTTCCTGTAAGATAGCCGCTTCTACAGGCATTGGCAAGAGGGCGCGCGAGTTTGTGTTTTGGGGCTGTTTTCTCAAAAACAGCTCCAAAACACAAACGGTCACCACAGGCAAGGCAGCAGCTAGAAGTATTGCCAGCAGCGCCCTTACGGTGGCATAACTTGGGAGGGTTTTCTGTTTTGGGGCTGTTTTCAGAAAAACAGCTCTAAAACAGATCAGCAGAGTTCCATCTCCCTGAGGGGGAAGGGTAGGATGAGGGGGAAACTGTTCATGTGGCAAAGCAACTGGTAAAGCAAGATGAACACCATGTAAGTAACTTTTGCGCCATAGTTGATGAAGCGTCTGCTCAAAAGACCTCGTAGCGTCTGGAGGACCTGCGAGCGTCTGCGCCAGTAGCCTTTGCTGCATAGCCAGCGCTGCCCCCTCACCCTAGCCCTCTTCCTCAGGGAGAGGGAATCCCGGGAAATGCGTTTTCGGCCTGTTTTCAGGAAAACAGGCTAAAAACGCAGTGTATGGAAATAAAAAAGCCGAGACAACTTGCCTCGGCTCTCTGGTGCATTGGGAGAACTAGTTGTTGCCTTAACCTTCGGTTTCGGCACCGCCTTTTTTCTTCTTGCCGTCTTTCTTGGCTTTTTCAGGACCTGGCGCCTGGCTTTGGCCGTTACCGGCACGCTCTCTCATGCTGTTCTGCTGCTGCTCAAATTTCTCTTTCTGGGCAGGGGTCAGGATGGCTTTGATGTCATCTGTGCGCTTTTGGTTAAGGGCCACCATGGCTTCACGGTTGGGCTTGCCCGCAGCGCGCATTTTGTCAATTTCCTGGGCAGAGGCCAGAATGATGGCCTGTACTTTGGTGGTTTGGTCTGGCGTGAGGTCCAGCTGCTTCTGGAAACGGCTGGTCTGCGCCTGCACCCGCTCCTCTAAGGTGAGCTTGGCGCGGCCTTCCCCCGGGCCTTGCTGGGCAAAAGCCGTGCTGCCAAAAAGAAGGGCTACCGCCAGAAGGGCTGCTGAGGTGAGATTTTTCAGGGTCTTCATACAAATGTTGTCTTAAATACAGTTTAGTGCTTAGAGCAGAAACTGCGGGTTTGGTTTAACCGCCATACGTAAAATTCTTATTCTGGTAGTAAGGCAATCAGGAAATGGAACGCTTTTACAAATATTTAAATTAATTTTAAGGACGTTTACCCGTGAAGCCACCGGTAAGCCCGCCAAACTGACTGAACAAGACCCTTTTATTTTTTAACGCTTTTTGAATGAAACGTAAATTGTTGAGTACCCTGTTGCTGGGTGCCAGCCTCACCGCTGCCGCGCAAAGCAACAAGATTGACTTCACAGAGTACGACCTGCCCAACGGTCTGCACGTGATTTTGCACCAGGACAAAACCACCCCTACCGTGGCCGTGACCATGATGTACCACGTGGGTTCTAAGAATGAGGCACAGAACCGTACCGGGTTTGCCCACTTCTTTGAGCACCTCATGTTTGAAGGCTCAGAAAACGTGGAACGCGGCAACTACATCAACATGATTCAGTCTGCGGGGGGGGCGGTGAACGCCAACACCTCGTTTGACCGCACCTACTATTACCAGATTCTGCCGTCTAACCAGCTGGCCCTGGGCCTCTGGATGGAGGCTGACCGTTTGCGGGCCGCCAAAATTGACGAAAGAGGCGTAGAGACGCAGCGGCAGGTGGTGAAAGAGGAAAAGAAGCAGCGCATAGACAACCAGCCCTACGGCACTTTGCTGGAGAACACGTTTGCCACCGCGTTTGAAGTACACCCGTACCGCTGGGTGCCCATTGGCTCTGCCCAGTACATTGACAAAGCCTCTCTGCGGGAGTTTATGGACTTCTACAAAACCTTCTATGTGCCCAACAACGCCACGCTGACCATTGCCGGAGACCTGGATGTGGAGCAGACCAAGAAACTGGTGGAGCAGTACTTTGCCCCAATTCCCAAAGGCACCATTCCCATCATCAGGCCCAGTGTAGAAGAGCCCAAGCAGGTGGAAGAAGGCCGCAAGGTGGTGTTTGACAACATTCAGCTGCCGGCGGTGGTGCAGGCGTACCATATCCCTAAGCAAGGGGCAGATGACTCGTATGCCATTAAAATGCTGACCACGCTGCTCTCTGGCGGGCAGAGCTCCCGTCTGAACAAGGCGCTGGTAGATAACCAGCAGAAGGCGGTGACGGTGGCGTCTATCCCGTTGTCTATGGAAGACCCGGGCCTGTTTATCAACCTGGCGGTGGCCAACATGGGGGTAGACGTACACGAGCTGGAGCGCGCCATAGATGCGGAGCTGGACCGCGTAAAGAAAGAGCCTATCTCTGACCAGGAGTTCCAGAAACTGCGCAACCAGATTGAGACCGAGTACATCAACGGCTTGGCCACGCTGGAAGGCCGCACAGAGAAACTGGCCTCTTTCCACGCGCTGTACGGCAACACCAACCTCATCAACACTGAGCTGGACAAACTGCTGGCCGTGACCAAAGATGATTTGATGCGTGTGGCCAACCAATATTTAACCAAAGAAAACCGGGCGGTGTTGCATTACCTGCCTAAGGCGGCGCAAGCGAGATAAGCAGTTGGTTTCCTTTATTCTTCAGAGATTTCCATGAAAAAATATATTTCCATTTTCTTTCTGGCGCTATCTGCCGCAGTAGGCAGTGTGGCGCAGACAAAACAAACTCCGCCGGCGGCGGGCCCGGCCCCTACCATTGAGCTGGGGAAAGTAGAGCAGTTCACCCTCTCTAACGGCTTAAAAGTGTACGTGGTAGAAAACCACAAGCTGCCCACAGTGGCCATGACCCTGGTGCTGGACAGAGACCCTGTGCTGGAAGGTGAGAAAGTAGGCTTGACGGGCGCAGCGGCGTATCTGATGCGTACCGGTACCACCACCCGCTCTAAAGACCAGCTAGACGAGCAGATTGACTTCATTGGTGCCACCTTAAACACCTCGGCTACCGGTTTTTCGGCCTCCAGCCTGAAAAAGCACCTGCCCAAGCTCATGGAGCTGAGTGCAGATGTACTGCTCAACCCGCAGTTCAAGCAGGAGGAGCTGGACAAGTTCAAAAAACAGATGGCCTCTAACTTAGCCGCTTCTAAAGATGATCCGGCCACCATGGAGACCAACCTGCAGCAAGCGCTGCTGTATGGCAAGAACCACCCGTATGGCGAAATCCTGACAGAGAAATCCATTGAGAACATTGCCGTGGCTGATGTGCAGCAGTTTTACAGCTCGTATTTCAGGCCAAACATTGGCTACCTGGCCATTGTAGGCGACATTACCGCCAAAGATGCCAAGAAGCTGGTGAAGCAGTACTTTGGCAAGTGGAAGAAGGGTGATGTAAAGCTGGCCGCGTATCCGGCGCCGGCCGCTTTAACCGCCAATCAGGTAGCCATTGTGGACCGCCCTAACTCGGTGCAGTCAAATATCTCTGTTACCTATGCCGTTGACCTGAAACCGGGTAGCCCAGACGCCATTGCGGCCACCTTGATGAACAACATTCTGGGCGGTTCCTTCGCCCGGTTAGATGCCAATCTGCGGGAAAAGCGCGCATACACTTACGGGTCTAACTCCAACCTCTCTACAGACCGCTTATCAGGGAGGTTTGTGGCCTATGCCAGCGTGCGGAATTCAGTGACAGACAGTTCTTTTGCCCAGATCATGTATGAAATGGACCGCTTGCGCAAAGAGCCCGTTTCTGCTGATGAGCTGAAGAAAGTGCAGAACATGATGACCGGCTCGTTTGCCCGCTCCCTGGAGAACCCGCTGACAGTGGCCATGTTCGCCATCAATACCGCCCGGTACAACCTGCCCAAAGACTACTACGCCAACTACCTGAAGAACGTGGCCGCCGTAACGCCCGCTGACATTCAGCGCGTGGCCCAGCAGTACCTGCGTCCAGACAAGGCTTATCTGCTAGCCGTAGGGAACGCCCGCGAGATAGCTGACAAGCTAAAGCCTTTCAACGTGAACCAGCCGCTGGCCTACTATGACGCCTTCGGGCAGAAAACCGAGGCCCCGTTGATGTCATTGCCTGCTGGCGTGACCGTGCAGTCTGTGCTGGCCGCTTACGTGAACGCCCTTGGCGGAAAAGCAAACGTGGAGAAAATAAAAGATCTGACCATCAAACGCACCATGACCGTGCCAGGAGCCCAATTGCTGGTGACCCAGCAGCAGAAAGGCGTAGACAAATCTTTAGTAGTGACCACTTATGGACAGAATGAGATCAACCGGGTCATCATCAACGGCACCAAAGGGGCCATCAACACCCAGGGGCAGGTAAAAGAACTGGACGGCACTGAGGTGCAGGACCAGAAACTGGACAACTGGTTGAGCTTCCTGAGCTATGATCAACTGGGGGTGAAGCTGGCCCTGAACCAGATGGAAAAAGTAGAAGGCCGTGATGCCTATAAACTGGAGTTGACCCTGCCCAGCGGAAAGAAATCCTTTCACTACTTTGACAAAGAAACCGGCCTGAAAGTGCGCGAAGTGGCCACAGAGCAAACCAGCATTGGTACCGCCAACCAAACCACAGACCTCAAAGACTACCGCGAGGTGAACGGCATTAAGTTCCCGCACCAGATTGACCTGCACATTGGCGGCCAGATTTTGTCATCCAAAGTGACTAGCGTGGAGGTGAACAAGAACCTGAAAGATGACCTCTTCAAGGTGAAGTAATTCTTCTTTTACTCTTTGGGCCGCTGCGTTTTAGGCCTGTTTTCCCAAAAACAGGCCTAAAACGCAGCGGCTTTTTTATGTCAAAATGTATCATGCAGGCTCTATAATCCGTCAGTTTTAGGTACAAGCTATACTCTCATTTTTCCCTCATTTCCTTTATTTTCCTTCCTTGACATTCTCCCCGGTGATAAACTACTCCTCCCTTTTGTCCTCCTGAAAGGATCTAGTGGGCGAACGGTAAACCAGTTGCTACTGTGCTTTTTTAACGTGTAGAAGCTCTTGCTAGATTATTTTAACAATGGCTTTTGACATAGAAGGCGAAGCTGTTTCTGGCCTGTTTTTCAGAAAACAGCCCCAAAACAGAAAACGTATTTCCGCACATCCCAATCCTGCCCACTTCTGGAATCCCTGTCCACTTCTGGACACTTTCAACTGTTTGACTTGAATATAAAGCGCTGTTGATCAGTGCGTAATAAATTGGCATAACCCTTGGATACCAGCCTGCACCAACCAAAGTGTAAAATGGACAGAGAAATACCCCAGGCTGTAGTGCAGAAAACCAGACGTCGCCGCCAGTGGCAGGCGGGAGGGGCTCTGGTGGTGGTGCTGGCGGCGGTGCTCGCGTTCCGGTGGGTGCTGGAAACGGAGGTGGCCAGAACAGACCTGCGCTATGCCACCGTAGAGGTAGGCGCCGTAGAAACGTCCCTCACCGCAACAGGCACGGTGGTGCCAGAGACCGAAGAGGTCATTGCCAGCCCCATCCAGGCCAAGATTGAGCGCGTGCTGCACCGGGCCGGTGACCACGTAGCCGCCAACGAACCCCTCCTGCAGCTGGACAAGCAAATCTCGCAAACCGCCTTTGAGAAACTCAGAGACGAGCAGCAGCTCAAGCAGAACAAAACCGCCCAACTCCAAAACGACCTCCAGAAGAACTTGAACCAATTGCGTTCCCGTTATGCGGTGCAGGAGGTCCGGGTGAAAAGCCTCCAGGCGGCACTCAATGATGAACAATACCTGCTCTCCATTGGCGGCGGCACCCAGGAAAACGTGAAGAAAGCTGAATTAGACCTCAAAGTTGCCAGGTTAGAATTAGCCCAGCTCCAGCGCCAGATACAAGACGAGCAGGCCGCCGCCCAGATTGGCATGAGATCCGTGGGCTTTGAGCTGGAAATGCAGCGCCGGGACATTGGCCAACTGCAGCGGCAACTGGAGCAGGCAGACATCAAGGCCACTAAAAAAGGGGTGGTCACGTGGGTGAACGAAGAAGTGGGGGCTAGTGTGAATGCGGGTGAGCCCGTGGCGCGGGTGGCAGATTTGAGCAGCTTCAGAATTAAAGCCACTATTTCAGATTCGTATGCCCAGCAGGTGAAGACCGGCGGCCCCGTCACGGTGCGGGTCAACAACACAGACCTGCGCGGCGAAGTTGCCAGCGTGCAGCCCAAGGTGGAAAACGGCATCATCACCTTTTATGTGCGGTTGCAGGAGAAAAACCACCAGGCGCTGCGGTCTAACCTGCGGGTAGAGGTGTTTGTGCACACAGACTTTAGGCCGAACGTGTTGCGGGTGAAAAATGGCTCCTTCTACACCGGTACCCCAGAGCAGGCGGTGTTTGTGGTGCAGGGCGACAAGGCCGTGCGGCGCATGCTCAGAACCGGGGCTAATAATTTAGACTTTGTAGAGCTGCAGGGAGACATCGCCGCGGGCGAAGAAATCATCATCTCCAGCACCAAAGAGTACGCCCACCTGAAGGAACTGCAACTCTCAGACAACTAACCCTGCCATGAAAAAGACTCTATTATATATAGTGTGCTGGGCGCTGGGGCCACTGACCATGGCGCAGCCGCTACGCCGGTCACTCACGCTGCAGGAAACTATTGATTTGGCCTTGGCTTCTTCTATTGCGGCCAAGCAGGCCACTACCAACCAAACCAGCAGTTACTGGCAGTACCGCACGTTCAAGGCCAATTACCGCCCGCAGCTGGCGTTGAGCGGCACCTTGCCAGACTTCTCTAGGAGCACCATTCCCGTGGTGCAGCCAGACGGGACAACTGAATTCAAAGAGGTTTCCATCAGCAATTCAGACGTGGCGCTGTCGGTGAGTCAGGCGGTGGGGCTCACGGGTGGGCAGTTCTTTATTTCTTCGCAGAGCCAGCGGTTTGATGACTTCAACCAGGGCGTAAGGCGCTACAACACTTTTCCCGCCATCATCGGCTTTAGCCAGCCTATTTTTGGTTACAATGCACTGGCGTGGGCCAAGAAGATTGAGCCCCTCCGCTACGCGGAATCTGAACGCCAGTACCTGGAAGACCGCGAAACCGTGGCCACTACCGCCACGCAGCGCTTCTTTGAGGTGCTGCTGCAGCAGGTGAACCATGAGATTGCCACCAAAAATGTGGAGAACAACCAAGCCTTATTTAGGGTGGCCGAAGAGAAATATCGGCTGGGCCGATTATCTAAGAATGAGTTGCTGCAGCTCAAACTCAGCCTCATGAACGCCCAGCTGGCGCAGGCGCAGGCGTCTACTGAGCTGAAAACCGTGGCCATGCAGTTTGCCGCGTACGTGGGGCTGCCGCAGGGCGAAAAGGTGACGGTGCAGGCGCCGCAGAACGTACCCGCGTTGGTAGTGGAGGAGCAGTTGGCACTGGCGCAGGCCAGAATGAACCGGAAAGAGCGCTTCCTGTTTCAGCGCCAGGTGCTGGAGGCGGAACAGAAGATGGCCGAGGTGCGCGGCAAAGGCGGGTTCAACGCTGATGTATATGCCACCTTCGGGCTGACCAAGAGCGCCAACAGCTTTTCTGAGAGTTATGTGCGGCCAGAGAACCAGCAGCAGGTGACGGTAGGCTTTAGCGTGCCGCTGGTGGACTGGGGGCGGCAGAAAGCCAACGTGAAAACCGCGCAGGCGCAATTGCAGCTGGCGCAGTACACCGTGCAGCAGGAGCAGACCAATTTTGAGCAGAGCGTGCTCACGCAGGTGAACCAGATTGACCTGCTCAAAGAGCGCCTGCGCATCACCGCCTCGGCAGACTCCATTGCCCAGGAGCGCTATGACATCACCAAATCCACGTTTCTGGTGGGCCGCATCAGTATCACAGATTTGAACATAGCCCTGCAGGAAAAAGACCAGGCCCGCCGCGCCTACGTGGAAGCCCTGCAAGCGTTTTGGGTAGCCTATTACCGCCTTCGGGCGCTTACCCTCTATGATTTTGAGCGCGGGCAACCGCTGGCGGACCTCACCCCCAGCCCCTCTCCCGCGGAGAGGGGAGCCAGGTAATGTGTTTTTGGCCTGTTTTGGCTAAAACAGGCCAAAAACGGGGAACAGCTCTTCTGGTTGTGAGTCCCTCTTTGAAGGGCGAAGGAGGGATGTTTACACAGGAGGGCAAACATTGCTGAACCAGATTTTTTTTATGGCGCGGAAGTTACTTCCGTGACTAATAATGAAAGTCACGGGAGTAACTTCCGCGCCATAGTTGGGGACGCCATGACCGGCAGGTGTCCCCCTTCAATGGGGCAGTTTCTTCTGAAGTAACAGATTGAAGTGAACAAGCATACATTAAGAAAATAGCACAACAGCACATTAAAAAATTAGCACCTTAGCATATACATTATGATACAGTTAGTTGACATTGAAAAAGTCTACCGCACCAAGACCATAGAGACGGTAGCCCTCAGCCGCGTGAACCTGTTCGTGGAACGTGGGGAGTTTGTGTCTGTCATGGGGCCCTCGGGCTGCGGAAAATCTACGCTGCTCAACATCATGGGCCTGCTAGATGACCCGTCTAGCGGCCACGTGGCCATTGACGGGCAGCCGGTGAAAACACATTCAGACAAGCAGCTGGCCCGGCTGCGCAATGAGAAGATCGGGTTCGTGTTCCAGAGCTATCACTTGATTCATGACTTGAGCGTGGTAGATAATGTAGAACTGCCGTTGCTGTACCGGAACGTGAGCGCGGGTGAGCGGCGTAAGCGGGCGCTGGCGGCCCTGGAGAAAGTAGGCCTGAGTGCCCGCACTAAGCACTTCCCCAGCCAGCTCAGCGGTGGGCAGCGCCAGCGGGTAGCCATTGCCCGGGCCCTGGCGGGAAACCCGGAGATTATCCTGGCAGATGAGCCCACCGGAAACCTGGACAGCGTGATGGGCGACGAGATCATGGACATTCTGCTGCGCCTGAACCAGGAAGAAGGCACCACTATTGTGATGGTGACCCATGACGAGCACATGGCGCTCAAGACCAACCGCCTCATCAGGTTCTTTGACGGGCAGCAGGTGGCAGATTCAATGGTAGTAGAAGCCCAGATTTAACCGTACGGCCATGTTAAAGAATTACCTGAAAATTGCCTGGGCGGTCCTGCTGCGCCGGAAGTTCTTCACCTTCATCAGCCTTTTTGGCATCAGTTTCACGTTGATGGTTTTGATGGTGGTGACCTCGCTCTTTGACCACGTGTTCGGGCCGCAGATGCCGGAGCGGGAGACCGACCGGTTGCTGTTTGTGAACAACCTGCGCGAAGAACAGGGCGAAGGCTACTCCAGCAGCGGCCCGCCCAGCTATTACTTCCTGAACCGCTATGTGCGGCGCATGCAAACGCCCGAGAAAGTCTCCGTCCACTCAGTATTTACGCAGGTGAACAGCTACATCCATAACAAAAAGCTGGCGCTGGACATCAAACACACAGACCAGCAGTTCTGGGAGATCCTGGACTTTCACTTTCTGGAGGGAAATCCCTTTGGGGCGCAGGAGGTGAAGAACGCCAGCCGGGTGGCCGTGATCAACCAGACGACGCGCAAGAACTACTTCGGGGCGGGGCCGGCCCTGGGGCAGACCATTGAGGTAGACCAGGTGAAATACCGGGTCATTGGCGTGGTGGAAGACGTGCCGGTGCTGAGAATCCAGTCCTACGCCGATGTCTGGGTGCCCATCACCCTCAAAAGCCAGGAATTTAAAGACACCGGCCTGCGAGGCGGTTATTTTGCCACCATCAAAGCCCGACAAGCGTCAGACATTCCTAAGATAAAGGAAGAATACGCCCACATAATCCGGCAGGTGAGCCAATTGGACCCCAAAGAGAAAAAGCAGGTACACTCTTACCCAGATACCATTGTGGAGAGTTTCGCCCGGAGTTTTTTGGGCAGCGGCAAAGAAGACAAAGTAGGTTTCCTGTACACCATGTTAGCGCTGGCGGCCTTTCTGTTCATGCTTTTGCCTACCATCAATCTGGTGAACATCAACATTAGCCGCATCATGGAGCGGTCTTCTGAGATTGGCGTGCGCAAGGCGTTTGGGGCTTCGTCTAATACCATCATCGGGCAGTTTGTGGTGGAGAACGTTTTCCTGACGCTGCTAGGAGGTGTGCTGGGTTTTCTGCTCTCGGCGGGGGTGCTGGCGCTGATCAATGACAGCGGCATTATCGTCTATTCGCAACTGGGGTTGAATCTGCGGGTGTTCGCCTGGGGGCTGCTCCTGTGCCTGGTGTTCGGGTTGATTTCCGGGGTGTACCCCGCTTTTAAAATGTCACGTTTACACGCCGTTGAGGCTTTGAGAGGAGGCTCCAAATGATACGCCATTTATTTAAACTGATCTGGAACCGGAAGAAAAGCAACTTCCTGCTCATCACTGAAATGTTCTTCTCATTCATGGTGCTGTTCGCAGTCATCAGCTTTGTGCTCTACAACTACCATAACTATAAGAAACCGCTGGGCATTCATTACCAGAACGTGTGGCAGCTCTCCTTCAGGTCCAACGCAGACTCCATGGGGCAGGCCAAGGCCATACAGGAGCAGATGATGCAGCGCATCAAATCCTTCCCGGAGGTAGAGGCCGCCTCTCTGACCCACAACAATGTTCCCTTTGCGTTCAGCAGCTGGAGCATGGGGGTTTCTTACGGGAACAAAGAATCGGTGCAAACCAATAATTACGAGGTGCAAGATGCCTACAAAGACGTCTTCCAGTTGTCGGTAGACCAGGGCCGGTGGTTCGGGCCGCAGGATGCCGCTGCGCTCCACCCTTCAGTGGTTATCAACCAGGTCTTGAAAGACCGGCTGTTTGGCGAGGGAGAAGCGCTGGGCAAACAAATAAAGGTAGATGATTCTACCAGTTTTACCGTGGTGGGTGTGATGCCCCATTACCGCGCCGACAGCGAGTTTGCCGAAGAGGAACCCGCGCTTTTCCAGCGCATCAACCTGGAGAAGGCCAAACCCGATCAGCTGTACTCCAGTTTGCTCATCAAGGTAAAACCGGGCACGGGTGTGGTCTTTGAAGAAAAGATGGTGAAAGACCTGTCGCGCATTGCCAAAGACTGGACCATAGAAGTCACCACGCTGGAGAAAATGCGCCAAAGCAAATCCAAATTAACCTGGGTGCCTATGGTGGCCATGGGCGTGGTCTGCGGTTTCCTGATTTTCAACGTGGCCCTGGGCTTGTTTGGGGTGCTCTGGTACAACATCAACCGCCGCTACTCAGAGATTGGCCTGCGCCGAGCGCTGGGCGCCACCACCAAACAAATCCGGAACCAGTTTGTGGGCGAAGTGCTGGTGATGGCCACCTTCGGGCTGCTGCTGGGCCTGTTGCTGGCGGCGCAGTTCCCGCTGCTGCATGTGTTCCAGCTTTCCACGGAGATTTACTGGCAAGGCATAGCAGCTGCCGCGCTGCTCATCTTTTTGCTGGCTACTGTCTGTGCCGTGTACCCCAGCTGGCAAGCCGCAAAGATTCATCCGGCCGTGGCTTTGCATGAAGAGTAAAACCTCACCCTCTGGCCCCCTCTCCCACGGAGAGGGGGCCAGAGGGTGAGGTTTTTGCGTTTTAGGGCTGTTTTTCAGAAAACAGCCCTAAAACGCAAAATTTTTCTGGCGCGAGTCTCTGGACTCGTGACTACGGATGAAGCGAGTCTCCAGACTCGCCGGGAACCGAGAGCTGGTGCTACATGAAATTTCTCTATTGGATTTCTTTCTGGGCAAGAGCGGAAAGTAGCTCAGCCATGCGCTCGGTCGCTGCGGGGCAGCGAGGGTAGTCAGAGACTACCCCTTATCCCAAGGCACGAGTCTGGAGACTCGCGCCAGCTTTTTCTATTATCAAACTCAGAACTCTGAACTTCCTTTTACCTCGCAGCTCTTATGTGCGCCTCTGCACAAGCTGTTTTTGACCTGTTTTTCTGAAATCAGCTTAAAAACAGTAATTTCAACCAACGCGCTGAATGAACCCCATGATTTTAATTATTGACGATGACGTAGCCGTGCGGGCTTCCCTGAGCTTGTTGCTCAAACAGGCGGGCTATGCCACGGCCCAGGCGGCTAACCCCGCCGAGGCGCTGCAGGCTGCGGCTACCCTGCGCCCGCAGCTTATGCTCCTGGACATGAACTTTTCCATGGAGACCACGGGCGAAGACGGTCTGCAGTTGCTGGGCCAGCTGAAGCAGCTTTACCCGCAGGTGCCGGTCATTTTGATCACGGGCTGGGGTTCCATCACCCTGGCGGTAGAGGGCATCAAAGGCGGCGCGGCCGATTTCATCACCAAGCCCTGGAACAACGACCATCTGCTGCAGAGCGTGAAGACGGCGCTGGAACTGGCGCAGCCTACCACTGAGGTTCCCGCAGGCAAGCTCACCCGCAAGCAGCTGAACGACCAGTATGACTTCTCCATGCTAGTGGGCGAAGACCCTGGCCTGCTGCAGGTGCTGCGCAACGTGGGTCAGATCAGCGCCACAGATGCCTCGGTGTTGATTGAAGGCGAAAGCGGCACGGGCAAGGAGCTCATTGCTGAGGCCATTCACAAAAACAGCCATCGCCGCAAGGCACCGTTTGTGAAGGTGAACCTGGGCGGCATCTCGGCCAGCCTGTTTGAAAGCGAGATGTTCGGGCACCGCCGCGGCGCGTTCACAGACGCCAAAACCGACCGCGTAGGCCGTTTCGAGATGGCGAACAAAGGCACCATCTTCCTGGACGAGATTGGCGAACTGGACCTGGCCAGCCAGGTGAAACTGCTGCGCGTGCTGCAGGACCGCACCTATGAGGTCCTCGGCGACAGCCGCTCCCGCAACCTGGACATACGCGTGGTCTGCGCCACCAACCGCAACCTGCAGGAGATGGTGGCCGAGGGCAAGTTCCGGGAAGACCTTTATTATAGAATCAACCTGATTACCGTGAAGCTGCCCGCCCTGCGCGAACGCAACCAGGACATACCGCTGCTGGTGCAGCATTTTGTGAACAACCTCAAGAAAACCTACCACAAGCAGGAGCTGCAGGTGAGTAATAAAGCCCTTAAATGGCTCAGAGAACAGCCGCTGCCGGGTAACATTCGGGAATTGAAGAACCTGGTGGAGCGCACGGTGCTGGTAAGTGGCAAAAGCCTGCTGGAGGTGGAGGATTTTCAGAACCAACTGCAGGGCGGCCTTAGAAAACTGGAGGAGAAGGCCCTGCCCAGTGTAGGGGCCATGACTCTGGAAGAGCTGGAGGCCAGCATGATTAAGAAATCTATGGCGTATTACCATAACAACGTGAGCAAAGTAGCCAAGGCTTTAGGCGTGAGCCGCGGGGCGCTGTACCGACGGCTGGAGAAGTTCAACATTCCGTATGACGCTCAGGAGTAAGTTTGTACTGGTGGCCGTGCTGCTTTACGGCGCCATGCTGGTGCTGGCCTGGCAGCTGGTGGCCTACAACCGCTGGCTGTTTGTGGCCGCAGAGGTCTTGATTGTCGCCAGTTTGTTGTTTACCGTGAAGCTGTACACGTCTTTCGTGCGGCCGCTCAACCTCATTGCCGCGGGCGTGGAGTCCATCAGGGATCGTGATTTTTCGATCAAATTCCTGAAAACGGGCCAAAAAGAGGTAGACCAGCTGGTGGAGGTGTACAACCAGATGATGGAGGAGCTGCGGCAGGAGCGGGTGGTGCAGACCGAGAAACATTTTCTGCTGGAACGCCTGATTGAAGCCTCGCCCTCGGGCATCATCCTATTAGATAGCCACGACCGCGTGGCGGGCCTGAACCCTGCGGCGGCGGTGCTGCTGCAGGCCAGCGGCAGAGATCTGGTGGCCAAACCGCTGGCGGATCTGCCAGGGCATTGGGGTGCTTCATTGGGAAAATTGCCTAAAGATGAGCAGCGCATCATCAGGCCCAACGGCATTCAGACGTACCGCTGCCGCAAAATCAGGTTCCTAGACAAAGGCTACCACCGCTACTTTATTTTAATAGAGGAACTCACCCAGGAACTGCTGGAAAAGGAGCGCAACGCCTATGAGAAGCTGATCAGGATGATGTCGCATGAAATTAACAACTCCATTGGCGCGGTCAATTCCATTTTACACTCCTTCGCATATTTCTCACCGCAACTGGACCCGGGCACCCGCCCAGACTTTGACGAGGCGCTGCAGGTGTGCATCACCCGCAACCAGAACCTGGCCGGTTTCATGGCCAACTTTGCCAATGTGGTGCGCATACCGCCGCCTACCAAGCAACCTGTGAGCCTGCATGAGCTGCTCCACAGCATTCAACGGCTCATGCTGCCCAGCGTTGAGCGCAAAGGGGTGTTGTGGCACTGGGAGCTGGACTCAGTTTCACCTACGGTGGAAGTAGACGTGCAGCAACTGGAGCAGGTGCTCATTAACGTGGTGAAGAATGCCGTGGAAGCTGTGGAGGAAGGTGGCTGGGTAAAGGTGAAAACGGTAGCGAACCCGCCACAACTGCTCATCCAGGACAACGGCCAAGGCATTGCGCCTGAGGTGCAGGAAAAGCTCTTTAGCCCGTTCTTCAGTACCAAAGCCAACGGCCAGGGCATTGGCCTGACCATGGTGCGGGAGATTCTGCTGCAGCACGGTTTCCCCTTCTCCCTGCAGACAGGCGCAGACGGCGTGACTACGTTTCAGACTCAGTTTGTTTCTTGACCTCACCCCCAGCCCCTCTCCCACAATGAGGGAGTTCTGCTGTTGCGTTTTTAGCTTGTTTTGGCCAAAACAGGCCGAAAACGCATCTTGGTTTCCCTCGCTCTTTTTCTAAGGGAGAGAAAATTATATAAGTGCGTTTTTGGGCTATTTTGGCTAAAACAGCCTGAAAACGCTTGCTCACAAGACCTGGCCGGGTCTTTCAGAGGGCGAGTGTCTCCGTCAATTTTAGAGGCTAACTAAATCCTGAAAATCAACCTCAATGCTGGAAATCCTGTTCCTGACACAAAAGTTCTTACAGGTTTTGAAAACCGGTGAGACAGAAGGGGGTTTCTGTTTTGGGCATGTTTTTAGAAAAACAGACCCAAAACGCACTAATAGCTTTCGGGCGTTCTTGCGCTTAGAAAAGCTGCCCTTGCACAAACTGCTGCACTTTTTGCGGGCGGGGCAGGGCAATGCCGGTTCTCTTCTCTAGTTGCTCCATCAAATAGACGAGCGTGGGCGGCGCGTCCAGTACTTCTGGCTGGTGCATGAAGAAATACACGGTTTGCAGGCCTTGGTCCAGCCACTGGTGAAGGCGGTCTGCCCAGTCGTTCAGGCGGGTAAAGTCAGTGGGGTGTTTGGCGTGTCCGTTGAACCTGATCATGGCCACGGGGGTGGTGAGGCGCATGTGCAGCACATCACGCCTGCCCGCCACGTCTGTGATGACGGTGGTAATGTTCCGCTCCTCCAGAAACTGAAACGCCCCCTGCGTAACCGCTGATTCTTTGAACCAGTTCTCATGCCTGAACTCTACGGCCAGCGGCACCTCCTGCGGGAACTGCAACAGAAACTGCTCCAGCACCGGCCAGTCCTCTGGCCCAAAGAACGGCGGCAACTGCAGAAAGGCCATGCCCAGTGCGTCGCCCAGGCCTAAAATGGCGTCGCAGAACAGTTTGGTGGGTTCGCCCACGTGGTGCAGCAACTGGTCATGGCTTATCACCTGCGGAATTTTTGGGCAGAACACAAACCCCGGCGGCACGGCTTGGCGCCACTTATGAATGGCCCTGGCATCTGGAATACGGTAGTGGGTGGTATTCATCTCCAGCGTGTTGAATTGGCGGGCGTAGAAGTGCAGCAGTTGCGTGTCCTGGGCACCGGCAGGATAGTAAATTCCCTGCCAGGTTTTGTTTGTCCAGGTGGGGCAGCCCAGATACAGGCCGGGCCTGGTAGGCCGCTGCGAACGGGCCAGCACCTGCGGGGTGGCGGGGTGGTCTGGCGGCAGGGTGAAGTCTACCTGATTGAGGTTGGGAAGTCTACCAAAATCCATTTGTGCTAATATCGTTTTAGGTCTATATACGTGTCAAAAGGGTGAGCAATCGACTAAAAAAAGAGGGGTTCCACTAATTTTTTTAGAATAATTACATTTTTTTTTACCTGATTTTACTTTTCCAAGTCTTTTTAAGATGACGAGGCAGGCTGGGGTGGCGGTTAAAATTGCGCTGGAGCCTTCTTAAAGCCTGAAAATCTGTTAAAGTAAAGCTTGAAGTTTGGCATACCACATTTTGTGAATTTAATTATATTTCAAAAATAAAAAATTGAACATTTTACAAGAAATGTATTAATTTATTAGGTTGAGGCAGCGACAAAAGCAGGTGTCAGGGAGGGGGAAGGGTTGTATTGAAAAAAATATTCCTAATTTTGTCGCCTTGAAATTGATGTTCCACCAACAAAACCTAAAATGGGGAAACTGAAAATTTACTATGCAATTGCCGTTCTTTTCATCTTATTCTTTGGGATTGCACCACTTGCTTCTGCACAGGAAGTAGGTGAGACTCAAAGCGGAACCGCATCATGGTATGGATCAAAATACCACGGTCGCCGCACCAGCAGTGGAGAGGTGTACAACCGCCACAAATTGACTGCCGCCCATAACGGGCTTCCTTTAGGCACTAAAGTTAAAGTAACCAACCTCACTAACGGGGAGAGTGTGGTGGTAAAGATAAATGACCGCGGTCCGTTCAGAGGCCGCCGCATCATTGACCTGTCTGAAGCCGCCGCCAAGAGAATTCATTACCGCAGCAGCGGTCTTACTGAGGTAAAAGTAGAAGTGCTGGAACTGCCGGAGGCTTTCCTGGCCGCCCGCGCTAAAAAGGCAGAGGCTGAGAATCCTGATCTCACCGCCACCGCTGAACCTGTCACCGCTGAGACCACGCCCCTTGTAGTGGCGGCGGCCCCGGTTCAGCAGCAACTGTTTGTAGTGCAGGCCGGTGCCTTCGGGAACCAGGCCAACGCAGAGGCGCAGGCAGAGAAATTACGCAAGATTTACCAGAAACTGCCCATCTCATTGGTAGAGGAGACCGTGAACGGTAAAAAAGTGCACCGCATAATTGCCGGCCGCTTCAACAGCCGCCTGACCGCTGAGCAAGCCCGCAAAGATTTTGCGCAAAAAGGTGTTCAGGGACTGGTAAAGGTGATGGCAGAGCCTGCCCCTATTGCCAGCACGCTGTAAGAGTCCATTGTTTTATTTAGGTTTACTGCCAAGTCTGCCCTGCAGGCTTGGCTTTCCTGTTTTGGAGCCGTTTTCAGAAAAACAGCCCCAAAACAGGAAAACTGAATTTTCTGTGTAGATTTTTGTTCCTTTAAACAAGCTCTCAGCAGGCAGGTAGCGGCACCTTGGGGTAAAGCGTATACCATAGAGGGCGTAAACACGTTTAAGGCATTGAAAAGTGAAAGAAGTAGTGCTATGAGAATTGTACATGCGTGGCTGGTGGTTTTGGGTGTGCTGCTCCTGGCGGCAGTGCCGCAGGAGGCGCAGGCGCAGACCATAGGGAAGGAGAAGAAAAAAATCTTTTTCTGGAAGAAAGCCAGGAAGCCGGTTGACCTGAACCCCGTTGATTCTGGGGCCGTGGTTGACTCCCTGGACATGCCTTCTTTGGCGGTAGCCCAGCAAGACAGCGTTGACGAAGACGGCGGCAAAAAGAAATCAAAGAAAAAGAAGAAGGCCTACTTTGGTATGCGGGTGAAACGGGGCTTCGCCCGGCAGGGCAAGGGCAAAAACCAGATTGTAGAAACCTTTCACTACCTGCGCGAATACAAAGACCCCAACCCGTATGTGCAGGACAAGCATTATTTTGACGTAAAGAAGCGCAAGATCTTCAGGGCGAAAGCGCTGGACCCCAAGAAAACCCCCATGCTGATTCTGCACGGGCCTTACACCAAAAAGCGTGGCGATGTGGTGATTGAGCAGGGTTACTTTTTTGTGGGGGCGAAGCACCTGCGGTGGGAGACCTTCAGGCCAGACAGTACCCTGACCCAAAAAATACACTACTACAAAGGGTTTCTGAGAGACTCAGAGATCTCATACTATGATGCCGCCAAAACCAAGATCAAAGAGGTGATCCCGTACCAATACGGGCAAGTGCAGGGTGATTATTATAAGTTCTACGAGAACGGCCAGTTAGAATGGCAGGGTACCTATGACAAAGGCCGGAAAGTGGGCACCTGGATCAACTTCTATGATTTCAGGGGGCGGCGCCAGTACGAGTTCATGTACCCTGAAACCGGTTTTGACGCCCCAGCTGAACCTGTGCTGGTAAAACAGTACAACCGAAGCGGGGAACTGGTGTTTGAGAATAAGGAAAAGAAATAACCGCTTCTGCAGTTTGAGTCTGCCGCTGTCTGTTTTGGGGCTGTTTTGGAGAAAACAGCCCCAAAACAGACAGTTTTTTATGGCCTTTCTGCTCTATGTGCCGGGGTAGAAGGAACAATACATTTTGTCCTCCCTGTCATCCTGAAAGGGCTGAGGGAACAGGTGGCAACGGCAGTAGCGGTCAACAGGGCCTTCTCTGGTTCGCCATCTGTTTCCCCAGGATGTAATTTTGTAAGATTCAATTTTTATTTCGGATTCCATTCATAAAAGACACTGTTCCCCTGGTTTGGTGAAACTGCTATGGGCGGCTGTGTGGCGGGTTCTTTGCGAGAGGCAGGGCGGCCGCGCGGCCGGCGGGGCTGTTTTCCGTTTTAGGGCTGTTTTCTGAAAAGTAGCCCTAAAACAGGATGTAGGGCCTTGCTGCTTTTAGTGGAAGGCGTCTTCAATGTGCAGAATCTCCGGGCGGTCTGGGTGCCAGATAATGGAGATGACGTCAAAGCGGACGTCGTGCTGCCAGTTCATTGCTTCTATATAGTGTTCGGCCGCCAGGTGCAGCATTTGCTCTTTTCTGGCCGAGACGGCCGCCTCTGGGAAACCAAATGCCTGGCTGCTCCGGGTTTTTACCTCTACCAGCACCAGCACTTTTTCTTTGGTGGCTATCAAGTCTACCTCTGCGCGCTTAAACCGGAAGTTTCTGGCCAGGATCAGGTAACCTTTCTGTAAAAGGAACGCCTCTGCGGCGGCTTCGCCTTGCCTGCCCATGTGGGTATTATGTCCCATTTTTGTTCCTTCTTGGTTTAATGAGTAATTTGCAGAGTTTCTGTCACGTATGGCTTATACAGGGGCAGAAACGGCGGTTGGGTGGCACGGCCCCTTGATTTTGTACGAAAGCAGCCTGAAATAAGTGGAGCGCAACAAAGAGATATTGGTTGAGAAACTGGGGCTGGTAGATTACCAGCAGGCCTGGGATTACCAGGAGCAGTTGCTGAAGAGTGTGCTGGAGATAAAGGCAGGCAACCGGCAGCTGCCGCCAGAAGAGCAGCAGGCCACCTCTAATTACCTGCTTCTCTGCCAGCACCCGCACGTGTACACGCTGGGCAAAAGCGGGCACCTGGAGCACCTGCTGCTAGATGAGCAGGGATTGCAGCAGAAGGAGGCAACCTTTTACAAGATTAACCGTGGAGGGGATATTACTTACCACGGGCCGGGGCAGCTGGTGGCTTACCCTATCCTGGACCTGGAGAATTATTTTACTGATATCCATAAGTACCTCAGGTTTCTGGAGGAGGCCGTGATGCTAACGCTGGCTGATTTTGGCATATTAGCGGGCCGTATTGAGGGCCTGACCGGGGTCTGGCTGGACTTTGAGGAACAGGAAAACCCCAGAAAGATCTGTGCCATGGGCGTGAAGTGCAGCCGCTGGGTGACTATGCACGGGCTGGCCTTGAACGTGAACACAGACCTCAGCTACTTTGGGAACATTGTTCCCTGCGGGATCTCTGACAAAGCCGTGACTTCCATGGCGCTGGAGCTAGGGCGCAATGTGGCGCTGGAGGAGGTAGAAAGACGGCTACTGGTCCATTTTGAACAATTATTTGAAGCCACGTTGTTGGAGCAGCATGAAGAAAGATATTGATTTTCATCAGGTAGAGGGCGTTTCAGTGGCTGTTGCCCGTGAGACAAACGAGCTGGGGCTGGAGGAGTGGAACGTGTACCTCATCAACAGCAATGCCTTCACTATAGACAATGTGCTGGTTGCCTCTAAAGGCTATGGCGAGCATGAGGGGCAGGAAGTGAAGACGTCAGTGCTGCGGCACATGTTTGAGCAGGTGCCTGGCAAGAGTTCTCAGCAGGTGGAGCCTATTGACCCGGCGTTGTTTCACCTGACCAATGAGTTCTGGGTGAGCTATTATATAGGCAATAAGATACATGATAAGCGCTTCCTGTTTGTGCCGGGAAGTATTGTAGAAGATAATTTAATCCAGATTTCCATATTGGAGAAGCAAGGAGTACTGCACTCATAGGCCCAGCCAAGAGGCTTTTGCCCAATAAGTGCCGCTTTGCGAAGAACGTTACTAATCAATGACCCTGCATGAAGTTTTTTACCTACCTGCTTTCCTTTAGCTGGTCTTTTTTCATAACCCTGTTTGCCATACCCTCTATTGTGTATGTGGCACACCTTAAAAATATTCTGGATCAGCCTAACAAGCGCACGGTGCACGTTTCCCTTACGCCCCGCCTGGGTGGTCTGGGGGTGTTTGCCGGTTTCATGTCAGCACTGACCATCTTTGGGGATCTGTCTAACGGGGTGCAGCAGGTGCTGGCGGGGTGTATCATCCTGTTCTTTGGCGGTTTGAAAGATGACCTGGTGTCTATCTCGGCCTTTAAAAAGTTCTTTATGCAGGTTCTGGCCACGGGGGTGGTGATGTTCATGGCAGACATCAGGATTACCAGTTTTCAGGGAATCTTCGGGATCAATGAGCTGCCCATTGGGTTAAGTTATGCGTTTACCTTTTTCACCATTGTTGGGGTCACCAATGCCATTAACTTGATTGACGGGCTTGATGGTTTGGCAGGGACCATTGTCACCATCATTGTGTCCACGTTCGGGTTTTACTTCTGGTACGCGCATTTGGCCAACTATTCAAACTACGCAGGGGTGGCTGTGTGTCTGATTGGCGGGCTTTTGGGCTTTTTGAGGTATAATTTTTACAAGGCGCGTATATTCATGGGAGACACCGGCTCGCTCTTGTGTGGGTTTGTGGTTTCTGTGATGGCTATTCAGTTTATAGAAATGCACCGCATGGGGCCTCTGTACAGCAGTGAGGTGTACCAGATATACGCTGCGCCTGCCGTGGCCCTGGGGGTGCTGTTTGTCCCGCTGTTTGACACCATCAGGGTTTCTTTGATCAGGGTGATGAAAGGGGTGTCGCCGTTTTCGCCAGATAAAAACCACATTCACCACCGCATTCTGGCCATGGGTTTCAGTCAGGTGGCCACCGTATTGATTTTGGCCATGTTGAATATTCTGGTCATTGTTTTTGTGTTTAACTTCTCCCACTGGGGTAATCTGAACCTTCTGCTCTGCCTCTTAGGGTTTTCTATTCTCTTGAGCTTTGTGTTGGGGCAGTATAAGGCCAGGCCTACCACTACGGCATAAGGTATGCGGTTTTGGCTTTTGCTTTTCAGTTTCTGGTTGGCAGGTGTGGGGGTGCGGGCAGAAGAGCCTTATCTTAAGCCGCTACTTTCATCTGACTGGCTAATCTACAAAGCGGCAGACAACTCATTAGTGCCGTATTTACCCGGTTACCATGATGAGCGCCAGGCGCTGTATCAATGGGTTTCGCTTGACCAGTTTACGAACCCTAAAATTGAGTTTGCAGCCCGTAAGCAGCTGTGTCTTTTTCTGGACAACCAACTGGTTTTCTCAGCAGACTCCACGGCCCGGTTTACCGTTGATTTTACTGGGAGAATGGTGCCTGGTAGACGGTACCTGCTTACTGTCTGGCACCCAGAGCAGCAGCCCAATTATCTTTCCTTCAGGGTTCCGCAGGAGCCCATGACTGCCAGTAACCCGGTGCAAAAGAAGGTGCTGCAGGTGAAGGTGAGGCAGCCTTCTTCGCATAGGAGCACGTTGGTGCTGGTGATGCTTGTGGTGGGGCTGGTGTATGGGGGGCTTCGGCTTACATTTTACTCTGATTTTGCCAGCATCTTCAGAGTCAGTAATTTCTTGAAACTTTCAACTTTAGAGGAAGGGCTCCTGACCAAGCCTATTGGCAACTGGTCCAGTATTCTGTTTGTGATCGCTTTCTCCCTGTCTTTTGCCTTGCTGATTGTAGCCATTCACACTGACATTGAAGACCTGGCGCTGCTCAACCAGCTGTTCACTGCCACCCAGGCTGATCTAGTCTCCAAAATACTGCTCTATGCCCTGATAATCTTTTTGTTTGTGGTGTTTAAGTACCTGTTTCTGAAGTTGATGGGCTTTATTTTTGGTGTGGCAGAAATTGTGCTTACCCAGTACCGGGAATTCTTGCGCACCCTGCTTTCTATGGGGGCTTTCCTGCCCGTAATCATGTTGCTGTACTTAGGCACGTCTTCTTCTGTGCCGCAGCTGGTGTATTGGATTGCAAATGTGAGCGTTACCATTCTGCTTGTCTTGACAGCCGTCAGGACTTTTCTAACGGTAAGTAAAAAATATTCCCTCCAAAATCTACATTTATTTTCGTACCTTTGCGCCACAGAAGTGATACCATTAATGATTTTGCTCAAACTGATTGTGTTTGTGTAGTAGATCCTGGTAAATGTAAGGGGTATCACTAATCTCAGATACAAGTTGTTTAACTACTTCTAACATGGCTGACGGTAAAGAAGCGTTGGGTGCGGACAGACATTCAAAGAAAATCTCCAGTATACTAGTCACGCAGCCAAAGCCGGCAAATGATAACTCGCCTTATTTGGGTATTGCCGAAAAATATGGCATTAAAGTTGACTTCAGGGCTTTTATAGAGATTGAGCCTGTCTCCTATAAGGATTTCCGGAAGGAGAAGATCAATATACTTGATCATACTGCCGTTATCTTTACCAGCCGTAATGCTGTTGACCATTTCTTCAGGATCTGTGCCGAAGGTAAAATAGAGGTGCCTGCAGAGATGAAATATTTCTGTATCTCTGACCAGACGGCCTATTACCTGCAGAAGTACATTGTGCTGCGTAAGCGTAAATTGTTTATTGGCGGCAAAACAGCCACTGACCTGTTTGATGTGCTGAAGAAGCATAAGAACGAGAAGTTCCTGTATCCTTGCTCTAACATCAGGAAAGAAGATATTCCTGAGTTTATGCGGGAAAACGGGTTTAACTTCACAGAGGCTACCATGTATAAGACCGTGGCAGCAGATCTTTCTGATCTGGCAGAAGTGAAGTATGACTGTATTGCCTTCTTCAGCCCTTCAGGAATTCATTCCCTTTTTGTGAATTTCCCTGACTTCAAACAGAATAATACCAGAATAGCTGCGTTTGGACCTACTACAGCCCAGGCTGTGCGTGATGCAGGTTTAGAACTTGATATTGAAGCCCCTATGCCCAATGCGCCTTCTATGACAGGGGCCATTGAGGTTTATATACAACAGAATTCTGGGAAAAAGTAAATATGTTGTTACTTTTCATGAGATTGTGCGTAGCATTGGCTAAGGCTTAAAATGAGGTGGTCTTTTGGTGGATCGTTAGCAATTTGCTAGATTAAGCCAAAAGACTACTTTAATGATGGTCCAGTCTTTATAAACGACTTACAATGCGCAGAATCTGTCTATCACTTACCATCTTGTGCCTTTTAGCTTCTGTGCTTGCCAAAGCGCAGCAAGTTCCCCAGTTTAGTCACTACGGGTTCAATGGTCAGTTTATTAGTCCAGCTTATTCAGGTGTGAGCGGGCAGACTGAGTTGAATGTACTTTACCGCTACCAGTGGTTAGGGTATGATGGTGCTTTTGATGCCGGCGGTTCTCCCAAGACAGCGTTGTTTACACTCTCTGCCCCTTTGCCAACTTTAAAGAGTGGGGTAGGGGTTATTGTGATGAAAGATGAGATTGGAGCGGTAGATGTGTTTCAGGCTCAACTTTCTTATGCGTATCATGTGTCTGTTGGAACCGGCACCCTGAGCCTGGGCGTGCAGGGAGGTATGACCAACATGAGCAAAGGCGGGTACCGACCAAATAATGAGAATGACCCAAAGGTGCCCTTTAACAGCTCAGACAGAAAGTTTGATATGGGGGCTGGTGTGTGGTACCAGCATGCGAAATGGTACGTGGGGGCGGGGCTGGTAAACCTGCTGGGTGCCACCTATGAGTTTGAGGGCCGCGCTGCTGATACGGGGGCAGAGCCTGCCACGGTGCGGGGAACCGTAACCGGTGAGAAGCATCTAATGGTAACCGGTGGGTACCACTGGGAACTTTCTGATGCCGTTACCGTAACACCTACTGCTATTTTAAAGCAAGATTTGCAAGCGAATACAAACTCAATTGAAGCAGGTGCAAGAGCAACTTTTAATAATAAGTTTTGGGGAGGGCTTGGGTATAGGTTTGAAGAGGCTGCTACGGCAATGTTAGGTATTTATCTTTTGAAAGACAATGCCTTGAGTTTTGGGTATGCCTTTGACTATACTGTGGTAGATGCAAACGCCAAAAGCCCCACCTCTCATGAGGTAATGCTTGGGTATAGGTTGCCTAAATCTAAGAATACTACAAAACCTCCTGTGAGAACCCCCAGATATAATTTTTGAGTACAAGCAGATGGGAGGCAGGCAATGAACTGATGGAGTTGTGTTTACTGCTGAAATAAAATAATATTTTTTTAACAACGTTAGAGAGTTGACTTTCAAGAAAAAACAATAATTTTGTTTTTTAATTCTGTTGTATATATTTGCTATCTTTAAAACCTAATACGCAGAGTGGTAGCGCTATCTTTTTACAAGTCCAAGAATATGAATAAGTTTTTACAGTCTTCTGCCATTGCGTTGAGCGTTGTGTTGATGGCGGGGTGTGGTATGGGGAGAAGCTCTGAGGGGGATGTGATTGGGGCGGCAGACCGTCCTGAGTTCAATCCGCAGGAGGTGCCATATGGAATGATTGCCTGCCCTGGTGGAACATTTCACATGGGGCAAACAGATCAGGATATTGCCGCCAGTATGTCTAACCTGAACAAGCAGGTGACAATTGGTGGTTTTTATATGGATGAGACTGAAATCACCAACAATGAGTACCGTCAGTTTATTGACGCTATTCGGCAGGACTCATTAGATGTGTTGGGGGAAGAGTATGTGATGACCCAGCTGTATCCAGATACCACCGTATGGGTGCGGGACTTTACGTATCATATGGGGGATCCTTTGATGGAATATTATTTCACCCACCCGGCATTTGATGATTATCCTGTGGTAGGGGTAGACTGGTTTGCTGCAAAATATTTCAACAACTGGAGAACCAAGTTGAAAAATGCTTACAACACAGACAACGGTCAGGCGCCAATGCCAAACTTCCGTCTGCCTTCTGAGGCAGAGTGGGAGTATGCGGCACGCGGTGGCCGTGATTTGGCTACCTATCCTTGGGGTGGTCCTTACCTGCGTAACGCCAGAGGCTGTATGTTGGCAAATTTCAAGCCGGGCCGCGGTGACTATTACAGCGATGGTTTCACTTACACCGCTCCGGTAGGCCAGTATTATCCTAACGATTTCGGTCTGTATGACATGTCTGGTAATGTGGCTGAGTGGTGTGAAGACGCATACTCTGAAGCATCTGTGCCAGTGGTGTGGGATTTGAACCCAACCTATTATAAAGATGATGAGCCCCGCAAGATTGTGCGCGGTGGTTCCTGGAAAGACATTGCCTATTTCTTAGAGACGGGTGTCCGTAATTTTGAATACCAGGACTCTGCCCGTTCTTACATTGGCTTCAGAAGTGCCATGATCTACATTGGCCGTTCTTCAGGCCGTGAGTTCGGCTTTGGGAACTAATATTCTTTTTTGAACCTTCAACTGCTATTTAAAAATAATTCCTGAACTAATCTAAATCTGTCAAAACAATGAGCA
The DNA here is from genome assembly GCF_014138425.1 of Rufibacter ruber. Lineage (NCBI taxonomy): Bacteria > Pseudomonadati > Bacteroidota > Cytophagia > Cytophagales > Hymenobacteraceae > Rufibacter > Rufibacter ruber. The sequence goes on from NZ_JACJIQ010000002.1 coordinate 412,440, forward strand.
AATCGAAAGGCAACTTCTTCTATGATAAAGTGATGCCAAAAATCTACGGTATCGGGGCTGCGGTAGTAATTGTTGGTGCCTTGTTTAAAATTCTTCACTTAGACGGAGCCAATGAAATGTTGATTGTAGGGTTGGGAACAGAAGCGGCTATTTTCTTTTTAAGTGCCTTTCAGCCAAATCCGCATGAGCCAGAGTGGGAGCGTGTGTATCCTCAATTGAGAGATGATTATGACGGCCCGCTTCCTACAGTGCCCGCTGCTACGAACAACGCCTCTTTAACCGGAGATCTTGATAAGATGCTGCGTGACGCTAATGTAACCCCGGCCACCATTGGGTCATTAGGTCAAGGGTTGAACCGTCTGAGCGATACAGCCGCTAAAATGTCTGATATTGCAGATGCCACTGTGGCTACCAATGAGTACACTACCCGTGTAAGAGCTGCGGCTGGTTCTTTAGACAGAATCAACGAAGCGTACGGTGCTACCGTTGAGGCGGTGTCTCACATGGCAAACGCCACGAAAGATGCCCAAGCCTACCATGCCCAGGTTCAGAACATTACTAAAAATCTGGGTGCCTTGAACGCTGTATATGAAATGGAGTTACAGGATGCGAACAGCCACCTGAAGTCAATGAATAAGTTCTACGGTAGCCTGACCATGGCTATGGAGAACTTGACAGACGCCAGCCGTGATACAGAGCAATTCAAAGAAGAGGTAGCAAATCTTACCAAGAACCTGCATTCTTTGAATAACGTGTACGGTAACATGTTGAATGCCATGAGAGGGTAACCTCTGTCCTTCCCTATACAATATAAGTTTAACTACAAAGTAAACCCTATAAGGATACTATGGCTGGAGGAAAAGAAACGCCACGGCAGAAGATGATCGGGATGATGTATCTCGTTCTGACTGCGCTGCTGGCCTTGAACGTAAGCTCTGCGATACTTCTAAAATTCCAATTTATTGATGAAAGCCTGATGGAAGTAAACCGTAACACGGTTTCTGACAACAGCAACGTAGTGAAAAGCATCGCATCATCTGTCGCAAAAGCTGGGAACAGACCCGCCGATGCCAAAGTGGTAGAGCAGGCTGATCAGGTTCGGAAGCAAACGGCTGAAATGGTGAGCTACCTGCGTGGCTTGAGAGATGAATTGGAAAAAGCATCAGGTGGAAAAGACGCTGAAACCGGCAACTACATTAACCCTGAGGCTAACGAGATTGTCAATGAAGTGATGATTGGCGGCACCAAGAAAGGGAAAGGCTATGAACTGGAGCAGAAACTAAACGGATATGCTTCCTTTCTGCGTCAGTTCAATACCGGTGTTCCAGAGAGAATAGCAATGAGCGGGGCGCAAGACCCTAGAGTGAAAAACAACCAGGATCAGCGGAAGAAAGACTTTGCCCAACTGAACTTTGAAGAAACCCCAATGGTAGCAGCCTTGGCTACGCTAGCGCAAAAGGAATCTGAGGTTTTGAAGTATGAAGCGGAGACTCTTTCTCAATTAGCCCAAAAAGTGGGTGCAGATATAATCAAGTTTGAAAATATCTTCGCCATGGCAAGTGCCGAGTCTAAGACTGTAGCGGCTGGTACTAAATACAAAGCTGAAATGTTCTTAGCGGCTTCTTCTGATGCCGTATCACCTACCATGTCGGTAGATGGACGTTCAATTCCGGTAAAAGCTGGGAAAGGTCAGATTGAATTTACGGCCACTGCCGGTAATTATGATGCAGAAGGCAATGCTAAGAAAACCTGGAAAGGTCAGGTACGTTTCCGTCAACCAAGTGGAAAAGATACAGTCTTTACTGTGACTCAAGAATATGTAGTGGCCAAGCCTGTAATGCAAATTCAGTCAGCCTCTATCAACTCTTTGTACTTCAACTGCGGAAACGAACTCAGTGTTCAGGTGCCTGCTTTGGGAGCGACGTATGATCCAGCTTTCTCAGCTTCTGGGGCAACAGTGGTAAAAGGAGCTAAAAAAGGCTTCCTGACTATTATCCCTACCAGCAGACAGGTAAAACTGAACGTGAGCAGCGGGGGGAATTCTATTGGTTCCCAGGATTTTACTGTGAAACTAGTACCAAGACCGCAGGTAGTAGCGTATGCCAATGGCAGACCAGTTGACATTGTAAAGGGTATGGCAGCCCCAGGCCCAAGGGTTTTGGAAATCAGAGCTATTGCTGATGAAAGCTTTAAGAACCAATTACCTAAAGATGCGCGTTACAGAGTAACCGAGTATGTGGTGTACCTGGTGCGGGGGAACCGCCCTGCCGGTCAGGTGCCAGGAAATGGACCTACAGTAAACATCTCATCACTGGCTGCCCAGGCTCGTCCGGGAGATCGTCTTGCCATTGATGTAAGAGAGGTACGCCGAATGAACTTCCGTGATCAGCAGGAGGTTGTTCCTTCTGATGGATCAAGCATCAGCATTCAGCTTAATTAAGAAAGTAATTACATAGTACCATGAAGAAGTTAGTTGTTTTGGGATTGGCTGGATTGCTTAGCATTCCAATGGTAGGTACGGCGCAAAAACGTACTACAAAGAAAGCTACCACAACGCAGTCAAAAACCCAGTCTAATGCTGCGGCCCAAGCGGCGCAAGAGAAGGCTCGTCAGGAGGAGTTGGCACGTCAGCAAGAAGCTCAGAAGCAATCTGAGCAGGCGCAGCTCCTGATGACTACTTCTGCGGCGGCGAACCCTTCTGCCCGTCCTATTTCTCCTTCAGACGTCATGTTTAAGAAGACGGTATGGCGTGCCATTGACTTGAGAGAGAAGCAGAACAAACCCATGTTCTCTAACGGCAAACAGATTTCTAAATTAATTGTAGATGCTGTTAAACGTGGAGAGCTGCAGGCTTACCGTTCAGATACACTGGTGACTCCCATTTCTGCTCAGGAATTTCTGGCCAACATGACGCCTGCTGAATCTGGAGGGGGATTAACTGAGGCTGAAAAGGCTGCTGGTTTTGATGCACCTGCCGCTGATGACGGGTGGGGAGCTCCAGCTCCTAAGAAGGGTGGTAAATCAACAGCTGCTGCAGCACCAGCTCCTGTTGTTTCAAATGAGCTTCTTCCTAATGAGCTGTACAAGATGGAGTTGAAGGAAGACGTTGTGTTTGATAAAAAACGCTCCCGTCTGTACCATGATATTCAAGCTTTAACGCTTATCATGCCTGCAAAGTACAACAGCTTAGGTTTTGAGAAACCTATAGCCTCTTTCAAGTTCAGTGACCTGGTGAGAGTGTTCAGAGCACACCCTGAAGAAGCGGTATGGTTCAATGAACAAAATAATTCGCAGCATAAGAACCTGGCAGATGCTTTTGATCTATGGTTGTTCAGCTCTTATATCACTAAAGTTTCTAACGTAAATGATGCTCGCTTAGATGAGGTATACGGAACTGGCAAAAAAGGTCTCCTAGCTGCTCAGCAAGCAATGGAAGAAATGATTGAGTGGGAATATAGCCTGTGGAGCTACTAACCTGTTAGTATGATATCTTGAAAGAAAGGAGGCCTAACGCCTCCTTTCTTATTTTATAAACCTTCCATTCTGCTGGCTACATCGGCTACTAGGTTCAAAAAAAAGAACCCGCGCTCCCTACTTTACAATTGACCAAGCAGATGACTTCCGGGAATACATGAATACCGCTGCGGCACTATTGCTCTACAAGTGCCGCAGGTTGTAAACCCCGCAAACCCAAGTTTGGGCGAACAGCCGCAGCAAATGTAAAGTCCTTTCTCACTGATAGAGGTATAATATGGAATGGGTGGGGCAAAGGAAATTATTGTACCTCAGCCATGCGTGCACCGGCAGGTAAATACCCGTCTTTATGAGCTTCTCCCGCTACCTTAATACTAGTTTGGGTGCCTCTTAAGTGAGATTTCCCCTTTGCCCCCTTCCATGGGAAAGGTAGCGTTAGTAGCACGGAAGCAACTTCCGCGCCATAGAGGACAAAAGAGATGCGGGGAAGCCGACTTATGGTAGTTGCAAACTGTTGCCATGATAGATACAGTTTAAATATCTTTAACCTGTATCTTCTTTTACCACTCCTGCTGTTGCTACTCCCTATTAATCCTCACTTCTGTCAGAAGCTATCTCATAATTAGAAAGCTTGAAATATCTGTTCTGTTTTTGGCCTGTTTTCAGGAAAACAGGCCAAAAACAGAGGTCACCCTACCCGTGCAAAACCTAGCACTTTAATCAGACATGTATGGGACAGATTCTACTTATTTCTGCTGCTGGCACCTCTGTTAATTAGCACTTCTGTCTCTGGCTGATTGCGCAGCACGGGCTCGCCACAGGCCAGCGGAACAGCAGCGGTTACCTGCAGAGACAGACAAAAGAAGAGAAGCTGATCAGAAGAGGAACCCAAACTGATTCTGGCGGTGGTGAGCGCCTCTGTTACTACGGTGCCGAAGGCGTAGTTTTAACAGCAGTGTGAGCGCCAGGACGGGGCCCCGCGGCCGTGAGCGCTTACCGGTAAAGATGAAACAACACAGCTATTAAACCACCGCGTCAAACGCCAAAGCCAGGGGAAACAGCAGACTATTCACCGCCAAAAGAAACAGTGGACTACACATACTTGCCGCTCTTCTTACCATAAGAGCCCCAAACCGCACATTTTAACAGCAGGAGCAACTTCTAAAAGAGCAGCAGAATCTACACATCAGCAGAAACTACATTTAATTTTCTGTTTTAGGGCTGTTTTCTGAAAAACAGCCCTAAAACAGAAGAACGAAAAAGATACGTTTATTTGCTTTGGCTGAAATAGTTGCGTAAGATCTGGGCTTTGCTCTTCCCTACTTCCACCTCTAACTCTTCTTGCGAAAGACTTGCTATTTTCTTTACAGATTTAAATTTACTTAAGAGCTTTTCTGCCGTAGCGGGCCCCAGGCCTTTAATCTGGGTAAGTTCAGTCTGTAAAGTGCCGGCGTCACGTCTTGAGCGGTGGAAGGTAATGGCAAAGCGGTGCGCTTCATTCCGGAGGCGTTGAATCAGTTTTAAAGATTCAGATTTCTTATCTATGTAGAGAGGGAAGGAATCGCCGGGGTAAAAGATTTCCTCCAGCCTTTTGGCAATACCCACTATGGCTACCTGCCCATAGATGCCCAGGTCTTTCAGGGCTTTCACGGCCATGCCCAGTTGTCCTTTTCCACCATCAATGATGACAAGCTGGGGCAGAGAAGCCCCTTCTTCCAAAAGCCGACGGTACCGGCGAGTGACCACCTCATACATTGAGGCAAAGTCATCTGGCCCAACTACCGTTTTGATGTGGAAGTGACGGTAATCCTTTTTAGAGGGCTTGGCGTTCCTGAAGCATACCATAGAGGCCACCGGGTTATCTCCCTGAAAGTTGGAGTTGTCAAAGCACTCAATATGCTTAGGAAGCTCTGTGAGGCGAAGGTCCCGTTTCATGGTCTCCATGATGCGCACCTCACTGCTGTCTTTACTCTTGTCTTGCATGCTTTCGCGCTCTTTGCGCAAGTACAAGGCATTTTTAAGCGAGAGGTTCAGCAGTTTGCGCTTATCGCCTATCTGGGGTACCGTAATGGTGATGCTATCAAGCGGCAACTGCAGGTCATCTATGTTTACCAGTATCTCCTTGGCTGTACTCTCATAGTCTGCGCGCAGCTGCATAATCATAGATGCCAGAATATCCTGATCTGTTTCTTCCAGTTTTTTCTGCAGCTCCAGCGACTGGGTAGAGATAATAGAGCCGTTCATCACCTTCAGGTAATTGAGAAATGCGCATTTCTCATTTGAAGTAATGGTGAAGACATCAATGTTGGTAAGGGTATTGCTGACTACAGTAGACTTAGATTGGAAATCATCCAACAGGTCAAGTTTCTGCTTATACTGGTGCGCCAGTTCATACTGGTACTCTGCCGCAGCTGCAGACATCTTCTCTTTGAAGTAATTCTTGGCTACGGCCATATTACCAGAGAGAATGTTCTTGATCTGCTGTATGTGCTGGTTGTATTCTTCCTCCTCATACAATCCTTCACAGGGGCCTTTGCAGTTGCCAATGTGGTACTCCAGGCAAACCTTGAACTTACCCCCCTGAATATTGGCCGGGCTGAGGTTATAGCTGCAGGTACGTAAGGGGTACAGAGACCTGATCAGTTCCAGCACCACATACATACTGGTCACACTGGGGTAGGGACCAAAATAACGGGAGCCGTCATTGATCTTGTTGCGCGTGCTCAGAACGCGGGGAAAGCGCTCATTGGTAATACACAGGTACGGGTATGTCTTACCATCCTTCAGCAGAATATTGTATTTGGGCTGATGCTGCTTGATAAGGTTGTTCTCCAGGAGGAAAGCATCTGCCTCACTGTCTACAATGGTAAACTCTACCCGTTTGATCTGGGAGATGAGCTTGAGCGTCTTCTTGTTGTGCTGGTTAGAACGGTTGAAGTAGCTGCTCACCCGTTTTCTGATGTCAACTGCTTTACCCACATAGATAATGCCTTTGTCATCATAGAACTTGTAGATACCCGGCCGGTGCGGCAAGTGTTTTAACTGCTCCTTAGGTGTTTCCTCAACAGCCATATGCTTCTGCTTCCCTTAAAATTTCTGCTCGTCAACGTTTTCTGGCAACGTTAAGATTTGCTCTTGTTGTACGGAATCAGCAGGGGCAGGGCCATTGTTATAGGTATTGCAGTTGATTTCTACTGAAAGCGAGGCGGGTTTAGGAAAGGGTGCCTTAGAGACATTCAGGTTTTTATCTGCATACACTTTCTGCATGAAATACGCATAAATAGGCAACGCTAATTTATTACCCTGGCCATAGGCCGCACTCCGGAAGTGGATACTGCGGTCTTCACCGCCTACCCAAACCCCGGCTGCTAAATCTGGGGTAATGCCCATAAACCAGGCATCTGATTGGTTAGACGTGGTTCCGGTTTTAGCCCCAATCTCATTTTTCAAACCATACCTGTGGCGCAAACCGTAATAGGAGGTACCACCCCGTATGTCAGCCCCCGCTTGCAGCATGTGTACCATGAGGTAGGCGGTCTCCTCATTTAAAGCCTCTACGGTTTTAGGGGCAAATTCCTGTAACACGTTGCCATTTTTATCTTCAATGCGAAGCAGGTACTGTGGCTCTGTCCAGACACCTTTGTTTACAAAAGTACCGTAAGCGCCCACCATGTCATAAAGCGTCACATCATCAGAACCCAGGGCTAAAGAGGCGTAGGGGTTCAGCTTAGTGGTTATTCCCAGACGCTTGGCCGTGCTCACCACTTCCTCAGGGCCCAGTTTCTTCATTAAGAACGCGGTAATGGAGTTCACAGAAAAGGCCAGTGCCTGACGCAAAGTAAGTTTTTTGCCAGAATATGTTCCTTCGCTGTTTTTGGGAGTCCAGGGAACGCCGTCTTCATTAATGATGGTGACAGGGGCATCTACCACTTCATAGCAAGGTGAATAGCCCTTTTCAATGGCAGTGGTGTAGACAAATGGTTTAAACGTAGAACCGGGCTGGCGCGCGCCTTGTTTCACGTGGTCATATTTAAAGTACTTGTAATTAGTACCCCCTACCCAGGCCTTGATGTGACCGGTTAAAGGATCCATGGCCATAAAGCCCGCCTGCAGGTAATGTTTGTAGTAACGCAGGGAATCCATAGGGCTCATGAGCGTGTCACGCTCACCACTCCAGGAAAAGACCTTCATGGGCACTTTCTCATTCAGATAGAACTTGATAGAATCTTCATTTCCGTCATACTGTTCTACCAGGCTCTTATAGCGGGCGGTGCGTTTAATCTGATCCTGAAGGAATCCTTTAATTTCCCGCCCGTTCTCATCAATCCAGGGGCTTTTGCCTTTAAACTGCCGGAAGAATTCTTTTTGCATCACTTTCATGTGCTGCTCTACCGCCGCCTCTGCGTGCTGCTGCATGCGGGCATTGATGGTGGTGTAGATTTTAAGGCCGTCTGAATACAGGTCATAGCCGTTCTCCTTGGCCCACTTTACCAGGAACTTGCCCATCTCTGTCCTGAAATAGGGGGCTAAGCCTTTGTTCTGGTTTTCAACATTCAGGTTAAGAGCAATAGGTTTGGCTGTGGCTGCCGTATAGGTGGGCTCGTCAATGAAATTATATTTGTGCATCTGGTCCAGAACCGTATTGCGGCGGCTCAGGGACCGTTCTGGGCGGGAAACTGGGCTATAGTAGGAGGGGCCTTTTAATACTCCCACCAAGGTGGCGGCCTCTTCCACGGTTAAATCTTCCGGGCTCTTATTAAAGAAGGTTTTGGCGGCTACTTTTATCCCAAATGCGTTGCTGCCAAAATCTACGGTGTTCAGGTACATGAGCAGGATCTCCCGCTTGGTATAAGACCGCTCCAGCTTAATAGACATGATCCATTCTTTGGTCTTGATGATCAGCATGCGCAGACCTGGCACCCCGCTGAGCAAACCATGATTCAGGTCTTCACGGGTCCGGAAGAGGTTGCGGGCCAATTGCTGGGTGAGGGTACTGGAGCCACGGTCCTGCTTGCCCGTGAGCTGATAGTAGGGTACCGCCAGGGTGCCCTTAAAGTCTATGCCGGAGTGTTCCTCAAACCGGATGTCTTCTGTGGCAATGAGGGCGTCAACCAGGTGTTTGGGCAATTGCTCATAAGTAACAGGGCTACGGTTCTCCCGGAAGTATTTGCCCAGCAGCTGGCCGTCTTCTGAATACACCTCAGAGGCTAGCTCACTTTTAGGGTTCTCCAGTGTTTTCAAGTCTGGCAGGTCGCCAAAAAGGTTCAGGAAGTTAATGCTGACGGCAAAAATGTACAGCAGAAAGAACACAAACCCTCCGGCAAAGAGGATCCAAAGCCCCGAAATGATCTTCCGGTACTTATTTGAAGGCGATGATGACATCTTATTGGTAATTTTTTTCAAAGAAGGCTACATACTGCTCAATATCCCGCAATTGCTGAAGCGCCGCGAGGTTGGCATCTGAGATAACAAAGGTAGCAAATTTCGGGCCTTTTATAGAAGCAAGCGGGGAGCTGCGGGCCGTTTGTAATTTAGCGTACTGCTGACTGCCTTTGAAATCTGGGAAGGGGGTTATCACAAGCAAGACCGTACCCTCATTAAAGGGCAGCGTAGTTATTGTAAGGTTCTTACGAGGGTGAAACCTGCTGTTGTACTGTTCAAACCCTTTGATGAGCTGACTCAGGGCAAGGGTATCTGCTGAATGGGCTACTACAAACGAGTGCCGAGCGGTGAGATCAGCTTTGTATTGGGGCAGAACGGCCACTGGTGCGGCAGGGGCCGCGGGTTCTGGAGCCTTTGCCAGTTCGCCGCTCTCATAGCGCTGGTGCAGGGTTAGAAACTCTTTGGCTTTAGGCAGAAGCTTGCTCTCTGGGTATTGTTGGATAAACTGCTCCAGACCAGCCTTGAACGTGTCTGCGGGTTGGGTGCGGCCCACTATCATTGTTCGCAGAAAGGCTACCTGGTCCGGAATGTCGTTTCCGGGGTATTTTTCTGAAAGTTGTTCTAAAACAGCATTGGCCGGGGCATACGCCTCTGTGTTATACAGCACAAACGCAGAGTCATAAAGGGCATGGGCGGCCGCATTCTCTGCAGAATAGGTGCGCAGGAAGTCAGGCTGATCAATGAGCTTGGTATACTTAGACGTAGGAAAACGCTCCCGCAGCGCGGCGGCATATTTCTGGGCAGCCTCTGTTTGTTGCAGGGCATTGGCCATCACGTACAGGCTGTAATACACCTCTGAGGCATGTGACGAAGCGGGAAAACGGCGCAGCAGGGTTTCAAAAGTGCTAATAGCCTCTTCAGGCTCCCTGAGCCGCTGCTGGTAAATATTGCCCAGTGTGAAATAGGCTTCTTCCAGACGGGTGTTAGACGCCTGCTGCTGTGCCGGGGTAAGCGGAATCGCCGCTAGGTACTCAGCCTGTTTTTGAGCATTTGCTTCGGCCAGGGCCACACTGTCAACTCCGGCTCCGGTCTGTACGCCAGCTGTCAACCCTATGCTGCCAGAGAGGGCGGCCATGCGGCGCCAGTTGTCCTGGAGTGGCCGTTCACCCCAGGTGCGGAGGAAATCGTTGCGGGCGTTGGCTATGACTACCGGGTTGTCATAGTACCAGGTGCCGCCTTGCGTGCCAAAGCCGACGGCAGGTCCTCTGGAGGCGGCGGTGCCGGTGGCGCCAGGGGCTGCGGCGGCCTGAGCGGCCAGGCGCTGCGCTTCCTGCTCATTGGCAATCTGCTGGGCTACACGCTGCGCCCGCTCCTCTGTTCCTAAACGGGCCAGGGCCTGCAGACTGTCTTCGGTTCTGATGATGTCCAGTTGCTGCACAAAAGCCGTTAAGACGGTTTTCCGGTCAGTTAATTCTTCATAGCCCAGAGCGGTAGAGGGCAATAGCTGAAGGGTGCTGTCATAGTATGCCTGCGCCAACTTGTATTGCTCCAGATGCTCATAATGAATCTGGGCCGTGAGCAGGTAAGAATACGCCTTCTGGTTTCTGTTGGTGGTAGAGGCGGCGGTAGACTGCTTGAGATAGCCTAACGCGTCCTGGTACTCGTTCTGGCGCAGCTGAAGCTTTGCCAGGTCATAGTAGATTTTATCCAGGTACTCTTTGTTTTTTTCGTCTTTGGCCAGTTTGAACAGGAAAGACTCAATTTCTTCTTTGGCTTTGACGTCTTTCAGCTCTGTGACCTGCGCCAGGTTCAGCTGCGCGTAGAAGCCCAGCTCATAGGGCGGGTTCTTTTTAAGGATGCGGGCATAGTGTGGGTACGCCTTGTCATCCTGGTTGGTGGCCTGGTACAGCTGCCCCAGTATAAACCTGATTCTGGACTCCTGGTCTTTCGCCTTCGCAAACGGGACGGCCCTTTCCAGGTTTTCAATCACCACCGGCAGGGTATTCTGCTCACTGGCAAGTTGCGCCCTGGTCAGCAGAAGCGCCAGGCCATTCTCCTCATTCATGCGTTCCTTTCTGAACAGTTCAGAGACCGAGATGGCCGCATCATAGTCTTTCTGCCGCAGGTAGGTGCGCATCAGCCAGACCAGGGCCTCATGCCTGGCATGGCGGTCTTTGCCAGTGGTCTGCACAAACCGGAACGCTTTAATGGCTTCTATTTCTTCGCCCTGATAGTAACGGGCTTTGCCAATAAGCACGTAGCAGTCATCTACCCATTTAGATTTAGGGTGGCGGGCAATAGGAAAGGACGCGCGTTTGATAACTTCCTCCAGGTCTGGCTGCAGCGTTTTCAGGACCGTGGTGTCCAGCGGCGGAAGAATGTCTAGAATGCGGTTGTAGTCATTCACGTGGGCCGCCTCTATTTTGGCCTCTACTTCCTTCATTTTCTCCCGCGCCAGAAAGTACCCGTTGTACCGGGCATTGAGGTTATGGAACCGCCGCCCCAAAAAGCCGGTGCTGTCAGGGGAACAGCCAGCCAGAAGGGGAACTAAGAAAATAAAAAGAAGAAAACGTGTCTGCTTCAACGTAAAAGGAATATGGATCAACAGTAGAACTGTACGCTGCAAGATTTATTTTAAAGAACACCTTCTATTTCAGCCTGTAGCACAACGCTTTACCCTGCTCTGCCCGTACTGTAAAAGACATAAGAAGCAAATTTACAATTTTTTAGGCTCTTGCTACCATACGTAAATAGCTGCGCTGCAGATAAAGTAAGGTTGGCCAACTCCTGTAAAAAAAAGCTGTTTCTGGCCTGTTTTCTGAAAAACAGGCCAGAAACAGAAAATATAATGACGCATTAAAGAAGTGGCTTACACGCTTATGCCCGCAGCTTGGTGCGTTTTCGGCCTGTTTTGGCCAAAACAGGCCGAAAACAGAAAATTGGAAATCGGCGCGGTGTGCGTAGCTTTGTCCTCTGTATTCCAAAACCCTACTGCCATGGAACCTAACCAGAAGCCTTTGAAGGAAGAGGAAGAATCAAACGTGAAGCCCTACCTGAAGTATTCTGGATTGGCTTTTCAGATGATTGCCATCATGGGGGTGGCGGCGTTTGGCGGCCGGAAACTAGACGCCTATTTCCAGAACCAGACACCCTGGTGGACGCTGGCGCTGCTGGTGGTTGCGGTGTTTGCCTCCATGTACTCAGTAATAGTATCTCTCACCAAGAAGAAGTAAGCGTGAAGTTTATACGGGGAATGGTAGTGGTGACCGGTGTGCTGGTATTGGTGGCAAGCGCACTGCAGGCGTTTACCGGGTTTGAGGTGGTGCACCCGTACATCTGGTGGCTGCTGGCGTTCTTTGTGTTTGTGACCGGCTTTGCCCACTACCTGGCCAATATGGGGCTGAAGTTTGACGCAGAGCACCTGGCTGCGTTCTATTACACCTCTATGGGGGTGCGCATGCTGTTCTCAATAATAGCAATTTTTGTATATAGATATTTCCATGAGGAACGGCTGGTGCAATTTGTGTTAAACTTTTTCGCCCTTTATTTTATTTATACCGCATTTGAAATCTACGCATTGTTGAGTAACTTGCGCCGAAATTCAAAAAAGCATGCCTAGGGCAATGCGTTTACATAAAATGTGTTGCTTTTAAATCGCTCTTAATGAAGAAGATACTCGTTTTCCTGTTTGCTTTGTTTACTTTTTCTGCCCAAGCGGCAGAATCAGCCGAAGGTGAGAAATTCAGCCCCGGTGATATGATCATGCACCACGTGGGGGATGATTATACCTGGCATTTCGCTGATGGTGTTGTGTTGCCGTTGCCGGTAATATTATATGGCGAGGGCAAGTTGGATGTTTTTATGTCATCTAACTTTTATGATGAACATCATCAGTTGAAGCCCTACAAAGGCTATGTGATGGAGCACGGGCATATTTACTATGCCAATGAAGAAGGTGAGCCAAAGGTGGTAGAGGGGGAGAACGGTGAAGAAAAACACGCGGCCCCTTTAGATTTGTCTATCACCAAAAACGTGGCTTCCATGTTTGTGAGCGTGCTGCTGTTGTTCCTGGTGTTCTTCTCTATAGCCGGGGCGTACAAAAAACGCAGAGGGCAGGGGCCAAGAGGGGTTCAGTCTTTCTTTGAGCCTATCATCATCTTTATTCGCGATGAGATTGCAAAAACCAACATTGGGCCTAAGTATGAGCGGTTTATGCCCTACTTGCTCACCATCTTCTTCTTTATCTGGTTCAATAACCTGTTGGGCTTGATCCCGGGCGGTGCTAACTTGACCGGTAATATTGCCGTGACGTTGGTGCTTGCGTTGATGACTTTGTTGATCACTGTGTTTAGTGGGAACAAATCCTACTGGGGGCATATTTTCAATACGCCGGGTGTTCCGTGGTGGCTGAAATGGGGTATTCCTATTATGCCATTGGTAGAGGTGATTGGTATTTTCACCAAGCCTTTCTCTCTCATGGTGCGTCTTTTTGCCAACATTACGGCCGGACACATCATTATTCTTAGCTTGTTCAGCCTAATCTTTATTTTTGAAAGCGTAGCCATTGGTCCTGTGAGTGTGGCATTTGCTACCTTTATGAACTTTTTGGAGCTGTTTGTGGCTTTACTGCAAGCGTATATCTTTACCCTGCTGTCTGCCATGTACTTTGGCGGGGCGGTAGAAGAGCATGACCACCATGATGATATGGGCCACGGCGACGCCCCGTATGCGGTAGACGCCCATCATTAATATTTGAATTCCTTTTTTTAACTATATATATCTACTACTATGTTGTTAGCATTATTGCTTCAAGCTTTTTCAGAAGGTGCTGGTTTAGCTATCATGGGTGCCGGTATCGGTGCTGGTTTAGTTGCTCTTGGCGCTGGTCTGGGTATCGGTAGAATCGGTGGCTCTGCCATGGAATCTATCGCAAGACAACCAGAAGCTGGTGGTAAGATCCAGACTGCAATGATCATTGCTTCTGCTCTTATTGAAGGTGTGGCCCTTTTTGGCGTGGTTGTTTGCCTTCTGATTTCTTTCATTCGCTAAGAATGAGTTTTATCGCATCTCCCGTCCTGACGATTGGTCTGGACCGGGAGACGCGATAAAAAAAGTGTAGTAGAGTCAATAGTTGAGAGAAGCGTTTCTCTGGAAAAATAAACATTGTAAGATGAATCCGTTAGTAACCCCAGGTATTGGTTTACTTTTTTGGCAAGTGGTTACCTTCTTGCTGGTGCTGTTCCTGTTGTCTAAGTTCGCCTGGAAGCCTATCATGGCAGCCCTGCGCGAGCGCGAAGCGAACATTGACCATGCGTTGAGCATGGCTGAAAAAGCCAAGCTGGAAATGCAGTCTCTGAAAGCAGACAATGAGCGTCTGTTAAATGAAGCCCGTGCAGAACGCGAGCGCATCTTGAAAGAAGCTACTGAAGCGGCTAACCACCTGGTGGAAGGTGCGCGGGCCAAAGCCAATGAAGAAGGCCAGCGCATGATTGAAAATGCGCGTCTGTCAATTGAAAATGAGAAGAAAGCAGCGTTGACTGAGGTGAAAAACCTGGCGGCTACTTTGTCAATTGATATTGCAGAGAAACTGATCAAGCGTGAGCTGCAAGATGAGCAGGCGCAACGCGCGTTGGTTCAGAGCTACTTGCAGGAGGCTAACTTAGGCTAAGACGTAAGAACAGGCGAGCGGCTTCCCGCCCCAAAAGTGGAAGCAAATCGTTTTAACCCACGCAAGAGAAAGAAATGTCAGACGAAAGAGTTGCCTCCCGGTACGCCAAGTCTCTGCTAGAACTAGCCCAGGAAAAAGGGTCACTGGAGAAAGTATACCAAGATATGCTTTCCTTCACCAAGACCTTGAGCGGAAGCCGTGACTTGAGCCTAGTACTGCGCAACCCGATTATAAAACATGATAAGAAGCTTGCCATCCTCACTTCCCTCTTTGGGAATAGCATGACTGAGCTTACCATGGCCTTCTTTAGAATTGTAACCCAGAAGAACCGCGAAGAGATTCTGGAGTCTGTGGCAACAGAGTTTGTGAAACAGTACAATAATATCAAAGGCATCCAAAAAGCAACGGTAACCACTGCCGTGCCTCTCACCCCAGAGTTGCGGGCTACCTTCCAGAAGATGGTGGTAGACCGTACCGGAAAAACGGTAGAGTTACAAGAAGTGGTAGACCCGGCTGTAGTGGGCGGGTACGTACTGCGCATTGGCGATCTGCAACTAGACAACTCGGTTCGCAGCAACGTGCAGAAATTGAAAAATAAGTTTAAAGAAAATCCATACATTACTAAACTATAATCATGGCAGAAGTTAGACCTGATGAAGTATCAGCGATTTTAAGAGAACAGCTGTCAAACTTCAGAACCGAAGCTGAACTGGAAGAAGTTGGTACGGTGCTGCAAGTGGGTGACGGTGTTGCTCGTATCTACGGCTTATCTAAGGCGCAGTCTGGTGAGTTGTTAGAGTTCGAAAATGGTCTGCAAGCCCTTGTTCTTAACTTAGAGGAAGACAATGTGGGTGCGGTATTGTTGGGTGACTGGAGCGACGTTAAAGAAGGCGATACAGTTAAAAAAACAAATAAAATTGCCTCTGTAAGAGTAGGTGATGGCATGGTAGGCCGCGTGGTGAACACCCTTGGTCAACCAATTGACGGCAAAGGCCCATTAGTGGGTGAGCTGTATGAAATGCCCATTGAAAGAAAAGCACCAGGCGTTATCTACCGCCAGCCGGTAAATGAGCCTATGCAAACCGGTATCAAAGCCATTGACTCTATGATTCCGATTGGCCGTGGCCAGCGGGAGTTGATCATTGGTGACCGCCAGACTGGTAAAACCGCCGTGGCCATTGATACCATCATCAACCAGGGCGAGTTCTTTGAAAGAGGCGAGCCTGTCTTCTGTATCTACGTAGCCATTGGCCAGAAAGCCTCTACCGTAGCGCAGATTGTAAACGCGTTGGAAGCAGGTGGCGCTATGCGTTACACCGTGGTAGTAGCCGCTCCGGCTGCTGACCCAGCCCCAATGCAGTTCTACGCACCGTTCACGGGTGCTGCTATTGGTGAGTTCTTCCGTGATACCGGCCGTCCTGCGCTGGTAGTATATGATGACTTGTCTAAGCAGGCCGTTGCTTACCGTGAAGTGTCTCTGTTGCTTCGTCGTCCGCCAGGGCGTGAGGCGTACCCAGGTGACGTATTCTACCTTCACTCCCGTTTACTGGAGCGTGCCGCTAAGATCAACGCCTCTGACTCTATTGCGCAAGACATGAACGACTTGCCAGAGTCTATCAAGCACTTGGTGAAAGGTGGCGGGTCTTTGACCGCTCTTCCCATCATTGAGACCCAGGCTGGTGACGTTTCTGCCTATATCCCAACCAACGTGATTTCTATCACAGACGGTCAGATCTTCTTGGAAACCAATCTCTTCAACTCTGGTATCCGTCCTGCTATCAACGTAGGTATCTCGGTGTCCCGCGTGGGTGGTTCTGCCCAGATCAAATCAATGAAGAAAGTGGCCGGTACCTTGAAGCTGGATCAGGCGCAGTTCCGTGAGTTGGAAGCCTTCGCTAAATTTGGTTCTGACCTTGATGCCGCTACCAAATTGACCATTGAGCGTGGCCGCAGAAACCTAGAGGTTCTGAAGCAGCCTCAGTTTGCTCCAGTGGCGGTAGAAGATCAGGTAGCTATGATCTACTGCTGTACCAACGGTCTGATTGATGATGTTCCGGTTAACGAGGTGCGTACTTTTGAGAAAGATTTCACCATGACCTTAAACGCGCAGCACCGTCCAGTGTTAGATGCGTTGAGAGCTGGTAAATTTGATGATTCCATCACTGATGTGTTGAAATCAGTAGCTCGTGATTTAACGGCGAGATACCGTAAATAATTAAAATCAACAGGAGGAGAGCATTGGTAAGAGCCGTGCTCTTCTTTCTCTGTTCATACTTGACTAACTATTAATGGCTAGTTTAAAAGAAGTACGTAACCGAATCGTTTCTGTAGGCTCCACGCAGCAGATCACCAAAGCCATGAAAATGGTGGCGGCGGCTAAATTGCGCCGGGCTCAGGATAACATCATTCGTATGCGCCCATACGCCCAGCGGCTGAACAATATTTTGACTAACCTTTCCAGCGTACAGGGAGAGGCGGGGCAGAATGTGTATGCGCAGAAACGTGACGTGCAGCGGGTGTTGATCATTGCCGTTACCTCAGACAGAGGGTTGTGCGGTGCCTTCAACAGCAACGTTATGAAAGCGGTCAACAACCTGATCAATGAGCGCTACAGAGACCTGCAAGCGGCAGGGAATGTAGAGATCATGGCTATCGGGAAGAAAGGGCACGAGTATTTCCAGAAGCGTAACTTCACCATGCCCGGTGATTATACCGGCGTGTTTGGGAAGCTGTCTTTTGAAACCGTACGGGTTGCCGCTGAAGAAGCCATGGAAGGGTTCAGAACCGGGTACTATGACCAGGTAGACATTGTCTACAACGAGTTCAAAAACGTGGCTACCCAAATCATCCGGACAGAGCAGTTCCTGCCTATTCAGGAGAGTGTGGAGGAGCAGGGGACGGCTCAAGCCGAGTCTGACTATATCTTTGAGCCTTCTAAAGAGGAGATTCTGGAGCAGTTGATTCCTAAATCATTAAAGATTCAGGTGTATAAAGCTGTGTTAGAGTCTAACGCCTCTGAGCACGGTGCCCGTATGACTGCCATGGACAAAGCCACTGAGAATGCCGGTGAACTCCTGAAACAATTGAAACTTACCTATAACCGAACGCGCCAAGCGGCCATTACCACTGAGATCCTGGAGATTGTGGGTGGTGCAGAGGCGCTTGCAGCCGGAAGATAAGTTTAACCTATACCTCATACAGCAGCGCCCATTGATGAAATGGGCGCTTTGCTTTTATACCTATCCCATGTTACCTCCATATTAAATTTGGAGATGTTTGCTAAAATGGGTGGAGGTCTGGCAAAGCAAAGATATATTTACGTTTTTGAGCCGTTTTCAGAAAAATAGCTAATAAACGCAGGCCAAAACAACCAAAATGGGAAAAGGAACAAAGAAACTTTGGATTTTCTTCATAGCCATCTTGTTAGGGGGGCTTCCGGCAGAGGCACAGAAAAAGAAGAAGTCTGGGAGCCGCGTGCCTGAGCAGCCAAAGCTGGTGGTGGGGATTGTGGTAGACCAGATGCGGTATGATTATCTCTACCGCTATTGGGACAAATACTCCAATGAGGGCTTTAAGCGCCTGCTCCGGGAAGGGTTTAACTTCCGGGATAACCACTATAACTACGTTCCCACCTATACGGGGCCAGGGCATGCCTCTATCTATACGGGTACCACGCCTGCCTTTCATGGAATAGTGGGCAATGACTGGTACAACCGTGAAACCGGGCGCAATACGTACTGTGCCGAAGACAAAAGTGTTAAAACGGTGGGTAGTTCAAGTAAGGCAGGTGAGATGTCACCGGTCAACATGATTGCCTCTACCATTACAGATGAGTTGAAGCTGGCTACCAACCAAAAGAGCAAAGTGATTGGGTTAAGCTTAAAGGACAGAGGCTCTATTCTTCCTGCGGGCCATGCCGCCAATGCCGCTTACTGGTATGACGGTAGCAATGGCAGCATGATCAGCAGTACATATTACATGCAGGATTTACCTGAGTGGGTGAAAGCTTTTAATAAACGTAACCTGGCAGATCAATACCTGAGCCAGCCATGGACCACGCTGCGCCCCCTGGAGCAGTACACCGCCAGTACCGCAGATGATCAGCCGTTTGAAGGAACCTTTGCTGGGGAGCAGAAACCTGTTTTCCCCCATAATATTCCGGCTTACCGGGGTAAAACCTTTGACATGCTGCGCGCTATCCCGGCAGGCAACACCTATACAAAAGAATTTGCCGTTGAGGCCATCAAGGCAGAGAGCATGGGGAAAGGGGCTGTAACAGATTTCCTGGCTGTTAGCTTCTCCACCACAGATTATGTGGGGCATCAGTTCGGCCCAAATTCTATTGAGGTAGAAGATACTTACTTGCGCCTTGACCAGGATCTGGCTGATTTCCTGAAGTTTATTGACGGCCATCTGGGGAAAGAAAACGTTCTTGTCTTCCTGACGTCTGACCATGGCGGTGCCCATAACCCAACCTACTTGCAGCAATTGCGTATTCCGGCTGGTACCACCAATAACATAGTCATGGCTGACACCCTGGAGAAAAGGCTGAACCAAAAGTTTGGAAAAGCTGATTGGGTGAGTAAGTTTATGAACCAGCAGGTCTACCTCAACCATAACGTAATAGAGAGCAAAAAAGTAAACCTGATAGAGGTACAGGAGGAGGTTGCCAGAATTATGATGCGCTTGCCGGGAGTGGCCCGTGTGTTTACGGCAGATAACCTGCTCCGTAGTAATTGGACGGCCGGCCTGGGTATGATGGTGGAGAAAGGCTTCATGTACGCCCGCTCCGGAGATGTGATGGTGGTTCTGCAGCCCGGGTGGTATGACAACTACGGCCGGGCCGTAGTTAAAGGCACCAGCCACGGGAGCTCCTATGGCTATGACACCCATGTGCCGCTGCTCTGGTATGGCTGGCAAATACCAGCCGGTGAAACAACCGTAAGGACCCACATTACAGATATAGCCCCAAGTTTAGCCGCCTGGCTGCGCATTCAGGAGCCTAATGGCACCATGGGCCGTTCATTAGTAGAGTACGTCCGGAAATAAGGGTTTCTGGGCGAGAGGATAGATTAGATAAAAAAGTAAGATGTTAGAAACTTCACAAACCGCCAGCAATCCTTGGCATGATGTACATTACGGCGAAGATGCGCCAAAAGTGGTGACCGGTATTATTGAGATCCCCAAAGGGTCTAAAGCAAAATATGAGTTAGATAAAGACAGCGGCCTGCTTAAATTAGACCGCGTGTTGTTTTCAGCGGTACATTACCCCGCCAACTATGGTTTTATTCCGCAGACCTACTGTGATGACAAAGACCCGCTTGATATCCTGGTGCTCTGCTCTATTGATGTGGCCCCTATGTGCCTCATTGACGCCAAAGTGATTGGGGTGATGCAGATGATTGACAACAACGAGGAAGATGATAAAATCATTGCGGTTGCTGCCAATGATATGTCTGTGAAACACATCAATGACATCTCTGAGTTGCCTCCACACACCCTGTTGGAGATCCAGCGTTTCTTTGAAGACTATAAGAAGCTGGAGAACAAAGAAGTGATTGTAGAAAACTTCCTGGGTAGGGAAGATGCCTACCGCATTATTGAGCAAAGCATTGAGCTGTACAACACCACGTTCAGAGCCAACAGCTAAGCTGTAGAGAACAGAATAACAGAAACGCCGCTCTCCTGCAAAGGGGCGGCGTTTTTTATTGGAGACGCAAGAAAAATACCCCTTGTTTAAAATATTGTTGCACCTATATAGTTTACAGCCGTATTTTGCCTAGGTAGAGGCGTTCTCTCCAGACAGAAGATTTGCATGCGGTTTGCCCTGAACACCCTTAATTTTATTCTGTACAGTAACGTGTTCATCTCTGTTTGCGCAACGGGGCTGGTGTGGGAGACCTATCTGCTGAACCAGATGCCCATCTCACTGCGCATGGGGGGCATTGTCTTCTTCGCCACCTTGTTCGTCTATAACATAGACAGCCTGTTGCCTTACAAGTTCAACCAGGACGTGCCGCTCACGCCCCGTACCGAGTGGATTCAGAGCAACCGGCTGGTCTTGATGTCTGTGGCCCTGGCCAGCGCCCTTTGTACCTTTACCCTGTATTGGACCAGCCTCTTTGACCTCAACTTCTGGTTCCTCCTGCACCTGGTGGTAGTGGCGGGGCTTTATTCTGTACCTGTTATCCCAGACCGGGAAAACTACATTCCCCTGAGAGACATCCCGCTCCTGAAAGTATTCCTGATTGCTTATGTATGGTCAGCCATCACGGTGCAACTGCCCCTCATGGAAGCAGGGCAGGATCTGTTCTCCACTAACAGTTTGGTGTTGTTTGCACGCCGCTTTCTGTTCATCTTCGCGCTGACGCTGGTATTTGATATCAGAGACGTGCAAAAAGACGCGCTCACCGGTACTGTGACTTTCCCGGTAAAATTTGGGATAGAACAGACCAAGCGACTGGCATTGCTGTCACTGTTCTTGTTCGCGCTGTTGCTGCCCGCCGGGCTGTCTGTTCCGGAGCGGCTGGCCTTGGGGCTTTCTGGGGTTGGGGCGGCACTGGTGGTTTGGTATGCCCATGAAACCCGTTCACCTTACTACTTCCTCATTCTAGCTGATGGCATGATGCTTGTCCAGTTCCTGCTGGTGTGGCTGGTACTGTAACCAAAAGGCGTTTCTGGCCTGTTTTTCTGAAAACAGGCCGAAAACAGGAATACTACTTTTCCTGCTGCAGCACCCGCTGGAAGGCTGCCCCCAAATATCTGTAAAGATCTGAGGCGATCAGCGAAATCTGGCCCTCTTTCTCAGCGGCCACATCACCTGCCAGGCCGTGCAGGTACACACCCAGCAGACACGTCTCCAGCGCTGAATATCCCTGCGCCCGCAGCCCCGTCAAAATTCCCGTGAGCACATCTCCTGTACCGCCGGTGGCCATGCCCGCATTGCCGGTGCTGTTAAAGTAGAATTCGCCGCTGGGCGTGCCAATACATGTGTGGGCGCCTTTGAGCACTACAAAACACTGGTGTTCCCGGCAGAAGCTGTGCAGCAGCTGCAGCCGGTGGAAATCATTTTTGGCGGGCCCCACCAACCGCTCAAACTCTTTGGGGTGCGGTGTGAGAATACTGTCTGCGGGAAGGTTTGTTAACAGCATTCTGTCTGCGGCCAGCAGGTTGAGCGCGTCGGCATCCAGAACCAATGGCGGCAACGGGTTTCTGAACAGCTGCTCCATGGCCACCCTTGACTCCTCTGCCTGCCCTAGGCCCGGGCCAATGCCCAGGCAGTCATATTTCTTCAGATCTGAAGGAAAGGTAGAAAAGTGAAATTCATGGGCGTCAATGAGGGCCATGGCTTCGGGCACCGCCGTCTGTAGAATGGAGTATCCCGCCTGAGGTACTTGTACTGTCAGCAGCCCCAGCCCCGCCCGCAGGGCAGCCTGTGCGGCCAAGGTGGCGGCCCCCATCTTGCCATAGCTTCCGCCAATTAACAAGGCATGGCCAAAGGTGCCCTTGTGGGAGAACTTTAGCCGGGGGCGTAGGAGCTGTTTTATCTTATGGAGGGTCACCAAGGCATAAGGAGAGGGCACTTGCTGTAAGAAGCCCGGGTGCAGCCCAATAGGAACCACCTGCCACTCCCCCACATAGGTGCCAGAGGCTGGGAGCAGAAACGCCAGCTTAGGCTGTTCAAAGGAAACGGTGTACGCAGCCTGCACCACCTGGCTCCCGGGTGGGGTAGGTTCATCTGCAAACAGACCTGAAGGAATGTCAACGGCCACTACCGTGGCACTGCCTGAGTTGAGGTGCGCAACCAACTGCGCGTAGATTCCCTCTAAGGGCCGTGTCAGCCTAGAGCCAAATAGGGCGTCTAGCACCACTGCCTGGGTAGACAAGGCAGGGAAATCTTCTGGAGACTGAAGGTTGGCTTGTGAGATTTCTTCTGGGAGCCGCTCTAAGTTTTGGGTAAAGTCTGCAGAGCGCTTTTGCTCCGGACCGGTTAGGAAAACATAGACATCATACGCCCGCTGGTGCAGCAAACGGGCAGCAGCCAAGCCATCGCCGCCGTTGTTGCCGGGGCCGCAGAAAATATAGAAAGGCCGCTCCCGCTGGAAATGCTGCTCCAGCCACTGCACCAGCGCCGTAGCCGCCCGCTCCATCAAGTCCAGGGAGGAGATGGGTTCCTGGGCAATGGTGTAGGCATCAGCGTCTCGGGTTTGGGCGGCAGAGAGAATTTTCATGGGAACTGGTTTATCGTAAATGGTGCCTTTCTGGGAGTAGTTTCGGCTTTGCCGCTTTTCCTCTTGCGTAGAGCTGGTTTTTCTTTTTAAGGTGGTAAACTCAACTGGCAGTGTAAGGTTCTACCGTGTTCGGCTTGAGCTTGTGAACAGCACTGCAAAAGCATTAAGTGATGAAGGTAAATACTTGCTTGCTTTGACCGGCAAAGGCGGCAGGCACATAGGCACCTGGCGGGCATTGCGGTGAACACGCAGACTACAGCAAAAATTGCGCATTCACAACTAACAATCTAAAACTGAAGGGCGAATCCCATTCCCAGTTCGCCGTTGGGGAGAACGGTGGGGGCGAGGGTGGCGTTCAGGCCTTTGTTCCGCATGATACGGTCATGCACAAAATATACGGCATTGACAGAGAGAATGCCTATGCCGGCACCGGCCAGCACATCAGACATCCAGTGTTCATTGTTCAGAACGCGCATGACCCCCGTGGCCGAGGCAATGGTGTAGCTCCCCACGCTGATCCAGGGGCTCTTGTCTCTGAACTCTTTGTCTACAATGGTGGCAATGGTAAAGGCATACGAGGTATGGCCCGAAGGGAAGGCCCTTGGTTCGCCGTTAGGCCGCTCAACCCCCGTTGAGATCTTGATAGGATAGGTCATGGCCGTAGTCAACAACCCCGAAGCCAGCAGCAACCCCGTTTGCCTTCTGATGTCATGCTTGTTCTGTGACGAGAAGAGGTTAAAGCTGTACAAGCCAACAATGGGCACAAAAAACAGATAATCGTCTGCCTTGGTCTGGAAGTTGGGGAATGCCCGGCGTGCATCACGGCTGGCGTCATAGCTGCTGTAAAACCCGTTGTCTCTTATGGTGGAGATACCGGCTGCAATGAGAATAACAGAGGGAACTACCGCCCTTTTTATAAACCTCCCCGTCTTAGACTGACTGTCTTGGGCGGCGGGTGTAGCCGTCACCTCTCTGGCGGCAACAACTGCAGAGGTGTCTGTGGCCTGGTTCTGGGCCACGGCCCCCAAGGTGAAAGAAACCCAGAGGAGATGCGTTGTGATAAACTTGGTTAGCGCCACGGTCTTCTTTGTTATAGGGTAGCTGCGTCGGTTAGGAGCATCATCAAAATAGGGGAACCCGGGTTACTGTAACCGGTTTTGTGCGTAGAGCCTGTTTAAAATAAGTCTTTCGTGCTGCCAAGGGTCCCGCCAGGAACCTGCCTTGCCGCATTTTTTGCCTGGTAGCACTGCTCCCAGGCAAAAAAACTCATCTGGAGAACCTCCCTTTGCCCCGCTTCAACAATAATGACAACATGTAAACATGCCCTTAAGTTGATTGCCTGTTTTAGGGCTGTTTTCCCAAAAGTAGCCCTAAAACAGGAAACAGTGTATATGTTAGTTCAACGGAATCACCATGGCCACCCCCGGCGTGCCGTTAAACATCACAGTTGGCACCACTTGTGCGTTGAAGCCTCTGTTCTTGAACCAGCGGTCATGCGCCAGGTACACCAGGTTGGTAGACAGTATGCCTACGCCGGCACCCGCCAGTACATCTGAGAACCAGTGGGCGTCATTGAGCACCCGCATCATACCGGTAACCCCGGCGGTGGTGTAACTGGCAATGCCAATCCATTTGCTTTTCCCCCTGAACTCGCGGCTCACCATGGTGGCTACCACAAAGGCGTACGTAGTGTGGCCGGAAGGAAAGGAGTAGCTGTTCTCCTCGTTGGGGCGGGGCACTGCCGTCACTTTTTTCAGAGGCCACAGCAGGGCAGAGGCCAGCGCCGCTGATCCCGCCAGCAGCCCCACCTGGCGCGTGACATCGTGCCGGTTCTGAGACGAGAAAATATCAAACACCAACAGCCCGGCCGCCGGTGCGAAGATCAGGAAGTCATCAACATCTGATTTAAAATTAGGGAACGGCTTGGTTCTGAAGTCATATCTGAAGTCTTGCCGGTCATACAGGCCGTTGTCAATCATAAGCAGGCCCACCCCAACAAAGATGGCGGGGGCAATAAGCCTTTTGCGCAGCGCCCCTTTCTGTAAGGCAGGGTCAAGCGTAGAGACAGGCACCCCGGCCTTGGTGGTATCTGGTTCCGTTAACGTCACCGTGGTCTGCAGCGTGTCTGACGTCACCTGCGCCAGGGCCGGGGCTGGCAGTAAGGCGAACCATAGGCAAGGCACTAGCGCTAGGTGGCGCAGTGACTCAAGGAGATTGAAGGTAGGAATCTGTGTCATAACAAACGTGGTCTGGTGAGTAGAACTTCCGTTTGTACGCGCAAACAGTGGTCTAGTTATCCTTCACCATATTTTGCAGATTCCCCCCCTTCCGCCCGCGGCCGGTCCATTGCCTTGGGAACAAAGCGCCGGGGCCGGGCATGTTGTACAGCCGAGCGGTTCTTACGGGAGAGGCGGTGGCTTGCCGGCGGGTGTGGCAGTTTTGCCTGGGGCTATTGCGGAAGGTGCTGTTTTGGGGCTGTTTTCCTAAAAGTAGCCCTAAAACAGAATGCTATTTTCCCTCTTCAAGTGGGGCGAAAAACCTTGTCTCCGCATAAAAGCTGTTTTCTTTAAAGGAGACATGCAGCTGCATAGAATACCGGCTGGGCTGTTGGTCTACCAGGGCAGGCTGCCATTTTCCAGTGCTGGCCACTATTTTTTTAAGGTGTTCAACCAGAGAAGGCGGTGGGGTGCCAAAGGAGTTGGAGGGGTGAATGTTGACTACCTCGCCTTGCGTATTCACCTCAAAATTGATGTTGACAATGCCCGTGAAAAGAGTTTCTTCTGCACTGCGGGGCCGGTTTCTGATCTGGGCAACTATTTCTTTGTTGAGATTTTCATTCCCGCCCCTATACCAAGGAACCTTGATGGCACGCTTGTCCCTGGGCTTGACCACTACACAATTGGGGCTGAATAGAAATGTTTCGCCTTTGAGCACCTGATCTGGCTCTTGCAAAAACCTGAACCGGGTCTTGTCCTGGTAGGTGTCTCTGGGGGAGGTGCCTTTGGTAAATTTACCCTCTTTGAATTTTTCCTGAAAGTAGACGTACCCGTCTCTTCTGTGGTATAGCCAATTGCCCTCCATTAACCCGTTCTTGACCTTGCCTTCTATGATATCAAAGTTCTCAATCTTTACTGTCCCGTTTCCATTGGCTACTGTTTGCTTTCCGTCCCGGTCCCAGGCTTCTAAGACATAGAGGGAGTCCTGGGAAAACCTTAGGGTGATCTGTGGCTTCCCGTTTTCATACCAGTAATACCAAAGCCCTTGCCTCTTATTGTCTGCATAGTGGCCGCTAAAGGCCGGGAGGCCGGTTCTATGGTGGTAACCTGAAAACAGGCCCTCTTTCTTCCTGTTTTCATAGTTGCCGGTGAACGTAACCACACTGTCTCTGGAGAGGTCTTTCACGGCACCGGTGAAAAAGCCGTCTGGGGTTAACCTGGTGTAGCGGTACGTCACAGCGCACTGCGGTTTCACTAAGTGCCACCCTGCCTCATAATAGAACACCACACTGTCTGGCCCCAATTGTCTGTAAGAGACGGTATAATCATCTTTGGCCGTAGTTTCCTGGCCCCAACACGGTAAGAACGGCAGGAATGGGAAAGCCAGCCCTAGAAGAATCTGCTTTGAAAACCTTATGAAATGCCTGCTCAGGAACATATAGGATATAAAATGAGTATTAAATCAGGAAATCTGAAAGAATGTTTTTGATAGAAGAAGGGACCGTACAAAAATAAGGTTTCAACGCAATAGTTGGTAGACAGAATTCTGCTAGTTATCTGGTTTCTGAAAAGATTAATTGAATACACATATACCACTTTAAACGCATGCTTACCGGACGCGTCAATGCCCCTGAGATCAACACCCGCCACGGCTGGCTCAACACAGATCGGGACTACACGCTCAAAGACTTCAGGGGGAAGGTTGTACTGCTGGATTTCTGGACCTTTGGGTGTATTAACTGCCAGCACCTGCTGCCAGACCTGAAGCGCCTGGAGCAGGAGTACCCCACTGAACTGGTGGTCATTGGCGTGCACTCAGCCAAGTTTGACGCTGAAAAACGAACGGCTGCCATACGGCAGGCCATCCTTAAATTTGGGATTTCCCACCCCGTGGTCAATGACGCCGACTTTGAGGTCTGGAAGCAGTACGCGGTCAACGCGTGGCCAACGGTGGTGCTCATTGACCCCAACGGCAAGGTGGTGGGGCAGAAGTCAGGCGAAGGGATCTATGACATTATCAAACCGTATCTGGAGGAACTGATCCAGACGTTTGGAGATCGTTTGAACCGGGACCCGCTGCCTTTCATCAAAGAAAAACCAGTAGAAGCCCCTTTACGCTTTCCCTCTAAACTCATGGCAGATGACACCGGCCACCTGTACCTCGCAGACAGCGGGCACCACCGCCTGCTCAGGCTCACACCTCAGGGGCAGGTGGTGGCGGTCATTGGCAGCGGTCGGCAGGGGTTCACCAACGGCGGCTACGCCGAAGCCCAATTTAATGAGCCGCACGGGTTGGCGCTGCACGGCCAGTTTCTGTACGTGGCAGATGCCAAGAACAATGCCATCAGAAAAGTAAACCTTGCCACCCGGCAAGTAACCACCGTTGCCGGAACCGGGGAGTTGAGCTATTATTTCTTCTATGAGCAGGTGGGTGTGCCGGTGAACCCCAACAGCCCCTGGGACCTGGCCGTGGTAGAAGACCAGCTCTACATTGCCAGCGCCGGCAACCACCAGCTCCTGCGTCTGGACCTGGCCACTGAGAAAGTCTTCCGCTTTGCGGGCACCGGCCGCGAAGCCCTCGCAGACGGCCCCCTCCCTGATGCCGCTTTTAATCAACCCAGCGGGCTCGCCCTTATCAACCACACGCTCTATGTGGCAGACCCAGAGGCCAGCGCCGTGCGGGCCGTTGACCTGTGCCAAGGCACCGTGACCACCCTCATAGGCCGCGGCCTGTTTGAGTTTGGAGATGAAGACGGCGATTTTGATGAGGCTTACCTGCAGCACTGTCTGGGCATTGCCGCGCATGCCGGGAATTTATTTCTGGCAGACACTTACAACGGGAAGATTAAGTTTCTGGACCTGGAAAGGCAACGCATCAAAACCATAGTCTCCGGGCTGGAGGAACCCAATGATGTGCTGGTGCACCAAGGGTATCTCTGGATTACCAACACCAACGCCCATGAACTCTGGCGGGTGCACCTGGAGACCTGGGAGCGGGAAGTGGTAGACGTGCGGTTGCCTCTGTGATCTTGAGCAGATAAGTTTTGCGTTTTGGAGCTGTTTTAAGAAAAACAGCTCCAAAACAGGACCTGAGCTGATAACAGGTACAAACAGACGCTTGCGGCAGTGACGGAGTTATCCCAGAACCGCGTTCCCTGCTACGGCCAACCTACCCGACGCTGAGTGGCTGCCCCGCTGTTAAAAGCAGAGAGGCTTCTGCATACGAAGAGCCTGTTCCCCTGAAAGGAGAAATTTGGTGATGGTTTTAACCGCGGTTCTGTAACACCATCACGCCACCAAACCAACAGGCACCTGTGCCAGTGCCCGCTGGGCCTGCCGTACGTGGCGCTGCTGGTGCAGAACCACAAACGCGAAAGCCTCGCCGGTGCGCAGCTTCAGGAGCCGGAAGAACTCTACCGGTATGGTTTTCTGATTGAGATCGGCTTTGGCTGCAGCGGTTAATAGATATAGCAGCTTTTCCTGGTGTTGCAGAAACTCAGGAAGGACCTCTGGGGAAAGAGTGCTGTGGCGCGGGTTCATGTGTTGAAGCGTCTTGTGCTTCTTCACGTTGCCGGGGTTGACCAAATCCAGCGACTTCCTGCCCAGCCAGGAATACCGCACGGGCTGGGGCTCAGAAAGCGCGGGAGCGGCCGCCACGGCTTTTTCTAAATACGGAAGGTAAAAGCGGCTGTAGCGGTTCAGGTGCTCCAGGCACTCCAAGATGCTCCAGCCGGTGGCGTGGGGCTTGAAGTGGAGTGCGGCGTCTTCCAATGTCAGGAACTCTGTTGAAACAGTGCCTTGTAGCGCCTGTACCTGCGTCTGGAGCTGTGAGAGAAGGGTAGAGGTGTCCATATGTGCTTGTCGTTTTCTTGCGGGCAAAGGTAGCGGGCGGGGCAACGGCAAACCTTGACCAGAATCAAGATTTACAGAATACGGCTCAGCGTCTCTGGGGTCATGCGCAGGTACGAGGCAATGTACTTGCGGGGCACCAGCTGAAAGATGTGCGGGCTTCGGGCCAGTAAGCGTTGCAGCCGCTGCTCAGGAGTAAGGAGCTGCAGGTCAATCTCGCGCTCCATCTTTCCCATGAGTGCCTTCTCCAGCTCCAGCCGCCAGAATTTGCCAAATACCGGCCGTTTTTCCTGAATTGTGTCAAAATCAGATTTAGTGATGGCCAGCAGCTCAGCCTTGCGTAGCGCCTGAATGCAGTACGTAGACGGCTGCTGCGTCACCAGTGAAGGGAACGCCGTGACCAGCGTGTTGGGGTAGGCAAAACCCACGCAGATGTTCTCTGCCGGGGTGGGGTAATAGAGCCAGAAGGCGCCGCTCAGCACAAAGTACAGGTGCTGCTCCACCTGCCCCTCCCTGACCAGGAAATCGCCCCGGCTCACCGTCACCTTTTTATGCCACAGCGGCACAAAGGCGGCAATGTCATCTGGGGTGAAATAGGGCACTTGTTGAAGCAGTGACGCCAGCATGGGTTGCATTTTGGAGCTGTTTTCAGAAAAGTAAGCCAGAAACAGGCGCTGGTACTAACCCCGGTTTTTTTTCTTTATCAGGTGGGGGAGAGGGTGTAGCAGAAGCCCAGATCTTTCCTGTAAATTTAAAGGTTAATTGCTCCTGCGCAACCTTAAACGCGTAAGGAAGAACCAGAGGGGCACCTTGGTGCGCCTATTGCTAAAACTAACATTCGTATAAACAAGATGGCATTGCTCTTTAATGATTTCAGGAGCTGGGAACAGCACTGCACCGCAACGGGGGAACCGCTGTACCGCCCCGTGCTGGGCTATGAGATAGAACAGAAGGGGCGCACGGAGGAAGAAATATGGGCTGGCCTGGCCCGCGCCTATGAAGTTATGCGTGACGCCGTGCAAACCGGCCTCACCCAAGACATGACCTCCCGCTCCGGCATGGTGAACAACGGCGCCAAGAAAGTAGCCGCGGCCCCGGTGACCGTGCTGTCACCAGAGTTTCAGCAGTTGATCAGCCGCGCCCTGGGGGCCAAGGAGGTGAATTCCTGCATGGGCCGGGTGGTAGCGGCGCCTACCGCGGGGGCTTCAGGCATTCTGCCCGGTATCCTCACCACCATTCAGGACCTGCATACACTGGATGACCGGAAAATTCATGAAGGTCTGCTGGTAGCCGCCGGTATTGCTTTGATCATTGAGCAGAACGCTTCTTTGGCCGGAGCCGTGGGCGGTTGCCAGGCCGAAACCGGCAGTGCGGCTGCCATGGGGGCCGGGGCCATTGTCTATTGCCTGGGCGGTACGGTTGAGCAGACTTTTGCCGCCGTGGCCATTACCATTCAGTGCATGCTGGGTTTGATCTGTGACCCGGTGGCGGGACTGGTGGAGGTGCCGTGCATTGTGCGCAACGCCAGTGCCGCCGCCATTGCCTTCTCCAGCGCCCAGATTGCCATTGCCGGGGTGAACCCGGTGATTCCGGTAGACCAGTGTGTGCTGGCCTTGGGTGAAGTGGGCCAGAGCATGGAAACCAAGTACAAAGAAACCGCCCTGGGCGGACTTGCCAACACCCCCAGAGGTAGGGAAATAGAGAAGCTGGTGCTGGTACAGGACGTGGAGATTCTGCCAGATGAAGACGGTGAGTAAGTGATGAAAGCTGTTTTGGACCTGTTTTCTGAAAAACAGGCCTAAAACAGCTTTCATTTAAGAGCTTCTTTACTTTTTGCTTTTGCAGGCGAGAACGGGGAGCAAAAGGTTCTTCTATCCCGTTTTTAGTGCGGCGTAGCAGCGTTATGGGGCGAGGCAACCGCGAGGGCAGGTTCTATTGAGGCCCGTTTGCAGCGCAAAAGACAAATGGACACAGGGTCTAAGAATTCACAGTTGCCTAAACGGCAATACTCTCCCCCTGAGAGTTTTTTCCAGCATACGCTCCCCCTGATTTCTGCTGAATCTATTGCCATCTCCCGCCATGCACTTACGTTTTAGGCCTCTTTTTCAGAAAATAGGCCTAAAACGTACTTCTTCTTCTGTAATTTCGTTCAATTTAAACTTGGAGCCATCTGCCAGACCAGGTGGCTTCTTCATTCTTTCACCTATGGATTTTATTGAAGTTACCGTTACCGCCGCCCCAGACTACGCAGACATTCTCATTGCAGAACTGGGCGAGCTGGGGTTTGACACCTTTCAGGAGACTGACACCGGGTTTCAGGCCTACATTTATGAAGACCAGTTCTCAGAAGAAGCCGTGCAGGAGGTGCTGGAGCGGTATAAGTTTGCCGGTGCGTTCCCCTATGAGGTGAAAACCATTGCCAAGCAGAACTGGAACGAGGAGTGGGAGAAGAACTTTGAGCCGTTGCTGATTTCAGGGCAGGTGAGCGTGCGGGCAGATTTTCACCCTAAACCAGAGGGAGTCACCTATGACGTGGTAATTACCCCAAAAATGTCTTTCGGCACCGGGCACCATGAGACCACCACGCTCATGATTGAGAACCAATTAACCCTGAATCACGTAGGCAAGCGCGTATTAGACATGGGGTGCGGCACAGGTATCCTGGCCATCATGGCAGAACAGCTGGGCGCGCAAAATGTTTTGGCTGTTGACATTGAAGACTGGACGGTAGAGAACGCCAAAGAAAACGCGGCGCGGAATGGCTGCTCTACCCTGGAGGTGAAATTAGGTGATGCCGCGGTCTTGGCCGCTGAAGCCCCCTTTGACCTGGTGCTGGCGAACATCAACCGCAATGTGCTGCTGGAAGACATGCCTGAGTACAGCCGTCTGCTGCTGCCGCAAGGGCCCCTGGTGCTGAGCGGCTTTTACACAGAAGACCTCCCTGCCATTCAGGCGAAAGCCGAGGAGCAGGGGCTTGCGTTTGAAAGCATGCGAACCAAAAACAACTGGGTTTCAGCGGTTTTTAGAAAAAACGCCTGATAAACGGTATCTTACAACATATGAAGCACTTTACTCTATTCTTATTTCTCTTGCTGGGTTGGGGTGCAGGGTTTGCCCAGAGCTATAAGATAGCCGCAGAGGATCAGCAGCAGTTTATTACAGACGTGAAGGCCATGATGGCCGGCACCAAGAATGAGGCCGCCATACAGGTAGCCAACGGTCTGGAAACCGCCTGGAACAGCGGCAAGGTAAGTGCCTCCCAGAAAGCCAAGGTGATGGACCTGACTCAGCAAATGCTGAAGAGGAAACTGAAGTCCCGTCCGCATTTTGAGCATTTCTTTGGGGCGCTGGCCAGTGGCGTAAATGTGCACCAGTACACGGGAGGTGCTTTGGACCAGTTCCTGAACGTGACTGAGCAGACCCTGCAAAAGCAGGATGCCAAAGTGTATGAGAAGTTTCTGACCAATGCCCACCAGTTCCTGGATTCCAAAACCCTGTTTAAGGGTCCAACCAACGGGTTGCGGGTGCTGGGCGGCAGCTTTGCCTTTGAATACCGCGACGGGACCGCTATTGCCGGGGCCGCCGGTGCCGGCTGGGGCGAGGAGCCTGAGGTTGCGAAAGAAGCGCCGGCCCCAGAGAAACCTGCGGCTGCAAAACCCGCGGCTGCTAAAACAGCACCCAAAAAAGCGGCTCCCAAAAAAGCCGACCCTTGGGATGACTGGGAAGCCCCCAAAGCAGTAGCCGCCGAAGACGACCCGTGGGCGGCGTGGGAAAAGCCTAAGAAGAAAACCGTTCCTAAAAAGACCACGGCCAGCAAGTCTGCCAAAGCTGCCACGCCCACAAAAGAGAAAGCACCGGCCAAGCCCACAGGTACGCCCATTCCCAAAGAAGAGGCGGCCCCAGTGGTGCCAAAGTTTGAGTACATGGCAGATCCGCTACCGGTGTTGGCGGGGCCGGTGGTGGTGT
This sequence comes from Rufibacter ruber, assembly GCF_014138425.1. Taxonomy (NCBI): domain Bacteria; kingdom Pseudomonadati; phylum Bacteroidota; class Cytophagia; order Cytophagales; family Hymenobacteraceae; genus Rufibacter; species Rufibacter ruber. Next base: position 445,226 of record NZ_JACJIQ010000002.1, read on the forward strand.
TAAACGGGGCAGATCTGTTTTTTACCACCCCGTTTGACTCGGTGACCATCAAAGGTACCTCCGGGGCCATGTCTTTAGACGGCAAACTGTTTGTGGGCCAGGGCGGGAAATATGTCTGGAACACGTTAGGCGGTGATGCCACGGCAGAGTTTAAAGGATTAGCCATTGATGTGAGCAAAGCCGGCTTCAAAGCCGAAGACGTGACCCTTACTTTCCCGGCGGTGTTGGACAACAGCATCAGGGGAAACCTGGAGTACAAGATGGTTCGGCCCAATGCCAAAGGCGAGAAAGCGTATCCGCGGTTTATTTCCCATACCAATGATGCCAAAATCAAGCGGTTTGGCGCAGACATTCAGTACACGGGCGGTATGTCTTTGAGCGGGAGCACGCTCATGAGTGCCGCCTTAGACGGAAGCCCGTCTACCATCTGGGTGCTGGACGGTGCTGAGAAGAAATTCAGGGCCTCCTCCCGCAACTACACCATCAGTGACAGCCTCATCACCGCGCCCGTGACGTCTATCACCCTCCTGCAGGGGCAGGATTCCATCACCCACCCGGGCGTTAAGTTCAAGTACAACAAAGACGCCAAACGCCTGGTGCTGCTCAACGCAGACGGGGTCTACAAGACTACCCCCTATTACCACTCATACAACCAGGTAGAGTTGGCCACTGACATGGCAGTCTGGAACATTCAGAAGCCCCAGATTGACTTTGCCATTCTAACGGCTAAAAACCAGGTGCCGGCGCAGGTGAACTCTAAAGAATATTTTACAGAGACCCGTTTCCAGCAGATCAAAACCATCTCCAACTTCCATCCGCTGTATGCGGTGGTGGGCTACGGCACTAAATTGGGCAAGCGCTCTTTCTACATGCTGGAGATGGCAGAAGAGACTAAAATCAGGCCTGAGACCCTGCACAACGCCCTCACCACCCTGGTGCAGGGCAACTATGTAGACTATGATCCCAGCACGGGCTACGTGTACCTGAAAGAGAAGGCGTACCACCACGTAGATGCCTCCCGTGACAAGAGAGACTATGACTACATTCACCTGAACGCCTTGTCGCCGGCCGGTAAAAACGCCACCCTTGACATGACTACCGGGGAGCTGCTGCTGAGAGGGGTAAAGAAATTTGCCTTTACTGGTGACTCCTCTGTCATTGCTGAGCCAGACAGCCAGATCGTCAGGATCCAAAAGAACCGGAATATCCTGTTCAACGGCCGGGTCAAGTCAGCCAACTTCACCTTTAAGGGGCAGGAGTTCGTGTTTGACTATGACGGCTTCTTTGTAGACCTGGCTAAGATTGATTCAACTGTATTGACCACCCAGTCAAAAGACAAAGACGGGAAAGTAAAGGAAACGCCTTTTACCCTGGTAAACCGCGGCGGACAAGGGAAGGCCAAATTGTACCTGAATAGGCCAGACAATAAATCAGGGCGTAAAAAAGTGCCGGGATACCCTTCATTAGATGCGGTTTCTGGGGCTACGGTCTACTTTAACAAGCCTGAGATTCTGGGCGGCGTGTATGATACCAGTGTGTATTTCAGCATACCGCCGTTTAAGATTGACAGCATCACCAGCGCCAAAAGTGCCATTGGCTTTAACGGTACCTTCTATTCGGGCGGTATCTTCCCCCCGTTTGATACTAAACTTTCTATTCAGCCAGACGGTGCGCTGGGCTTTGAGTATGTGGTGCCCAAGAATGGCTTTGCCGTGTATGGCGGCAAGGGCCACTTCAATGACACTGTTACCATGAACACCAAAGGCCTGCGCGGCAAAGGGGTTCTTACCTACCAAACCGCCACCATGCATTCGCCGGGGTTTGTGTTCTTTGTAGACTCAGCCGTGACCGAGGTGGGAACCAAAGGTAGTTTCAAGGCAGGTTCTGTGGCGCAGGGGTCCTATCCAAGCGGGTCGTTCAAGAGCTTCAGAATGGACTGGTGGCCGTACCGTGATACGCTGGAAGTGCATTCTAAAGGCAAAGAGCTCATGAGCATGTTCAATGACCGCTTTACCTATAAAGGGATGCTGGGCTTTACCCCGTCTGCGCTGTTTGGTGACGGCGTGGCCGAAAGCAAGGAGGTGGCCATTAAATCACCGCTCTTTATGTTCAAGAAGGGGCTGATTCACGGGAACCGGGCTTCTATGGAGGTGAATTCTTCAGACAAAAAAGTGCCGGCGCTCACCACCTATGACGTGTTCCTGGACTTTTACCTGGATGACGGCTATGCCCAGTATGCGCCAGAGCGGAAAGGCTTTGCCAGCACTGTCTTCCCGCTGGCCCAGTACAAGTCTTCGCTGGGGGGTGGCCGTTGGGATTTCAAAACCAAGAAACTTACCCTTTCCAGCGGAAACGAAGACCTCAACACCTCCTACTTCTACTCCATGAAATCTGGGCCTGATTCCTTGCGGTTCAAAGCTACCGGGGCGGTGTATGATTTGAGTGATTTCACTCTGGTAGCCTCAGGCGTACCTTATATTCCGGTGGGGGACAGCTACCTAATCCCAGACAGCAACCAGGTGCATATTTTAAAGGATGCCAAACTAAAGACCTTCCAGAACGCGGGCATTGCCATGGACTCCGTGCAGAAGCACCACCAGATGGTGCGCGGCGAAGTGCATCTTGACAATGCGTTCGGCCTGACCGGAAACGCCATCTACAAGTTCACCAACTCAGCCTCAGAGGCCTACAACATCAAGTTTGACAACTTTGCCTGGAACCAGCCTGCGCAAGACAAGAAAGCTGAGAAAAAAGGAGAGGCCGCCACGCCGTATTTCCTGGCCTCAGCCACGGTGAAAGAGACAGACACCCTGTTCATCTTGCCCAACGTGCGGTACTACGGTGAAATCAAATTGATGTCTAACCAGAAGCTGCTGAACTTTGACGGGCACGCCAAGCTGCTGTTCAGCGGCAATGAAAGCTCTGACTGGTTTCCGTACAAACGTGATGGCCTGAACCCGGAAGACGTGCGGTTGGAGATCAAAGATCCTAAGCTGGCAGACGGTACCCCGTTAAAAACCGGTATTCACGTAAGCACCGCCACCGGCAAGATCTACAACACCTTTGTGACCAAGAAGCAAGATGACACTGACCTGGACGTGTTTGAGGTAGAAGGTTTGCTCTCTTTCAACAAAGAAGAAAAGAAATTCAAGCTGGGAGATGAAGGCCGGGCCTACGGCAATTCGTACACCGGTAACGTGCTCAAATACAATGATGCCACCAAAGAGGTGACCTATGAGGGCAAGTTCAAGTTGATTGAGCCGGTAAAAGGCTTTGACCTGCAGGTGGCGGGGAGCGGCTCTGGGCGTACAGATAGCAGCCTGTACCAGCTAGACACCTTTATGGCCTTTAACTTTGATGTGCCGGCGCAGGCTGTTGAGAGCATGGCCAAGATTGTGGCTAAGAACGCAGAGGGAGCACCTGAGGCGGTTGATTTGAACAGCCCCACGCTGCCGTACAAGCTGGCCGCCTTCATTGGTGACAAAGGGGTAGAAGATTTCAAAGCCAAAACGGCCAGTACCTATGTGCCGTTTGCGCAGGTTTCATCTAAGCTGGTGCACTCCCTGGTGCTCAATGATGTGAAACTGAAGTGGTCGCCGCAGACCAACGCCTGGTACAGCGTGGGGCCGCTTAGTGTGGCGGGCATTGGCAAGACAGACATTAACGCCAAAATGAACGGGTACATAGAGATCAAGCGCGGTGCCAGCGGTGATGTGGTGTCTCTGTACCTGGAGCCAACGCCTTACTCCTGGTACTACCTGAACTTCTATGAGGGAGGGTTAGGCCTGACTGCCGCCGATGGGGATTTCAACAGCATTATTGCCAACAAGTCAAAAGGTGGCCCGGGCTCCGGCTCGTATAACTTCTACCCGGTAGAGCAGGTGGAGAAGATGGAGTTTGTGAACTACTTCCGGAAGACCTACCTGGGCAAAGGGCCGGTAAAAGAAGTGGTGCAGCCTACCATTGACACCTTTGCCTCAGCAGATGAGGAAGAGGCCTCTGGTAAAAAAGCCAAGAAGAGCAAAAAGAACAAGAAAGACGAAGCAACAGACGCCATGCCTCCCGGCTTTGACACCCCTCCGGCAGAGGAAGCACCGGCTGAAAAGTCTAAGAAGGAGAAGAAGAAAAAAGAGGAGACCCAGCCCGCCGCTGACATTCCGGTAGCTGCCCCGGCCACTGAGGGTGGTTCTGAGAAGAACAGCAAAAAAGACAAAAAGAAGAAGGAGGAAGTAGCCCCGGCCCCAGACATTCCGGTGGCAGAGCCGGAGGAGGGCAAGAAGGAGAAGAAAAAGAAGAAGAAAAAGGAGGAGGAAGAGACCCCGCCAGATATTCAGGTAGGGAACTGACCGCCCGTTGGTGGCTAGTCTTTCCACTGAAAGCCAGAGGAACCCGTTTTTGGCCTGTTTTTCAGAAAACAGGCCAAAAACGGGTTTTCTTTTTAAGGGATCTGCGTAAGCAGGAGGGGCGTAGGTAGAGGCTTTTTCCTATATTTGAAAACTCATTTTATGGCGCAGCGGGCTGTTTCAGTATCATCTGCCGCTAAACCAAACCGTTAACCAGAAGAGTTCTATGGAGTGGATGATCATTGCAGGAGTTGTCTTGGCGGCTTACCTGATAGGGGCCGTGCCTACGGCCGTGTGGGTAGGCAAAAAGTTCTACGGTATTGACGTGCGCCAGCACGGCAGCGGGAACGCAGGGGCCACCAACACGTTTAGGGTGCTGGGCAAAAAACCCGGGGCGCTGGTCATGGCTGTAGATATCTTTAAAGGCTGGGCAGCTACTTCCTTGGCATATCTGCTGGTGCAGTGGGGGGCTGTCACCCCTGACCAGTTGATCCTGTTCAAGATTATCTTGGGTGCGGTGGCGGTGGTAGGGCATATCTTTCCGGTGTACGTGGGTTTTAAAGGAGGCAAGGGCGTGGCCACGCTCATGGGCATGGTGCTGGGCGTGCATTTGACGGCCGCCCTGATCTGCCTGGGTATCTTTCTGGTAGTGCTGCTCATCACCCACTATGTGTCGTTAAGTTCTATGACCGCGGCCGTTTGCTTTCCTCTTCTTCTGTTGCTGCCCTCTTTCAGGCCAGAGGAGCCCATGCTCTTTGTCTTTGCTATCTTAATTGCCCTAATGGTAATCTGGACGCACCGCAAGAACATTACCCGTCTGCTGCAGGGCGTGGAAAGCAAGATTTACCTCTTCGGCAAAAAATAAATGTTTCAACAGAAGCCATTCCTGCTCAGGGTGGCTTTTTTATTCTACACACCTCTCACCAAACCATCTGCTATGAACGCTTACATAGAAGAGAATAAAGACCGTTTCATTCAGGAACTGCTGGACCTGCTGCGTATCCCGTCTGTGAGTGCTGACCCCGCTTTTAAAGGCGATGTACTAAAAGCCGCTGACTTCCTGAGGGAGAAGCTGGCGCAGGCCGGAGCTGAAAACGCCCAGTTGTTTGAGACCGCCGGCAACCCCATTGTGTATGCCGAAAAAATCATAGACCCCGCACTGCCCACGGTTCTGGTGTACGGCCACTATGACGTGCAGCCCGCTGACCCCTATGAACTGTGGGACTCGCCGCCGTTTGAGCCGGTGATCAAAGATGAAAAAATCTATGCCCGCGGGGCCTGTGATGACAAAGGCCAGACCTATATGCACGTGAAAGCTTTTGAGGCCATGATGCAGCACCAGGCGCTGCCGTGCAACGTGAAGTTCATGATTGAGGGCGAAGAGGAAGTAGGCTCTGTGAACCTGGCCACTTTTGTGAAAGAGAACAAAGATCGGCTGAAAGCCGATGTGATTGTGATCTCAGACACGGGTATGCTGGCCAATGACATCCCGTCTGTCACTACCGGCCTGCGTGGCCTCAGCTACCATGAGGTGGAGGTGACAGGGCCCAACCGGGATCTGCACTCCGGGCTGTACGGCGGGGCGGTGGCCAACCCCATCAACATTCTCTGCAAGATGATTGCCTCCTTGCATGATGAGAACAACCACATCACCATTCCCGGTTTCTATGATGACGTAGAGGAACTGAGCCAGGAGGAGCGGGCCGAGATGGCGCGGGCGCCGTTCAGCCTGGAGGCTTATAAAAAAGCCCTTGATTTGCCTGATGTGCACGGCGAGGAAGGCTATGTGACCATGGAGCGCAATTCTATTAGACCAACCCTGGATGTGAACGGTATCTGGGGCGGGTACACGGGTGAGGGAGCCAAGACGGTGATTCCGTCTAAAGCGTATGCCAAGATTTCTATGCGCCTGGTGCCGCACCAGAGCCATGAGGAGATCAGTGCATTGTTTCAGAAGCATTTTGAGTCTATTGCCCCGCCTAGCGTGAAAGTAGTGGTGAAACCGCACCATGGCGGAGAACCGGTGGTGACGCCTACCACGTCGGCGGGATACCAGGCGGCGGCCAAGGCCATGGAAGATACGTTTGGCAAAAAGCCGGTGCCGGTGCGCAGCGGGGGCAGTATTCCTATTGTGGCCATGTTCAAGTCTGAGCTGGGGCTGGATACGGTGCTGATGGGCTTCGGGCTGGACTCTGATGCCATTCACTCGCCCAATGAGCACTATGGCATTTTCAACTTCATGAAAGGTATAGAAACCATTCCCAGGTTCTACCAGCACTTTGCGCAGCTGCACCAGGCGCAGGCGTAGTTTCTGTTTTAAGGCTGTTTTCAGAAAAACAGCCTTAAAACAGAAACCCCGTTGCTCTTTGGGCAACGGGGTTTTTTATTACCTGTGGGCGTGGGCCAGCTCTATCTGCTGATAGGGAACCCCACAGATAGCTGAAACAAAGAATGGCGGGCGTCTTTGAAGTCTTCATTGTTCATGTTCACTTTTTCTGTGAAGTCAGTGAAGGCGCCGTTGTAGCGCAAGCCCAGGGTGATTCCGCCGGAGGTGGCAAAACCCACGCCTGCGGCATAACCAATTTCAAAATCTGAGTAGTTGTCTTTGCTCTTGGTGCTGGTTTCACTGGTGACCAGTTCGCCGTCAATATATTTCTTGGTCTTGTCATTGATGCTGAGCAGGTAAGATGCCTGCGGACCCGCCTCAAAGAAAAGCGGGCCGGCTTTGACACGGGCCAACACCGGAATATCTATGTAGTTGAAGTTGGCGGAGCCTTCATAGCGGGTTTCGCCCAGCGGCGTGGCAATGACTTTGTCATCATACTTGAACCCTTTGTTTGAGTAAAGCACTTCGGGCTGAATAGAGAAGAAGTCGCCCACAATAGGCGCATTCAGGTATAGGCCGGCATGAAAGCCCAGCTTATTGTTAAAACGTGACTCCTCTTTTAAATCACCAGAAAGGTTGGAGTAATTCACGCCTCCTTTTATCCCGAAACTTGATTGCGCCTGTGCGGCATAAGACGCTACTACGGCGGCCACTAAGATGAATAGCTTTTTCATAATGTTATGAGTTAAATTAGTTCCATTGGTGGGAACTTTATTTCAAAGACTGTGCCTGTTTTTACAAAAGAGAGGTGTGGCTGCTATTTATTTGGTTTTGTTCTTTTGTAAATGCCTCTATATGAGGGGGGCTTATTTGGGAACAGCTGGTTTTGGGAATTTGCTGTTTTTGGGCTGTTTTTCAGAAAACAGCGGCCTGCCCCTGGGGTTGACTGCACCGCTAAAAAAAAGAGGCCGCTCCATGAGCGGCCTCCAGAATAATGGGTGCAAAATGAACGGTGCCTTATCTTCCGCTGGGAAGAAGGAAGCCAACCGTTAATAAGAAGGCTGAATGGCGAGCGTTGGTCAACTCATCCTTATCTTCTTTGGCCAGACTGTTGATGCTGCCGTTGTAACGTAAGCCTATGCTGAGGCCATTCTGCAACTGGTAGCCAATACCGGCCGCATAGCCAATTTCCAGCTCAGAAAGATCGTCTTTGTCAATTACGTCTTTATCTTCATACTTATTGCCGCCAACCTGGATCTCCGTGTTGTTTCTTACCCCTAACAGGTAAGACAGCTGAGGCCCGCCTTCAAAGAACAAACCTCCGGCATTTACTCTAAGTAGCACAGGGAGCTCCAGGTAGTTGAAGTTTACATCACCTTTGTACTTATAATCAACTCCAGCCCTACTGAACTTTTCATCACTGTACTGATATCCCTTTTGAGTATAAAGGAGCTCTGGCTGAATAGACAGGAAGCCGTCACTGGTGAGGGGAAAGTTAGCGGTAAGGCCACCTGTAAACCCAAACTTGTTGTCATAGATGTCCTGGTTGTCCAGATCACCTGAGAGATTAGAGTAGCTTACCCCGGCTTTGATCCCAACTCTAGGCCCGTTTTGTGCTTGAGCAAAGCTGATAGAAAAAGCAGCTGCTATGAATAATACAATCTTTTTCATTGTTTCATTTGGTAATGTAAAACATTGCCATTTATTATATGGCGTTTAAAACAACCCTATATACGGCTATAGCTAGAAAGGTTCTTGTTCTGCATAGGTATTGCAGCTAAGAAACAGATGTTGTTCAGATAAGGTGTTGACTTAGAAAAAGATAAATTTCTATTTATTTTACTTGTTAAAGTAAAGGAGATACCCTTACTTGGAGGGTAACAAAAAAGGCTCCCATTTGTGTGGGAGCCCTTTTTGTTTATAAGAAAAGACGGATTATCTGGTAAATGTGTAACCTACAGATAATAAGAAGTTAGAATTTCTGGTTTTTGAATTTTCTGCAATATCAGACAACCCGCCATTGTAACGAAGGCCAATGCTGATGCCATTCTGTAGCTGATAGCCTATACCTGCGGCATACCCAAAGTCAACTGAATTTACTCCATCAAAATCTCCAGAAATTTCATTTCCGTCTTCATCGTTCATTGTCACTTTTGAAGAGACGTTAAACGATAAAGTTGGGCCTAATTCAAAAAATAGGCCATCAGCATTAATGTGTGCTAGTACTGGTACATCAATGTAGTTTAGTTTTACTTTAGTAGTAATGTCACCTTCCTTTTCCTGCGCACCTTTCATAGTGAAAAGTAACTCGGGTTGAATTGACACCATTTCTGAAATCCCGAAATTGGCGAACAGACCACCATGGCCACCGAATTTATAATCTGCATCAGCACCGTCACCGGCAAAATTGCTTAGGTTCACCCCAGCTTTCAAGCCTAGTTTCAGTCCATCTTGTGCTTGGGCAAAAGAAAAAGTGAAAAATGCGGCAACAAATAATAATAGCTTTTTCATAAAGGTTTTGAGGGTTTAAAAAATAGAAAATTGGTTAATTGTTTTTGATTGATGGTTGTAAGTTAAGTACAGGTTTAAAATAAACATCCTTGGCCAGGTGAATTTATTTAGCACCAAAACTGTAAGCCAATGACAGCTGAAAAACTGAGTTCTTTAGCTTAGACTCATCGTCTTTGAAGACGGTGGTAAACCCGCCGTTATATCGTAAGCCTAACTCCAGGCCATTGCTGAACTGGTAGCCGGCGCCCAGGGCATATCCTAGGTCAATTTTTCTCAGGTCATCTTCGCTGCTAATGACTTCTTCTTTTACATCTCCCTCTTCTTCGGCCCAGAAATCCATGGCCTCTTCAAACTCACGCATATCTATTTTAGACTTGACCAGGTAAGAAACAGTGGGGCCGGCTTCTACAAACAAGTTGCCAGACTGGTAGCGGGCCATTACGGGAACATCAAGGTAGTGCAGCGTCATTTTTGCATGGTACTTCTTCATTTCGAATATGAAACCAAAGCCTCCATTTTCCCAGTCAGAAGGGTCTCCCCAATCTCCTAAGTCAATAGTAGAAAGATCAGGAAACATGAAAGATAACCTGGAGCCTTTCATGGAGTACAGCGCCTCTGGCCGAATAAAGAAATTGTCAGTGATTTTGAAGTTAGCATAAACACCAGCATGAAAGCCCGGCGTATACTTTTTCTTAAAGCCTACCCCCATGTCTTCTTCGTCTGAAGACTCTTCGCCGGTGAACGTGCTATAGCTGAAACCAGCTTTCAAACCAAGCTGTACCCCTGACTGTGCTTGGGCCAAAGCGGCAGAGAAAATGGCTGCCACCAGAATCGCTAATTTTTTCATAGGTTGAGTGAGCTGAAAAGAATAAGGGTTCAGAAGTAGTATGGTTTGTGTAGGGCGTACAGCTATGAAAACAGCAGAAGGAATACCTCTATATTTGCAACCTGTAGCCGTTGCCCTGTATTCCAGACAGAGCTTAGCAAGGTTTCCCCTACGGGCTTCTAAAAAATATTTACAAAAGAAAACGGAGCTGTTCTATTTATAAGGAGTGGTGGGGCAAATGAATTGGCAGAAGGAGCTTAGCCGTAAGAATAGCGTTTCCTGTTTTTGAGCTGATTTTTGAAAAACAGCTCAAAAACAGGAAACGCTAACACCGTAGTCTATATATGTAGATGAATTACTAGTCTACCTCTCTATATATAATCTACCTCTATATAATAGTAGAGGTAGTGTCCTGGTAAAGCATGAGGGCTCGCTCTTATATATATATATATATATATATAGGTAGTGTGCTCAATATATAGAGAGAAGAAGCAGACGGAAGAAAGAGAGTGAACCATCATTCTGCAAGCGTGCGGGAGAAGCTGAATCCAACCTAATAATTAAAGCCACTTTCTTGTGATAAGGTAAGAGATAGTAGAAGTTGCGATATAGTAAAGCAGTTAGCAAACTATCCCTCCATTATAAAGAAGAGAAATGATCTGTAAAAGTAGGAGGCGAAACTCCTCTTATAGAGAGATAAAAGCGGATTGCCACAAAAGGTAGGTACGCATCACTACTTGGGTGACGCAGTAGAGCTTAAGCTCACAGACCTTTCTGTTAAACTGATATAGCTGTAAATCCCCATGTAAAGCGTCAAATTGCCACAATATAGATTGTAAAGGCATGGCGCCGTCAGCCGGGAAACCCAGAGGCGGGCAGCTTCCTGCACTGCAGAGCAGGCGGGGAGACAATTTTTCAGGAAAAAACTTCCAGTGGGGAACTGGCTGAGGCTGAGGCGGGTTCTGTCTCAGCGCCCGCCGCGGGCGGCGTCCGTGGGGGCTCAA